>NZ_CANMPJ010000002.1:317259-634519 GCF_947499705.1 uncultured Erythrobacter sp. | reverse complement strand
TCACCGGTCAACCCGAACATGTGGTCAATTACATGTTCTTCGTCGCCGAAGAACTGCGCGGCATCATGGCCGAGCTGGGTTTCCGGACGGTCGAGGAAATGGTCGGCCGCGTCGACCGCCTCGATATGACCCGCATGCACCGGCACTGGAAGGCGCGCGGGATCGATCTGTCACGCTTGCTGCACAAACCAGAGCTGGCCGAAGGCGCACCGCTGCACAACACCGAAGTGCAGGATCACGGCCTTGGTGCGGCAATGGACAACGCGCTGATTGCTGACAGTCAGGAAGCAATCACTGCGAAGAAGCCTGTCCAACTGGATTATGAAATTCGCAATGTGAACCGTACCGCTGGCGCAATGCTCTCTGGCGAGATCGCCAAAGCGCATGGCCACGAAGGCCTGCCGCCCGACACAATCCGCGTCAATCTGACCGGCGTTGCCGGGCAAAGCTTCGGTGCGTGGCTGGCTCACGGCGTCACGCTCGATCTGTCGGGCGATGCCAACGATTATGTCGGCAAAGGCATGAGCGGCGGACGCATCATCATCCGCCAGCCCGAAGCTGCCAACCGCAATCCGGGCGAAAACATCATCGTCGGCAACACCGTGCTGTACGGTGCGATCGCGGGCGAAGCCTATTTCAACGGTGTCGCAGGCGAGCGTTTCGCGGTCCGCAATTCCGGGGCGATTGCCGTAGTCGAAGGCGCAGGCGATCACGCTTGCGAATATATGACCGGTGGTGTCGTCGTGGTTCTCGGCCAGACCGGACGCAACTTCGCCGCAGGAATGAGCGGCGGCGTCGCCTATGTGTACGATCCGGACGGCAAGTTCAGCGATTTGGTGAACCACGCGCAGGTCGATCTGCTGCCGATCTCCGGCGAAGCTGACCTTGATGAAGGCACTGGCCGTCCGCAGCAGCGTTCGCGCTCAGTGCACAATTTCGGAATGGGCGACATGCTGCGCCACGATGCTGAGCGCCTGCGCATCCTGGTTGAACGCCATCAATTGCACACCGGCAGCGAGATCGCTGGCGCATTGCTGGCCGACTGGAACGCTGCGCTGGGCCACTTCGTCAAAGTCATGCCGCGCGATTACAAGCGCGCGCTCGAAACGCTCGAGGCCGAGCGCGAAGAAGCCGCCAGCGTGGCAGCGGAATAAGATCTAGGGACGCAAAGAAGAACAATGGGCAAGGACACCGGATTTCTCGAGCTGGATCGGCGCGAACGCGATTATCTCGATCCCAAGGAACGGCTGAACAATTACCGTGAATTCGTCGTCCAGCCGGATGATACAACGCTATCCTCGCAGGCTTCGCGCTGCATGGATTGCGGGATTCCGTATTGTCACAACGGCTGTCCGGTGAACAATATGATCCCGGACTGGAATCATCTGGTCTACGAAAACGACTGGCGCAACGCGCTCGACGTGCTGCATTCGACCAACAATTTCCCCGAATTCACCGGTCGCATCTGCCCTGCCCCGTGCGAGGCCAGCTGCACGCTCAACATTGTCGACCAGCCGGTGACGATCAAATCGATCGAATGTGCGATTGTCGATCGCGGATGGAAAGAAGGTTGGGTCGAGCCGCAGATCCCCGAGAAAAAGACAGGCAAGTCGGTTGCAGTGGTCGGCTCGGGGCCAGCAGGCATGGCTTGCGCTCAGCAGCTCGCGCGCGCTGGCCACAGCGTAACCCTGTTCGAAAAGAGCGACCGCGTTGGCGGATTGCTGCGCTACGGCATTCCCGACTTCAAGATGGAAAAGCACCTGATCGCCCGCCGCTGCCTTCAGATGGAAGCCGAGGGTGTTGAGTTCAAAACCTCGAAGGAAGTCGGCGTCGACGTTTCGTTCAAAAGCCTTCAGGAAAACTTCGATGCGATCGTGCTTTCCGGCGGATCGGAGGATGCGCGCGGGCTCGCTATCCCCGGAGCAGAAATGCCAGGAGTGCGGTTGGCGATGGAATTCCTGACCCAGCAGAACAAGCGCAATGCTGGCGACGATGAAATGCGCGCCGCGCCGCGTGGGAGCCTGCTTGCGACGGACAAGCATGTCGTCGTGATCGGCGGCGGTGACACTGGAAGCGATTGCGTCGGCACCTCCAACCGGCAAGGCGCGAAGAGCGTCACCCAGCTGGAAATCATGCCGAAGCCCCCTGAGAAGGAAGACAAGGCGCTCACCTGGCCCGATTGGCCGCTCAAACTGCGCACGTCATCGAGCCATGAAGAAGGCGTCGAGCGCGACTGGGCTGTGCTGACTAAGCGCGTGATCGGCGACGGCGAGACCGTGACCGGCCTCGAATGCGCGCGGGTCGAATGGGTTGATGGGCAGATGCGCGAGATCGTAGGCAGCGAATTCACCATTCCCGCCGACTTGATCCTGCTGGCGATGGGCTTTGTCGGACCGAAAAAGGCAGGATTGCTCGAACAGGCGGGCGTCGAATTGACTGGTCGCGGCAATGTCGAAGCCAACACCGAAGACTATTCCACCAGCGTCCCCGGCGTCTTTGCGTGCGGCGATATGCGGCGCGGCCAGAGCCTGGTCGTCTGGGCAATCCGCGAAGGTCGCCAAGCCGCGCGTGCAGTCGACGAAGCGCTGATGGGTGTGTCCGAATTGCCGCGCTAGGGCGCAATTCCAACCTCCTGCTGACGGAAAACCGCACAATTGCGGCTTCGCTGGGCTGTGGCCCATTGCGTTTTTCCTTCGAAAGCGCCGTATTAGGATAATATTATCTTACGTTTGGGAGACGGTGTTCACCACGCGGTCGGTTGCCACACTGAATCGAATGGGATCACCAAAACAATAAAGTGGCCACGCGGTTCGGGCGCAGAGACCACTGGAGAATACACTATGCCGGTTTCGCTGGCCCATTCACGCAGCATCCCTGAATTTCGTGCGATTGCCCTTGCAGCAATCGGCACCGCTTCATTCGCTTTCGCCAATCCGGCAATGGCCGAAACCGAATCGTTGGCCCCATTCGATGCAGCCGACCTAGGTGTAGAGTTCGACAGCGAGTTCGAACGAGCGACAAGCGCCGATGATGCAGCCAGCCGAATTCCTGTCCTGCCGCAGGATATCGAGAATTTCGGGCCCGCTGCGGAGATTGGCTCGGTTTCATCCGTTGCTCCGCTGGTGGCGTTGCAGGGCAAGGCGCTTATCCCTACCGGCCCGCCAAAGCCGTTCAGCGCGCGCCTGGTCGTATCGCAATTCGTGGATGCGCCTATCGCGGGCGATGCCGATGACACCATCCGCTATAGCGGCCGCGCCGATGCCTATATTGATATCGGCGGAAGCAATTTCGGCCTTGATGACAGCTGGACGATCACTTTGCGCCCCGAATTCACCTGGGGTGAGACATCGAATGGCGAAATCGGGCTAATCCCGAACAACACGGCTCTTTTCCGTCCCGAAGGCGCAGGCGATTTCGATCTTTCCGCCAGCATTTCAAAGCGCTGGAAGTCGGGCACGAAGCTGACAATTGGCAAGATCAACATCCTCGACATCTCGGGCATGCTGCCGATTGTCGAAAGCGACGGTCATTACGGTTTCCAGAATCTCGGCCTCGCGCTTCCACCGACGGCTGTTGTCCCGAACACAATGACCGGCGCACAGCTCGAGATCCCGACCAAGAATTTCATCTACCGGTTCTGGGTGTTTGACCCGGATTCGCAATATGAACGCACGGGGTTCGAAACCGCCTTCGAAAGTGGCGTCGCATTCATGGCGGCTGCGGCCTACAAAGCCCGCATCGGCAAGATGCCGGGAATCTACAACGTTGCCCTCGTCGGTTCGACGCGAGACAGTTTCGCGGTCGACATCCTGCCGCGCGCGCTGACGCCGCCGCCGCAGCCAATCGGGACCTTCGGCAATGAAAGCGGCGAGCTTGCGCTGCAATTGTCGGCCTATCAGTTCATCAAACTGTATCCAGAGGCTCCGGGCAAAGGCTGGGGCATCCTCGCGCGTTTTCAGGCGTCACGCGGCGACCCGACCTTCCTCGACTATTCGGGCTATTTCGGCATCTCCGGCAACCCGCGCAAGCGCCCACAGGACCGCTTTGGCCTCGCCTATTTCCAGTATTCGCTGACCGATGAGTTGGTCGACGACATCGCGTTCCGCCTGCCGATCGAAGACGAACGCGGCGTCGAAGCGTTCTACACGGTCGGTTTTGCCAAGGGCTTCGAACTGACCGTCAACGCGCAAGTGATCGACAGCGCGGTCGCCTTCCGCGACACTGGCGTTCTGGTAGGCGCGCGGCTTACGGCGGCGTTCTGAATGAAGCGCGCGGCCCTTTGCCTTTTGCCGTTGGTGCTTGTCGCCAATAGCGAAGCAGAGCCCGAAACTGCCGAGGCAGAATCCTCGTCCGAATTCATTGGCCGCTACGATGGCAGCTCGTTCGAAACGGCGATGGGGATGGAAATCCACGCCGACGGCACATTCGGCTGGGGCGTTTCCGTCGGTGCGCTCGACATGCGTGCCAGAGGCACTTGGCGGCAGGAGGGCGATTTCATCTACCTGACAAGCGATCCCAAGCCGGTCGAGCCGGAGTTCAAATGGTCGGGGATGGAATCGACCGGAGCCACTCCCGAGGACACACCTTTCCTTCGCGTCGTCTGGGGCACCAACGGCAAGGAGTTCCAGTATGCCGATGCTGAGCTGACATGCGAGAATGGCGAGCGGTTTTATGATCAAGTTCACCGAGACGGCTATCCCTCGATAGAGGCACTGGAATACACCGACCCGCTGCCCGTCGACCAGGACCCACGCCAATCGTGCGATGTCCCGGACACCGTGGTCCTCGTTCAAAGCATCCACCGCATTCGCTCGAAGCCGTTCAAACTCGCCGATCTCGGTTGGGAGGCGGGCCAGACCGTTCAGTTTGCGTTTCACCCCAATGATATGGGCGTGGCGGACTTCACCGGGGTAACCGGCTATCTGGAAGATGGAATGCTAAAACTGGTCGGGGCGGAATGGCCGCTGGAAATGCGCAAACTGCCGAGTGAATAGGCGCTATTTGATCACCGGATGTTCGGGCGGCGGTAAATCCACTCTTATCGATCATCTCGAAGCGCGCGGGCATAATGTGGTCCACGAGCCTGGCCTGCGCATCATCAGGGGCGGCGGTCCGGCGCCTTGGGAAGATCGGCTGGGATTCTTCGAAGCAGTGACTGCCTTGTCGCTCGCCGACCTCGACAGCCCCGTTTCGCCCGACTCTCCGACATTCTTTGATCGCGGACTTTTGGACGCTCTTTCTGGCCGCGCCGGGCGCGAGAAGGTGCCGCTCGCAAGCCTTATGCCGCCACCATTTCCCTATGCGCAGCGGGTGTTCTTTGCGCCGCCATGGCCGGAGATATTCGAACAGACCGAAGAACGTCCGCATTCATTCGAAATGGCGCGGGACGAAGCACAGCGATTGCGGCGCGACCTGGCAGCGCTGCAAATCGAGACGGTTGAGCTTCCCAAAATATCTGTCGAGGAACGTGCTGACTTGGTGCTGTCCTTGGCGACCTAACCCTCGCCGCCAGCACAAGTCACGCATGTCGCAACGCTCGGATCGTGCTCCAGCCGCGCCTCGGCGATTTCCTCTCCGCACTTGGCGCAATAGCCCCATTCGCCCTCGTCTAACCGCTCAAACGCCGCTTCAATACGAAGCCGTTCCTGAGCGCGGCGGCGCTCTTGCGCCTGCGCCATCGCCTGCTGCTGCATCGCGTCCATCCGCGACAGTCGCCCGACGCTATCCTGTTGCAACTCGACGGTATCGCGCGAATCAGCATTGGCGGCGTCTTCCTCAGCCAACTGCGCTTGCCGTTCGAGCAGAGCTTTTCGCGCTTCGTCCTCAGTCATTGCAGCGACCAGTCGACCGCGCCGCAGCCATTCGCTTCGAGAAAGACGTTGGTCTGGCTGAAGGGACGCGAGCCGAAGAAGCCACCATGCGCGGAGAGCGGGCTGGGATGCGGCGATGTCAGTACGAGGTGATGATCCCCGCTACCAAGCGCCCGCACCCGGCCACCCTTCTTCTTCGCATGGCTACCCCATAGGATGAAAACCGTGGGATCGCCGCGTTCGGCGACCGCCGCGACAGCCGCATCGGTGATCGCGTCCCAGCCGCGCCCGGCATGACTTCCAGCATTGCCCGACTGCACCGTCAGCGTGTTGTTGAGCAGCAGCACGCCCTGCTTCGCCCAAGGGGTAAGATTGCCAGTCGCTGGCCGAGCGATACCGCAGTCACTCTCCAGCTCTTTGTAAATGTTGACGAGCGAAGGCGGCACTTTGACCCCATCCTGCACGGAGAACGCCAATCCGTGCGCCTGACCCGGCCCGTGATACGGGTCCTGTCCCAGGATCACGACTTTCACCTTATCCAGCGGCGTCATCGCCAGCGCCGCGAGCCTTTGCCCGCGCGGCGGGAAGATCGTCTTGCCCGCATCCTCCTCGGCTCGCAGCCATCCACCAAGCTTGCGTGCCTCGGGCGTCGTCAGCGCCGGTTCGAGCGCCTCGCGCCAGCTTTCTGGGATGTCGTCGCTAGCCATAGCTCACAGAGTTACACCGCGACGCATCAAAGGCGCGAGTGTCCCCTTCCCCTCTTTCCCCAATGCTCCTACAGCGTCGGACCAATATGACAGTGCATTTTCACGAAGAAGACCTGCCCGAAGGCGTGCTGACCGGCACATCTGACCTTGCAGTCGACACCGAAACCATGGGCCTGATCACGCATCGCGATCGGCTGTGTGTGGTCCAGATCAGCGATGGGTCGGGCGATGAGCACCTTGTGCGCTTTTCACCGGGCAGCACCTATGAGGCGCCCAACCTGACCACGATCCTTGCCGACCAAAGCCGCACGAAGCTGTATCATTTCGGCCGGTTCGACCTCGCGGCGATCCAGTATTATCTCGGCGTCACAGCTGGCCCGGTGTTCTGCACCAAGATCGCCAGCAAGCTGGTGCGGACCTACACAGATCGCCACGGGCTCAAGAACCTGACCGACGAATTGCTGAACGAAAGCATTTCCAAGCAGCATCAGAGCTCCGATTGGGGCGGCCCGGTTCTGAACGACGCGCAGCGCGACTATGCCGCGTCTGATGTGCGGTTCCTCCACCGTCTGCGCGATGAGCTAACCGTACGACTCGAACGCGAAGGCCGGATGGAGATCGCTCAGGCCTGTTTCGATTTCCTCCCGACCCGTGCACAGCTCGACATCGCCGGTTGGGCCGAGCACGACATCTTCAGCCACGCGTAAGGCGAGAGGAGCCAGACCGCGCCGCCATGGTCATCAAACGCCGCATCGAAACCTCTGAAGCGAAAGCGCTGCGTAACCAGCGTCAGCATTTTGCTGCGCCCGGCGGTTCGCATGATCGGTTGATCGGGTTTCTGGGTAGAGTGCTCCCGATGCTGGTAGGGGTGGTGGCCGCCTTGATGGTGATCACGCCTTTGTCCCCGCGCGGCGAAGTCAGCTTCCTGCTCGATCGCAACAAGGTCGCAATGATCAACGAACGGCTGAGCGTCGACAATGCAATGTACCGGGGCCGCGATGACACGGGCCGACCGTTTTCGATTACGGCGGGTGAAGCGGTGCAGCGTTCCAGCGCCGAAGGATTGGTTCGGATGGACGATCTGATCGCGCAATTGCTGCTTTCCGATGGCCCGGCGCGGATCAGCGCGCCCGGCGGCACCTATGACCTCGACGAAGAAGTGGTCGATGTCGATGGATCGGTCAGGCTGACCGCCGCCGATGGTTATACGATGACGGCAAGCGGCGTATCGGTCGATCTGGATGCCCGTACAATGCAAGGCGACGATGGGGTCGAAGGCGAAGTGCCCGCAGGAGCGTTCTCTGCCCGCGCCATTCGCGCCGATCTCAACGCGCGCACTTTGGCACTCGAAGGGAATGCCCGGCTTTCCATGGTTCCGGGGGAATTGAGGGTTCCGTGATGACGATAAACAACCACACGCACTCGCATACGCGCCGCAAGCCTCTGCGCTTGATCGCTCTGGGCTGGGCCGCAGGCGGCTTTGCCCTGACCGCAGCCCTTGCCGGCGGGATTGGTCTTCAGGCGCAATCGATTGCTGCCCACAATTCGCGGGCACCCGTGAACTATGCCGCCGACCGGATCGAGCTGCAGGACCGGCAGAACCGGGTAGTTTTGTCGGGCAATGTAGTCATCAACCAGGCTGGCCTTCGTGTGCAATCGGCGCGCACTCTGGTGAATTATGACGATAGCGGTGAACTGCGGATCGATCGGATCACCGCGACCGGCGGAGTCACGCTGACGCGCGGCGACGAACGCGCGAGCGGCGATGTCGCAATCTACGATTTCAACCGGCGGATCATCACCATGGCTGGCAATGTCCGGCTGCGGCGCGGGACGGATACGCTCAATGGCGGGCGTCTGGTGATCGATTTACGCTCCGGCCTGTCGAGCGTCGATGGCCGCGCTTCGGGCAATTCTGTGCCGGGTTCGACCGAAAGCAGCGATGGACGAGTAACCGGCAGCTTCTCAGTGCCACAAGGTGATGAAAGCGAGTAGGACTAGCGCCGCTCAGTAAGCGTTTTCGTGCGTCAAGACCCACACAGTCCTGAACAGGATCGCGATGTCGCGACGCAGAGACCAGCTTGAGATGTATTCCAGGTCCGACTGCAAACGATCGGTCAGATCTTTCTCTTGCTCTGTCGCACCGCGGTGGCCGCGAACCTGCGCGAGACCCGTGAGGCCGGGCTTAAGCGAGTGGCGCTTCCAGTACCGGCTGTCGACTTCCCAGAACAGCTTGCTGTTGGCGCGGCTACCCAGCGCATGTGGGCGCGGACCGACCACGGACATATCGCCCTTCAGCACGTTGATCAGCTGCGGCAGCTCGTCGATGCTGGTACGGCGGATAAAGCCGCCGATCCGGGTGATGCGATCATCCTCACGAGAGGTTGATTGCGCACCGTCCTGATCGAGCTTTTCCTGACGCATGCTGCGGAATTTGAGCATGTCGAAGAACTGGTTGCCGCGCCCGAGGCGCCGCTGGATGAAGAGGACTGGCCCACCATCCTCGAGCTTGATCGACAGTGCAATAATGAGCAGCAGCGGCGACAGAACGATCAATCCCGCCAGCGCTGCAGAAAAGTCGAAACCACGCTTCATCATCCGGGCGCGCAAGCCCAGAGGCCCTGTCGAAACCACCAGCGTGGTCCGTTCCTGGCCTTCATAGCGATGCACTCCGACCGCGCCGAGCGTGTGCGCAGGTTCACTCACGATCTCTCCGTAAACGCCCGTCGATTTGAGCAGAAATGCCCAGGCTTCGCGGTGCTCACGCGGGCAGCTTACGACCACCTGATCCTGATTGCGCAGCAGCTTGCCCAGCCGGTCCAGCATGAAAGGATCGTGGCTGGTCGGATCGAGTTCGTATTTCGCAGCAGAAATTGTGGTGCATTTATCAAGCGAAAACGATGGGCCGCCATCGTCGATCACCAGCTGGTTGCGAACCCGGCCATCCCAGTAGCGATCAATGATCATCGGCACGATGCGACGGAATGCGACCAGCGCCAGCGCAGCGAAGAGCAATCCCAGCGTGACCGAAATCCGCGAGAACTGCGCATTCGACTTAGTGTAGAAGGCCACAAAGTTCAGCAGGCCAGCCGATATGACAAGCGCGATCAGCGCCTTGCGCGCAGCGAATATCCAGTCGCTCAGCACCCGCACGCAATAGGTCGAATTGTAGAGCGCAATGGTGAAAAACACCGGCAGCATGGTCTGCGCTGCGAGCATGGTGCTCTTTTGCCACCACACGCCTTCGTAAACGAGCGATGCAAGCGCGAACCCGAGATGCAAAAGCACCGCATCGATCAACAGCATGAGCACATAAGCACGCAGTCGCCGACGCTCACGCGAGGGCGCGATCTTGCTTTCGACAATGTCGGGCTGAACCGCAGTGAGCAGTGGCCCGGTCTGGGTGTTCATGCAGCGCTGTTCCTACGTGGCCTGACCCACGTATTTTTCCTTAAGCACAGATTCACTGCGAAAGGCGAATTTTTTGCGACTGCGAAGAGAGTTTTCCCGATAAATCGATTACCGTTTTGCGGCGAACCGAGCGATTTGCGCGAGATCCTGCGCCAAAAGCAGCTCTGCCGCCTGGCTGTTGGCAAGCAGCGTTCGGTGAAGCTCGATCAAGCGCGGAATCAGGCGGTTAAGCTTGGGATGGCTCCAACGCCCGAGCTGCAAACGAATATCGCGTTCCTCGCGCCAGAATATACCGAGCTGCGCTTTCTCGCCTTTGCCGAGATTGTCGAGCGAACCGCGCGGCCCCAGTTTGGCGCTGATCTGCGCCAGCTGCGCCGCGCGCCGTTCGAGCGCGAGAAGCAATCCGACCGGGTTCAGGCCTAATTCGCGCATGCGGCGGATTTCCTTGTCGAGGCGTCCAGTCTCACCGCCCATCACCGCGTTGACGAGGGGTTGGAAACCGTCCTCTTCGGTGGACGCGCCTATCTCCTCGTATTCCTCGATCGACGCGGTCTTGGGGACAAGCGGATCGGCATCACAATACAGCGCCAGCTTGGTCACTTCCGATTGAGCGAGCCGCACATCGAGCCCTGCACCGCGCGCAATACGCTCGGCGAGATCACCGCCCAGGCGCAATCCGGCCGAGTCGGCCATGGCCCGGACCGAAACGGACACCGATTGCAGGTCGGGTGGGTAGAACATTGCCACCAGCGCATCGGCGCGCTTTTCGAGCAGTTTGGCCGTGCGCGATTTGTCTGTGGCAGAAGTCGCGACGATCAGAACCGGCGCCGCATCACCCGCCCCCGCTTCGCCGGTTTCGATCAGCGCCTTGACCGCGTCATGCGCTTCATCGCCGTTTGCCCGGACAAGGATGTGACGCTTGTCCCCGAACAACGAATCCGACCGAGCTTCATCGCCAAGCATCGCCGGGTCCTTGCGCAGGTCCGCACCTGACACATCGACCCTTTCGCCCGCATCGGGCAGCCCTTTGATGATCGCGTTGGCGGCGGCGGACGCACCGGCTTCATCCGGGCCGCAGAAAAAGAAGATCGAGGCCTGTCCGGCATTGCGCGGAACGCCGCGGGCAAAATCCCTCTGGGTCGCCTTCACTGGCTCGCTTGACCGTTGGTGTGATCGCGCAGGGTGAGCGCGATGCGGGTTGCCATACGGTCGGCCACTTCCTTGGCGAGGTTTTCAAGCGCGGTCTGTTCGGCGGCTATGGTAGCGTATTCGCTGGAGACCACGTCGATCCCAGCATCGGCCCCGGCAGTCGCGTCGAGCAGGATTTCACCGGTGGCAAGGTCGATCAATTGATAGCGCGCGCGCAAGATGCGGCGTTCGCGGCTGATCGTGTCATCGTTGAGCACGCCCAGCGCTTCGAGCGCATCGTCAAGCCGCACATCGAGCCGGTAGGCGGGCGAGGCGTCTCCGGCGACTCCAAACCTGTTCTGCAGTGCATTGCGGACCAGCCAGCCATCACGTCCCGGTATCGCCGGGACATCGACCGCCGCGAGGCCTTGAGCGACGGCAGATGCGCTGCCTCCCGCATACATCGGCTGCAGCCCGCAGGCCGAGAGCGCGAGCAGCGCGGCAGAGGCAAACAGTACGCGCATCAGGTAACGATATTGACCAGTCTATCAGGCACCACAATCACCTTGCGAACTTCCACTCCATCAAGCGAACGCTGAACCTTCTCGCTGGCGAGCGCAAGCGCTTCGAGGTCTTCGTTGGAAGCTCCCTTGGGCGCGGTGAGCGTGTCGCGCAGCTTGCCCTTGTGCTGGATAGCGATGGTCACTTCATCTTCGACCAACATGGCCGGATTGTGCTCAGGCCATGCGGCGTCAGCGATCAGATCGCTATTGCCGAGCTTGGAGTGCGCTTCTTCCGCGAGGTGCGGCATCATCGGGCTGACCATGTGCAGGATCGCACGGATCGCGAAATTGCGACTTTCACTGGATTCCGCCTTTTCCGCCGCGCCGGTCAATTCATAGATACGCGCGACCGCTTTGTTAAAGCCGAGCGCTTCGATGTCCTCAGCCACTGCAACGATTGTCTGATGCGCCTTGCGGGCGAGCGGTTTGTATTCGCCCGTCGCATTCGGATCGTAAGCGTCGAACAACCGCCACAGCCGCTGGACGAAACGCCAACACCCTTCAATCCCGCTTTCGGACCATGGCAGGTCGCGTTCGGGCGGGCTGTCGGAGAGCATGAACCAGCGCACCGCATCGGCACCGTAATTGGCGATGATGTTGTCCGGGTCGACGACGTTCTTCTTCGACTTCGACATCTTGACGACGCGACCGGCAGTAACCGGCTTGCCGCCCTCAACCGTGATCCAATCGGCTCCATCCTTGCGGACTTCATCTGGTGACAGCCAGCTGCCATCGCCAAGCGCATACGTCTCATGCGTCACCATGCCCTGCGTAAAGAGCGCTGCGAACGGCTCTTTCACGTCAAGCTTGCCGATATGCGCCAAGGCCCGCGTCCAGAACCGTGCGTAGAGCAGGTGCAGGATCGCGTGCTCGATCCCGCCGATATAGTGCTGCACCGGCATCCATTTGGCGACTTCTTCGGGGTCGAACGGCGCATCCGCAGGCTGGCTGGCAAAGCGCAGGAAGTACCATGAGGAATTGGTAAAGGTGTCGAGCGTGTCGGTCTCGCGCCGCGCATCGCCGCCGCATTTGGGGCAAGAGGTCTTGCTCCATGTAGGATGGCGTTCGAGCGGGTTGCCCGGTGTCTCGAAGTCGACATCATCGGGTAAGGTCACCGGCAGCTGGTCCTTGGGCACAGGCACCACACCGCATTTGTCACAATGGATGAACGGGATCGGCGTGCCCCAATAGCGCTGCCGCGAAACGCCCCAATCGCGCAGCCGCCAAACGGTCGTGCCTTCGCCCCACCCGCCGCTTTCGGCGCGCTTGATCACTTCGGCTTTGGCATCCTCAACACTCATACCGTCGAGGAAGTCGGAATTGACGATCACACCATCGCCCGGTTCCGCTTCGCCGCCCATCGGCGCGTCGGCCTGTGAAGGATCGCTGGCGACTACGCGTGCAATCGGCAGTTCGTATTTGGTCGCAAATTCGAAGTCGCGCTGGTCGTGCCCCGGCACACCCATGACCGCGCCGGTGCCGTAATCCATCAGCACGAAGTTCGCGATGAACAGCGGCATCGCCTCGCCAGTGAAGGGATGGCGTGCGGTGATATCAGTGCGGAAGCCCAGCTTTTCGGCGGTTTCCAGCTCGGCAGCGGTCGTTCCGCCGCGCTTGCATTCTTCGATGAATTCCACCGCGTCGGGATCATCCGCAGCGACGCCCTGCGCGATCGGGTGATCGGCAGCGACCGCAACAAAGCTTGATCCAAAGATCGTGTCGGGCCGTGTGGTGTAGACCGGCAGCTTCTCGCCGTTCGAAAGCTCGAAGCTGAACTCCAGACCCGACGATTTGCCGATCCAGTTCTCCTGCATCAACCGCACCTTGTCCGGCCAGTCTTTAAGGTCGCCCAGCCCGCTCAGCAGGTCTTCGGCAAAGTCGGTGATCTTGAGGAACCACTGATCAAGCTTGCGCTTTTCGACTTCGGCGCCGGAGCGCCAGCCCTTGCCGTCGATCACCTGCTCGTTGGCGAGCACGGTCATATCGACCGGGTCCCAGTTCACTTCCGACTGCCGGCGATAGACCAGGCCCGCTTCATACATGTCGATGAAAAGCGCCTGTTCGTGGCCGTAATATTCCGGATCGCAGGTGGCGAATTCGCGGGTCCAATCGAGTGCAAAGCCGATCCGCTTCAGCTGCGCCTTCATCGCTTCGATGTTGGAGCGGGTCCAGCTGCCTGGATGGACTTTCTTTTCCATTGCCGCGTTCTCTGCCGGCATGCCGAAGGCGTCCCAGCCCATCGGGTGCAGCACTTCATGGCCGCGCATCTTCTTGTAGCGCGCGAGCACGTCGCCCATCGTGTAGTTGCGCACATGCCCCATATGGATGCGCCCCGACGGATAGGGGAACATCTCAAGGATGTAGCTCTTGGGCTTGTCGCTGTTGCTGTCGGCGGTGAAGGTCCCGGCCTCGGCCCACGCGCGCTGCCAGCGCCCGTCAGCCTGCGACGGATCGAAACGGGTGTCGGTCATGGAAAGCTCGCTAACGCGAAAAGGATTATCCGGCTACAGCTTTGCGACGCAGATCGCGTGCCTTGGTGAGGATAATGTCTTCGAGTTTCTGCACGGTGGCTGCCTGAACCGGCGCGTCCACCCAATTGCCTGCCTGTGCCACCTGACGGATCGCCGCAACACGGAGCGCATCGGCCCGCAAGTCCTGGTCGAGGATCGTGATGGTCAGCTTCACGCGCTCTTCGGGATTTGACGGGTTCGCGTACCAATCGGTCACGATCACGCCGCCTGCGCTGTCGGCCTGCAGCAGCGGCGCAAAACTCACTGTTTCAAGCGAAGCGCGCCACAGGAATGCGTTGACGCCGATGGCGTTGACCTGAGCCGCTTGTAGCTCAGTCGTCGGGCGATCATTGCCTCCACATGCGGCAAGCGGAACCAGCGCAGCGGCAGCCAGGAGCAGCTTGGTCGAGCGGGTGTAGGTTGAGATTGCGCGTGTCACGGAGGCGTATTCCTTTGTCAGTACGCTTGGCTCTATAATGGCAGCGGACGTGGCGGCAAGCGCCGAAACCGGTTCAAGCCGGGGAAATTCATACCTGCGAACTGCGCATCCGTGCCTTTCAGAACGCTGAATTGGGGCGAAATCGGGTTAGCCAACGCCGGCTTCTGTGTGCCCAGAGCAACAGGTCGGGCAGGACTCGCGCCGGTCCTGACAGAAATGATTGCGAAGAAGTTCGTCACGAATCTATAATTTTGTGATATTGGGAACGACTCAGGGTAGGTTCAGGCGAAAGTTGCTTTTGCCGTAACGTAAAAACCGCCCAGACAGGGGAAGCTAGACCACGATGGCACGTATGGACGCCAAGACAGCGATGAAGCAGCGCAAGCTGCCGCTGATTGCGGCTGCCGGTGCGCTTGCTCTTGTGCTTCCATCGACCGGCCTTGCGGTTGTTTCCCTTGGCGATGGCGCCGAGAAAATTGAAACAGCCGCGCTGGATTTCTTCACGCCCGCTTCGGTCGATCCCGAGCTGGCCGCGCGTATCGCCGGCAAGGCCCGTGAAAAGGGAATTCGCTTCACTCCCGCAGGATCACAGCCGATCCAGGGTGAGCGCACAGTGACTGTTGCCGTCCGGATCGACAGCGAAACCGCCCAGGCGATTTCGGTCCGTTCCGCGATCGAAGCTGTCCCGAGCGCCAGCGAAAATATCGCAGCCTTGCAGCCAAGCCGCTACAATCTCGGTACTGCGCGAGGGTATCAGAGCTTTGCTCGTCCCGTTGTCCTTCCGGACACGGTTCGCGATCTGAGTGTGCCTGATCTGACCGAGTTCGAACCCGCGCGTCCGACTCGCGAAGACAAGCCAAGCCGGTTGCAGCCGCGCATCGCGCTTGAAGACGAGCAGATTGCCGGTCGTTCGGAAAACACACTCGATTCGCTCGGTGCACAGACCGTCGATGTTGGCGGCTCATTCAGCCTTTCGCCGAATCTCGACGTGACCGCCGGTGTGCGCCTTTCGCAAGAGCGCGACCGCCTCGATCCGCTGACCAATTCGGTGCAGGACAGTCAGGCTGTCTATGTCGGGACGCAGATTCGCTTCTGATTGGCGGTCCGCTGACCGCATTAATTCGTATGCAAGACCTCGCTCCGGCGGGGTTTTTTGTTGCCCGACGTTACGGCACGGCTAGATACAAGGCTCAGCATCCCACAGGAGAACCACGATGGGCCGAGTAGCGATTGTCACCGGAGGAACGCGCGGAATCGGAGCCGCGATCTGCAACCGGCTCCAGCGGCAAGGTCATACAGTGATTGCCAATTACGGTGGCAATGATGACGCGGCCAAGGCGTTCTCGGAAGAAACCGGCATTGCATCACACAAATGGGATGTTGGCGATCACGAAGCGTGCCTTGAAGGGTGCGCCAAGGTTGAGGCTGAATACGGCCCCGTCGATATCGTCATCAACAATGCCGGGATCACGCGCGACGGTACGCTGCACAAGATGAGTTATGACGATTGGCACGATGTCATGCGCGTCAATCTGGGCGGGTGCTTCAACATGGCGAAAGCGACCTTCCCCGGCATGCGGACACGCAAATGGGGCCGGATCGTCAATATCGGCTCGATCAACGGACAGGCCGGGCAATATGGCCAGGTCAATTACGCCGCCGCGAAGTCGGGCATTCACGGCTTTACCAAGGCGTTAGCGCAGGAAGGCGCGAAGGCTGGCGTCACCGTCAACGCCATTGCGCCAGGCTATATCGACACCGACATGGTCGCCGCTGTGCCGGAGCCGGTACTGGAGAAGATCGTCGCCAAAATCCCCGTCGGCCGCTTGGGTCAGGCAGAGGAAATCGCGCGCGGCGTTGCCTTCTTCACCTCCGAAAACGGCGCGTTCATGACCGGATCGACCATGAGCATTAATGGCGGCCAGCACATGTATTGATGCCAGCCGGGCCGCTATCCGTCTGAAATACCGTGCCTAACAGCGGAATCTTCCCGCACTTTGGTAATTCGTTAACCACACTAGGTTAGCTTCCATTATCCAAAGGTGGGGTGAGTGAGGGGCTAAGGCGCATTATGGCCGAGATGGTATCAGTAACTTCGGGGCCGACAATCGGCGATGTAGCGAGCGACGAACATCGCGCCGCAGTAGGTAAGTCAGCCCATAAGTCAGCAATGCTGCGCATCGCGAAAGTGGTGTGTCAGACCGGCGAATATGTGTGCCTGATCCGCGATCTGTCGGAGCTCGGTATTGGCCTCAGCTTCCTGCACGAAGCCCCGTCCGAACCGCGCATCATCCTACAATTGACCAACGGGCTTACCTATCCGCTGGAGCGGGTCTGGGCTGGCAAACGTCAGGCAGGCTATCGTTTCGGCAGCGAGATCTCGCTCGACGAATTTCTGCACGAAGAAAGCCCGTTCGAAAATCGCCCGATCCGGCTGGATATCACCGCCGAAGCCCGCATCACCGACGGACGGGCAATCACACGGGTGAAGCTGATCGACATTTCGCGCGAAGGTGCGAAGTTCGAAAGCGACGCCGCGCATCCCGAACAGCGGCTGGTCAGCTTCGAAGCGCTTGGCCTGCCCCAGCGACTTGGTCAGGTCCGTTGGCAGGAAGACACGACCTTCGGCATGCAATTCCAGCATCCACTGGAAATTCAGGAGCTGGCGACCATGGCCATGCGCTCGCAGCCATTCGATACACCTCTGGCCGACCGGCTGGGTGGAGCATTGGCAAAGGCTCGGGCTGCCTGACCGGCTTGGTATTCGGCACCGGTCACCCTAGATCGGCTGCGCAATGCCCGGTCCCGAACTCAGCGAAGCCGATATCAGCGCCATCATCGAAATGGCGCTGAGCGATCATGTCAGTTTCGCAGATATCAACGCGCAATTCGGACTGTCCGACAGCGAAGTCAAAACGCTCATGCGCAGTAATTTGAAACCGAGCAGTTATCGCACCTGGCGCAAGCGCGTCCGCACGTTCGGCGACCGGCGCGAGCACTACAAATAAGTCAGAGGCGCTTGGCGGACTGAGTTCAAGGCACGCGGAATTTCTGACGCGCCGCTTCCACTTTGTTGCGCGCATCGCATCCCGGCGCATGATCGTTGATCAGCCCCATCGCCTGCATGAAAGCGTAGGCAGTCGTCGGCCCGACAAACTTCCAGCCGCGCTTCTTCAACTCTTTCGAAATGGCTGCCGATGCCTCGGTAGAGGCGGGCATATCCACCCCATCCCACAGGCGATCTTGCGGTTCGAATTGCCAAAAGAAGTGAGCGAGCGAGCCTTCATCCGCGACCATTTCAATCGCTCGCTGAGCGTTGTTGATTGTCGCTTCGATCTTTCCGCGATGACGGATGATTCCAGCATTGTGCAGCAGCTTTGCGACATCCTCGTCGGTGAAGCGGGCAACGGCATGGAAGTCGAAGTCGCAAAAGGCCGCGCGGAAATTCTCCCGCTTTTCCAGAATCGTGCGCCAGCTCAGCCCGGATTGGAAACCTTCAAGGCATATCTTCTCGAACAGGCGCCGATCATCGCCGACCGGATAGCCCCATTCTTCATCGTGATAACGGCGGTATTGCGGCGTGGCATCGGACCAGCCGCAGCGCATGGTCCCGTCTTCGCCTTTGGCGATGTCAGCCACGCCCGTCTCCGATCAGTTTCCTACAGCTACTCGCGCACGTATCATGATCGCGGCTCTTTCACATCGTCGACTTAACCGTTCGCGGGCTAAAATGCGCCCTCGACAGCGCGTTTCGTGTTGGACAAGTGTCAACTTCGCATTTGGGCCGTATTTGATCGCAATTTCAAAGGCTAACGCTCCAACAGTGAAGGTGACATAGTGTCAATTCTGTCAATTTCGCGCGGCAGCGGACAGGCGCGGCAATGTTTGCTATCCGGCACCGCGATGCTGCCATCATTCTATCATCCACCCGTTAAACGCTCGATCCAGATCGCCGGACACAAGACTTCGATCAGCCTGGAACCGCTGTTCTGGGACATGCTGCGCGATGCTGCCGAGGGCGAAGGCGTGCCAATCAACGCATTGGTCGCCCGTATCGACGCCGAGCGGATCAAATCCGAGACCCCGCCGGGGCTGGCGAGCGCTATTCGGGTGTGGCTGGTCAGCGAGCGCCTGAAATGATCGAAATCCAGCCTTATGATCCCGCACACTTTGACGGCGTGGATCGATTGTGGCGTGAGGTGTTTCCAAATGATCCACCGCGCAATCAGGCTGGTTCAGCGATCCCGGTAAAACTTTCACTTAAAGATGGATTGTTCTGGGTGGCGATCGAACGAGAGGACGCGGTCGTCGGAACCATCATGGCGGGGTGGGACGGCCACCGAGGATGGCTCTATTCTGTCGCTGTTGACCCGCACAAGCAGCGCGCGGGAATAGGGCGGCAGCTAGTCGAGCACGCAGTTCAAGAGTTGCGCCGCCGGGGCTGCGGGAAAGTCAATCTGCAGATCCGTGCTGGAAATGACGCGGTGGAAGCCTTCTATGCAAAACTGGGTTTCCAGACCGAGGCGAGAATTTCGATGGGCCGCGAAGTCTAGTCCCCCTATTCCGCGATCAGTCGTCGCCAACTCGCTCGATATTCGCGCCGACAAGTTGGAGTTTTTCCTCCAGCCGCTCGTAGCCGCGATCGAGGTGATAGATCCGGCGAACGGTGGTCTCGCCTTCGGCTGCCAGCGCCGCGATAATCAGACTCATCGAGGCGCGCAGGTCGGTCGCCATGACTTCGGCGCCCGTCAGATCAACCGGGCCTTTGACAATCGCAGTGCGGCCTTCGGTCGCGATATCCGCGCCCATCCGTGCCAGTTCGGGCACATGCATGAAGCGATTTTCGAAGATCGTTTCTTTCAGAACACTGGTGCCCTCGGCCTTGCACAGCAGGCTCATCAATTGGGCCTGCATATCGGTGGCGAGACCGGGGAACGGAGCGGTGGTAAGATCAGTGGGTTGGAGTGCTCCGTTGGATTTCACGGTCACACCTTTGGCATCCTCTTCGACATGAAGGCCGATTGCGCGCAGTGCTGCCAACGTCGAAACCATGTCGTGCGCATTCGCCCCTTCGAGCCGCACGTCGCCACCGGTGATCGCTGCGGCGCAGGCATAGGAGCCGGCTTCAATCCGGTCGGCCATAACCTTGTAGGTTGCGCCATTGAGCCGCTTCACCCCGTGGATCGTCAGGTCGGAAGAGCCGATCCCTTCGATTTCGGCGCCCATCGCGGTGAGGAGATTGCACAGATCGACAATCTCGGGTTCGCGCGCGGCATTGAACAAGCGGCTTGTGCCATTCGCCAGTACCGCTGCCATCAAGGCGTTCTCGGTCGCACCGACTGAGACCACTGGAAAATCGAAATCGCCGCCGGGCAATCCGCCATCGGGCTGCATGGCTTTTACGTAACCCTGCGCCATCTCAATCTCGGCGCCAAAGGCTTCGAGCGCCTTGAGGTGCAAGTCGATCGGCCGGTTTCCGATCGCGCAGCCGCCAGGCATGGATACGGTAGCCTCTCCCATCCGCCCTAGCATCGGCCCAAGCACCAGAATCGAGGCGCGCATTTTGCGAACCAGATCATACGGCGCGACGGTCGACGTGATCCGTGTCGCCTCCATCGTCATGACCCGACCGAAATCCTCCGGACGCGTCCCTTGGATCGCGGTAGTCACCCCGAATTGGTTCATCAAATGCTGAAAGCCGTCGATGTCAGCCAGCCGCGGCAAGTTGCGTAGAGTCAGCGGTTCTTCCGTCAGCAACGCGCAGGGGATCAGCGTCAACGCAGCGTTCTTGGCCCCGGAAATCGGGATCGTACCCGACAGGCGATTGCCGCCTTTGATAATCAGTTTATCCATGACGCATCGCCTTAGCGGATCATGCCTTTCGCGCAACTGACGCGGAGGACCATTATCCTCGACATTGACCTACCGCTGCTCGGACGGCACGACAGTCGAGCAATCAGGGAGCCTCTTTCATGACGTCGCACAAGCCCATCAAAAAAGCCGTCTTTCCCGTCGCCGGGCTCGGCACACGCTTCCTCCCAGCAACCAAAGCGATCCCGAAGGAACTGCTCCCAATCGTTGATCGCCCTCTGATCCAGTACGCGGTCGACGAAGCGCGCGAGGCCGGGATCGAACAGATGATCTTTGTCACTGGTCGCGGCAAAACTGCGATCGTCGAGCATTTCGATGTCGCGTATGAGCTCGAGGACACGATGAGCGAGCGCGGCAAGGATATGAGCGTGCTCGATCCGACCCGGGCTACGCCGGGCGATATCATCACCGTTCGCCAGCAAGTGCCGCTGGGTCTGGGTCACGCGATCTGGTGCGCGCGGGCAATCGTTGGCGACGAGCCATTCGCGATCTTCCTCCCCGATGAGCTGATGATCGGCAAGAAAGGCGGGACTGGCTGCATGAAACAGATGGTCGATGCCTATAATGAAGTAGGCGGCAACCTGATCAGCGTGCTCGAAATTCCGATGGAGGAAGTGTCCAGCTATGGCGTGATCCAACCCGGTGCAGAACAAGGCTCGCTGACCGAAGTGACTGGCTTGGTGGAGAAGCCGCCGGTCGCCGAAGCGCCTTCGAACAAGATCATCTCAGGACGCTACATTCTGCAACCGGAGGTCATGCGCACTTTGGAAAACCAAGGCAAAGGCGCTGGTGGAGAGATTCAGCTGACCGACGCGATGGCGCGGATGATCGGTACACAGCCGTTTCACGCGGTCACGTTCGACGGCAATCGCTACGATTGCGGCAGCAAGGTTGGCTTTGTCGAGGCGACGTTGGCACTGGCACTGGAACGCGAAGACATGGGCGCGGATGTTCGCGCCATGGTCCAGAGACTGCTCGGTTAAGTGTCCTTGCCAAAAATGTCGCCGGTCATACGTGCGATCATCTCATCGTCGAACTGCCAATCCTGAATCAGATATTTCGGATGCAGCGCAGCGTTGAGGCAAGCCAGATGGACGCTTCCGCCCTGACTCATCCCTGTCTCGGGATCGAGCGAGACATCGATGGACGTGAATTCCTGGCCCATTCCCTTGCCGCAGATCCAGCACGGGCTGAGGTTGGGCTTTGGAGCTTTCTTGGCAGGTTTCTTAGCCGTCGCAAGCGGCTGATTAAGCCGATCGATCAGGTCGGTCATCGCAAGATTGAAGCCCGCACGATCATCGGACTCTGCCCAAAGGTCGCTTAGCTCGCTGTCGGAGATCACCATCGACACGCTGTCGCGCGCATTGTCGAACAATTCGTCCGGCGGCGGTCCAAAGGCATGGACTGTCTGTGCCAGATCGTCCGGCATGTCCTGATGCCGATGGCCGCGCATTGCCGCCACGCATTCGCCGACCACGATCACGCGGCAGGCCTTGTCGACGTCCAATGCCGCGCCGACATCGTGCAGTCGAACTTCGTTAGCTAAATCGTCGAGGGACCGGATTTCACCAGCGAAATCCAATGCATCGTCGTTTTCGAAGGAACCCGTGCCCCATACGCCCATAAAGCAAACCTCCCGGATGGCGGTGCGCTATCCGGGAGGCCTTGCGATGTAGTAAAGATGGGGTGAAGTTATTCGGCGGCTTCATCCGTCGGCAAGTCGTCTGGCGAAGTCCCGTCTTCGATCCCATCATTCGCGATGAATTGCGGTTCTTCCGCCTTAGGTTCCCCAGCAGGGTCTTCAGCCGCAGCCTCAACCAGGCTGCCGAGCGAAGAACCGTTCAAGCCCAATTCCTTCATCAACCCGTCAAGCACGGGTGCCTGAGCGCGGTAGGCCAATGCGGCTGACACAGCGTCGGTCGCAAGGTTGCCCGAACCGCCTCCAACTGCGCCGCCGCCATCGTTGGCCGCGCCGCCTCCGGAACCGCCATTGGTGAGCCCGTCGACCTGAACGATCTTGATCGAGTCGATTGCCTCCATCGGCTTTGCGCTTTCCTTGATGACCTCGGGCAGCACTTTGAGCAGCGCCAGTTTGGTCTGCAGGCTGATCTGATCCATCGACAGGATGTTTGCCGCTTCGTTGATCGCTTCCTGACCGGCGGCTTCGACTTCAAAGCGCACTCGGTCGGCTTCGGCGCGCAGGACTTCGGCGTCGGCATCCCCCTTCGCCTCGAGCCTTGCAGCCTCGGCACGGTTGGTCGCCGCGTCCTTCTCTGCTTCAGCTTCAACCTTGATGCCGATAGCTTCACGTTCAGCCTGCTTGGCCGCTTCGATCAGCTCGATCTTCTTCTGACGTTCAGCAATCTCGCTTTCACGTGCAGTCGCGACTTGCTCTTCAGCCGCAACAGCCTTGGCACGGGCAGCATCGGCTTCGGCCTTGGCCTGGCTTTCTTCGCGAGACTTGTTCTGGACCGCGATCTGCTGTTCCTGACGAGCGATTTCGAGAGCGCGCACCTGATCGATCCGGGCCTCTTCAACCGAGCGATCAGCTTCGATCTGCTGGCTGTCGACCAGTTTCTTGGCTTCGATCTTCGCAGCGTCGGCTTCGCGCTGGCGCTCGGCCTGTTCGCGAGCAATCTCCGCCATTTGCGCGGCACGGCGCACTTCGACTTCGCGTTCTTGAGCAAGCCGTGCGTATTCCTGATCGCGCCCGATTTCGAACGATTTGGTATCGGCTTCGAGGTTTTTCGTCTCCATCTGGACACGCGTGTCCTGCTCGATGTCGTTGCGCAGTTTCTTGCGCGCTTCGATCTGTTCGGTGAGCTTGGTCAGGCCTTCGGCATCGAACGCGTTGTTGGCGTTGAAGTGCTCGATTGAGGTCTGGTCCAGCCCAGTCAGAGAGACCGATTCCAGTTCGAGGCCGTTCATCGCGAGGTCGTTTGACGAAACCTGCTGCACCTTCTGAACGAAGTCCGCACGCTGTTCATGCAACTCGTTCATGCTCATCCCCGCCGCGACCGAGCGCAGCGCGTCGACGAATTTACCCTCGACGAGATCCTTGAGCATTTCCGGCTGCATCGTGCGTTGACCCAACGTTTGCGCCGCCATCGCAATCGCGCCTGCATCCGGGCGAACGCGGACATAGAATTCCGCCTTCACATCGATCCGCAAACGGTCGAGCGTAATCAGAGCTTCGCCATCGCGGCGTACAACCGCGAGCACCAGAGTGTTCATGTTGACCGGCATGGTCTCGTGGAACACCGGAAGAACCAGCGCGCCACCATTCATCACGACCTTTTCGCCGCCAACACCGGTCCGCACGAAGGCGATTTCCTTGGAGGCCCGGCGATAAAGCGTGGTGAGGAAGAAGATGATCCCGAAAAAGAGGACCAAGACGATCCCGATCCAGACCGCATATTCGACTAGGTAATCCATATTTTCTCCTGTTTCGTTCAGCGCGGCCCTTGGGTTGTCGCGCGACTAATGGTGGTTCCGCCTATTCCAGACCCAACAGCGGATTTTCATACTGGACCCCATAAAAAGTCTCGCCTTCGCGCCGCACCAAGAGGACGGTTTCGCCCTCGTGCAGCTCCGCGGCGGGATCATGCGGTTCAACCATGACAAAATGGGGGTGACCATGCATGTCGATCACCTTTGAACGCGCCGGTGAACCCGTCCGCGCGGTGCCAATCTGAATCTCGGCATCGCGACGGACCAGGCTTTCCAGCCCGACTGCGCTGGTCTCGTCCTTTGGCAGCATGCGCTCCAGTGGACGGGACAGAACACCGTTGACCGGCAACGCTGCTCCTCCTGCGAGGAGAGCTGCGAGCGGCGCGTAAAATGGCGTCCCAAGCAGAGAGATCGCCAATTGCTGTCCTGAGACGCCGATCGCGGCAAACACCACCAGGAACATCATCAGCCAGATCATGAGCGGCACGCGGCCGATCCCGAGCAGACTGAGCCCTCCTTCAAGCAAGCCGCCACTGACGGCGCCATCCGCATCGAAGTCCAAATCGACATCGGCATCGCCTTCGAACAGCTCGCCGAGCCCGATCACCTGAGCGATGACAAGAAACAGCATAAAGCCGATAGCGACGGCAAAAGGCAGGTTGTGCGGTTCGAGCAGGGTCATGTCATTGCACCTGCAACGAAGCACGCCGCAAACACTGCAACGGTCTCGTTCCTGATTTTTCCCATGAACATGGCATTAACACATGTTACGTTGAAATAACAGGAAAATCGTACAATCTTTCGACATAAACCTCATATTGCATCAATATTTTCTCTCAAACCTTGTATTGTTGCGCAGACTTCCTATTTGAGATGCTTAGGCTGCTTCTGTTGAGGCCGTAATTCTGAGCGGCAGCGACTTTAGTCCGCCCACGAATGTGCTGGTCGCACGGCGCGCCTCTCCGGCAGGTTCGACGCTCTCGATCCGATCAAGCAAAGCCTCGAACAATATCCGCATTTCCAGCCTTGCCAGGTGCAAGCCCAGGCATTGGTGCGCGCCCGCTCCGAACGCCAGATGGCGGTTGGGCGAACGCCCCGCATCGAATCTGCGCGGATCGTCGAATTGCGCCGGATCGTGATTGGCCGCGACATAGTTGATCATCATCCAGTCGCCCGCTTTGATCGACTGTCCGCCCATTTCGACGTCTTCAGCGGCGGTGCGCATGAAGTGCTGCACCGGTGAAGTCCAGCGGATGGCTTCCTCGACTATTCCGGGCAGCAGCGAGCGGTCGGCTTTCACTTTCGCAAACTGCTCGGGATCGTTGGCGAGTGCCATCATAGCTCCGGCGGTCGAAGCGCTGGTCGTGTCGTGTCCGGCAGTGGCTACAATGATGTAATATCCCGCCATGTCACGCGGAGGCAGCGGCTTGCCGTCGACCGTCGCATTGGCAATTACGCTGGCGACGTCTTCGGTCGGATTGACGCGGCGGTCCTCAGCCAATGTGGCGAAGTAGTCTTCAAATGTCTTCACTGCCCCTGCGACCAGTTGCACCACCTGCTCAGGGGTCATGTTGTCCATGCCGCTGCCGGAAAGGTCTTTGTCCTGTCCGCCGAACAATTGCTGGGTGAGCATCTGCATGCGCGGTTCGTCTTCGGGCGGCACGCCGAGTATCTGCATCACCACCCGCAGGGGAAAGGGGCCAGCGACCTCCTTCACAAAGTCCACTTCCGGACCCGCCTCGATCATTCGATCCACGGTCCGGTGCGCCAGAGCGCGTATCTCGTCCTCAAGCCGCCCGAGATTGCGCGGCATGAACCATTCTTGCGTCAGCTTGCGATATTTCGGGTGGATCGGCGCGTCGAACACCACCAGCGAATCCACCAGCATGTTCGACCCTGTCGCCGCGCGGCTGAATTCAATCGCCTGATTGAAGCTGAACACAACCGGGCGCGGATTGTTGAGGAAGGTCGCGTTGTCCTTCGAAATGCGCATCACGTCATCATAGCCGGTGATCAGCCAGAACGGCTCGAACAGACCTTCTTCCTCAGGCATGATCTTCGCCACCGGAGTGCTCGCACGGATGTGATCGAACGTGTCGAGCAGACCGTCCCACTCAGCGTAAGAATGCGGGTCGATGACTGCTTTGGCGAGCGCGGTCGGCAGAACGGCAGGATCGCTGGCCACTATGCGGTCTCCTGCGCCTTGGCAGCATATTCGTCGCGCAGCTCGCGCTTGTAGAGTTTGCCGTTGGCTTCACGCGGCAGGTCAGGGCGGAAATCGAACAGTTTGGGCATTTTGATCCGCGCCAGTTGCGGCGCGAGAAATTCGCGCAACTCGCCCTCAAACGCGTCACCGGCATCCGCCATATCGAGCGGCTGCACAACCGCGACGACCTTCTCGCCAAGGTCCGGATCGGGCGCGCCGATCACTGCGGCATCCATCACTTTATCGTGAGTAACCAGCAGGTTCTCGATTTCCTGCGGGTAGATGTTGACCCCGCCCGAAATGATCATGTGGCTCTTTCGATCGGTCAGAAACAGGTAACCGTCCGCATCGACATGGCCGATATCGCCGAGCGTCATCCAGCCTTTTGGATGCATCGCATCGGCGGTCTTTTCAGGATCGTTGTGATAGGTCGGAAGCAGCACGTTTTCGAAGAAGATGAGGCCATCCTCACCCGGTGCAACCTCTTCGCCCTCGGGCCCGCAGACGTGGATCTGACCGTAGATCACCTTGCCAACCGAGCCCGGATGTTCGAGCCAATCGGCGGCGCCGATCATCGTCATCCCGATCCCTTCGGACCCGGCATAATATTCGTTCACAATCGGCCCCCACCATTCGATCATCTCGCGCTTGATCGGCACAGGACACGGAGCGGCAGCGTGAAGCGCCCGCTTGTGGCTGGAAAGATCGTATTTCGTCCGGATCGCAGGATCGAGCTTCAGGAACCGCACGAAGTGCGTCGGCACCCATTGGCTGTCGGTAATCTTGTACTTCTCGATCGCCGCCAGGGCTGCTTCGGGTTCGAACTTTTCGAGCACCACCAGCGTCGCACCAAGGCGCTGCGCAGCCGAGCACCAGGCCAGCGGCGCCGCGTGATAAAGCGGCGCAGGCGACAGATAGATCATTGAGCCATCGGCGGGCATGCCCGCGCCCATTGTCGCTAGCCCCAGAAATGGAATCATAGCCTGGGGATCGGGGTCTTCCGGAGGTGCAGGGCGAATACCCTTGGGCCGCCCGGTCGTACCCGAACTGTAGAGCATCGTCGCCCCGGCACGCTGGTCGGCAATCGGGTCGGAAGGCTGCGCTGCAAGCGCGCCATGGAAATCTTCTACGCCCGCATCATCCACCAACAGCACCGGCAAGTCAGGGCAGTCCTTGCGAATATCCTCCATCACCCCGTCGAAGGCATGCGAGGTGATCAACAGCTTCGCGCCGCTATCCTTGAGAATATAGGATATTTCGGGCGCAGTCAGCCGGGTGGAGATCGGCACCAGCAACGTTCCGGCGCGCTGCGAACCCCAGACCAGAGTGAAATACTCGATCCGATTTTCCAGCAGGACGGCGAACGCCTCATCGGGCGCAAACCCACGCGCCCTCAAAAGCTGCGCAAAGCGGTTCGCCGCTTTGTCCATCTCGCCATAGGTCATCTGCTCGCCCGACCCCGCCATAATAACGGCAGGATGGTCGGGGCGGTTCGCGGCATGCGCGATCGGATGCAAGCTCATTCGTAAGTCTCTCCCTTGCGGCGGCCACCCAAGGTGGACGCGCTGTCTCTCGGGAAGGAAATCTAACGGCGAAGGGGGCGCTCGCAAGCGAAATCGGCAGCAGCACCTGTCTGCAACTGACGCACAAAAAAAGGCGGCGGGATGACCCGCCGCCCATATTCGGACACCCTCTCCAATGTCCGACCCGCTTCCAGGCGGGTTATCTCGTCTGGCGAATTACTCGCCGCCGCGTCCGGTCATTTCGCTGCTTTCGCTAGCGGCGACCCGCGGTGTGCGCTCTACCATATAGGGAATTGGATCGACTGCAACCCCATCGACGCGCACCTCGTAATGGAGGTGTGGACCGGTTGAGCGGCCGGTCGAACCGACATAGCCGATCAGATCGCCTTTGCGCACGCGCTCACCAGCAGCAACGGCGAGTTTGGAAAGGTGCGCGTAACGCGTTTCCATATCGGCGCCGTGATCGATGCTGATGTAAAGACCGTAGCTGGAGAACCAGTCGGCGCGGCCGACCATTCCATCAGCAGTGGCATAAACCGGAGTACCCGTCGGCGCAGCAAGATCGACACCTTTGTGACGGCGGCGCTTACGCAGGACCGGATGGTTGCGCATCCCATAGCCGCTCGTCAGGCGAGCACCGGCCAGAGGCATGCGCGAAGGAATGGCAACGATAGCGCGTTCGACCGGGGCATCCGGCCCAGCCTTATCCAAAGCGACCCAGCTCGCGAAAAGTTCGCGAAATTTGGTGTCGCCGGTTGTCAGAGTTTGGTTCTGAGCCTCACGAACAGGCTCTGTAACATCGGCCGCTGCCGCGTTGGCAGAAGAATTGGCGATTGCGGGGGTGGCCGCGATCAGGGTGGCGGCCGCGAAGGACGCGCCTGCCAACCTCGAAAAATGCCGCTTGATTAGCGTGCTCATACCTGACCCGGTCCTATCTTCATTGCGGCGCTTTCGCCTGCAAAAATGGTTCAAAGCGCTCAGCCCGCTTTGGCGAAGTTCATCGCCGCTGCGTTCCTCTGCTTTCGATTTGAACTGGCCCCAAGACCCGCCAGAACTTGTAAAACGGTGTTATCGAGCTGATTCGTTAATGCGCAATGTTTTCGTAAAAATCGCGCGACAAACCGGCTGCAAGACGGGCTGAGTCGTTGAATGGCGGCTTAACTGATCCTCTGAAGTGCTCCCGAACCAAGGATTTCCATAGGTTTTGGGGATTCTCTCCAGCGCTTTCGGCAACCCGCAGAAAGTGTTTGGTGCCAAAACCGACATGATTGATTTCATCGTCAAGGATACGCGCAAGGATTTTTCCACCGTGATCGTCACCCGCCGCCTTCACGCGTTCAAGCGTGGCCGGTGTGACATCTAGCCCGCGCGCTTCGAGCACCATTGGCACAATGGCCAACCGGGCTGCCACATCGCCGCGTGTGGAATGCGCAGCCTGCCACAGGCCGCCATGCGCCGGCAGCGCGCCGTAGTGGCTCCCGAGACTCTCGAGCTTGCGAGCCAGCAGCGCGAAATGCATCGCTTCGTCGGCGGCGACGGATAGGAAATCGTCAACGAACTCCTCGCCCATCGCCTCACCGAATCGGCCCGCCATATCCAGCGCGAGATCGATCGCGACGAATTCGATATGCGCCAGGCTGTGCCACAGCGCGATTCGCGCGCGCTCCGATCCGAACTTGCCGCGCTTGGGCATCTGATTCGGAGGAAGCAGCTCAGGATGGGCCGGTCGCGCCGGTTCGTCGGGCATTTCTTGATCAAAAACACAGCCAAGGTCCCTGCGCCGCCAGCGCCTTGCGACATCGCGCGTCGCAAAGCACTTGGCGCGCGGATCGGCGGTGAGCAACGCCGCTCGAATGGCGGATGCGACCGATTCCATAGTCTCAGAGAGCTTTCGCCGCTGCGAGCACTTCCTCGGCGTGGCCTTTGACCTTCACCTTGTTCCAAACCTGCGCGATTGTGCCGTCTGCGCCAACCAAATATGTCGTGCGTACCATGCCCATATAGGTCTTTCCGTACATCTGCTTCTCGCTCCAGATGCCAAGCGCGTCGGACAGACCGTCTTCCTCTGCATCGGTGGCGAGCGGCGTTTTCAGATCGTGCTTGGCAATGAAGTTCTGATGCTTCTTGGCACTGTCCTTGCTCACCCCTAGCAATTCTACACCTGCCGCATCGAAGTCGCCTTTCAGCGCCGTAAAGTCTTTCGCCTCGGTGGTGCAGCCGGGCGTGTTGTCCTTCGGATAGAAGAACACGACCAGTTTCTTACCCTTGAAGTCGGACGACTTGACCGTGCCTCCATCGGGCGTGCCCATTTCGATATCGGGCATTGCATCACCGGCGGCGGGGAAATCGGTCATCATTCTAACTCCAATTGCTGATCGAAAATGTCGGCCCAGGCGGCGGCGACACATGCGCGGGAAACGGCGAGATCCTGTGTCAGTTCCGCGAAGCTTTCGCGGCGGCAAGCCCGCGCCAGAGCATTAGCGGCGGCTGGTGGCGGTTCAACTCCGTCGGGAGCCAGCAATCGACCGGCAACGAGCAAATCCGTCAGGAGATCATGCGCCTGGGCAAAGTCCGCTGGCAGAAGCCCGCGTTCGACCAAATTGCCAATTGCGACGCTAAGATTGGGCGACATGGCATCAGGCCGGCTCACCGACAAGTTCTTAGCCTCGCGCAATTGCACGAAGTGAACGAGAAATTCGACGTCGACCAACCCGCCGCGCGCCAGCTTCACATCCAACTCGCCGCGCATCGGCTTATGTGCGGCAATCTCACCGCGCATGGTCAACACCGCATTGCGCAGTGCATCAGCGTCACGCTCCTGCGCCAACACGCCGGCCATCACCTTCGTTAACTCCGCACGAGCGGCGTCGGAGCCGACAATCACGCGCGCACGGGCGAGCGCCATATGCTCCCAAGTCCAGGCGCTTTCGCGCTGATACTTGGCGAACGCTTCGACAGATACGGCAAGCGGCCCCTGATTGCCTTGCGGGCGAAGCCTTGTGTCGACCTCATAAAGCGGACCTTGCGCTGTCGGCACAGAAAGCGCCCCGCTAACTCTGGTTGCGAGCCGATTGAAGTAGAGTGTGCCGCCGAGCGGTCTACGTCCGTCGGACTCCGCACTGTAATCGCCGGTAAACAGGTAGATCATGTCGAGATCAGAAGCGTGGGTCAGCGCTTCCCCGCCGAGACGTCCCAGACCCAACACAACCAGTTCACTGCCTTCGATATGGCCATGATTGCGGGCGAATTCGGTTTGAGCAGCTTTGGCTGCAACAACAATCGCAGCCTCCGCCGTTGCAGACAAAGCCTGCGCGATGGATTGCGGCGGATACTCCGCTTCAATCAGGCGCAGACCAAGCTCCAACCGTTCCTCACCGGTTACGCGCCGGATGCAATCAAGCTGCGCTTCGTAGTCGTCCCGTTCGGCTCCATTCTCCATCCGCTCGACAATCTCGGTCACCGATACTGGAAACGAGAGAGGTTGAAGATCAAGCAGGGTATCAAGCAGCTCCGGTCGCCGCCCAATCTCGTCAGATAGCATCGGCGCCAGAGTCAGCGCGGCGATCAGGCGGTCGAGCAGTTCGGGTCGCGCATCGAGCAGACGAAAGAGCGCAATCGCCGAGGGCGCCCGTTCGAGAACGCTTTCCCACCGTGTGAGAGCCCGGTCCGGATCGTCACTCGCAGCCATCGCTTTGAGCAGCGCGGGCAGCAATCGGTCAAACGCTTCTAGCGCTTGTGGTGAGCGCAGCGATTGAAACCGGCCGTCGCGCCAACCTTCGATCCGTGTGGCAAGCCTTCTCGGTCGCTCGAAGCCAAGCTGCTTTAGCCGCTCAGCAAACTCGGTGGTTTCCCGACTGGACTGTGGGAGCGTAGGCTTCGCTCCGACCAATTGCTCATAAATCTGTCCAGAACGCTCGGTAATCTCGACCAGTTCTTGAATAAGCGCCGCGCCATTGGCCAAGCCATCGAGCCGCGCGACTGCGTCGAGAGCGTCGCCATCAGGTAGGCTATGGGTCTGCCGGTCGTTTATCATCTGCAGCCGGTGCTCAATGGTGCGTAGGCGGTCGTAGGACTCACCAAGAATTCGCGCCTCATCGAGTTTGATCTGCCCTGCCGCCGCCAATGCATCGAGCGCAGAGCGTGTCCGGCGCACTCGCAGCGACGGGTCGCGTCCGCCGTGGATCAGCTGGTGGGTCTGCGCAAAAAATTCGATCTCGCGAATACCGCCGCGTCCGCGTTTGACGTCAAAGCCCGGGCCGGGACTTGTGGGGCCATCATGATTGTCTCGGATCCGGGCCGTGAGCGCGCGGATTTCCTCGATAGCACCGAAATCGAGATGGCCGCGCCAGACGAAGGGGCGAATCGCGTCGAGAAAGGCTTCTCCTGCCGAAATATCGCCAGCCGCCGCTCTTGCCCGGGTGAAAGCGGCGCGCTCCCATGCCAGCGCAGCCCCTTGATAATGCGATAGCGCAGAGGCTCGCGGCACAACCAGCGGGCTAATCTCGCTTGCCGGACGCAGGCGGAGATCGACGCGCAGAACGTATCCTTCGGCGGTGTTCTCGGATAGGAGCTTGACGATCCGCCGTGCGTAACGCTGAGCCGCATCACCCGGGTCATCGGTCGCGCGTCGTGGGAGCGTTTCTGGATCGTAGAGCAGGATCGGGTCTATGTCGGACGAGTAATTCAGCTCGCCCGCGCCCTGTTTGCCGAGCGCCAGCGCAATGAACCCGTCAGCGCTGTCTTCGCCAGACCGTTCGGCAATCGCTGTTCGTATGGCTCGGTCAAGCGCGCGATCGGCGAAGGAAGTGAGTTCCTGCACCACCCGGTCCAGCGTGAATGCGCCTGCCAGATCGGCGATCGCAACCGTTGTCGCCAGCGCCAGCCGCTCTCGCCGCAACGCAACACCGGCGTCATCGTGCTGCCCCCGCAGGCGCGTCCATTCGAATGCGGCTTCGACATCACCTGCAGCCAGCAACTCCGCCAGTTCCGGCTGCCTATCGAGAGTACGCGCGAGAAACGGGGCATTCTCCCGCGCCCGCTCCAATGCGCGGTTCCAATCAGGTTGTGCCGTGGTCGCCATCGCGCCTCTCTTGCAGTGCCCCTCACGCTCTGCAAGAGAAGCCCGCAGCAAATTGGACGAGGGAACTTTCTCAATGATCAAACGCGCAATTGGCCTTGGTGCCGTTCTTGCGGGCGCACTCGCGCTGGCAGGTTGCGAAGATATGATGCCTGGCGGCGACGCTGCTGCCGAGCTTATCATCCCCGAAGTGGAGTCGGGCGAAATCTCCGAAGCCACGATGAAGGACATCACCCGCGAACTGTCGAGCGACGAATTCGATGGGCGCATGCCGGGCACCGAAGGCGAGACCAAGACGGTCGCGCTGCTCACCGAACGCTTCGAAGCTGCGGGCCTTCAGCCGGGCAATGGCGATAGCTGGGTGCAGGAAGTGCCGTTGGTCGAGATTACCGGCAAAAACTTTGCCCCGCTTACCATCACCAATGGCGAAACGGATTTCGCGCTGGATTTCGGCAGTGAATGGGTTGGCGTCACCTATCGTGAAGATGCGCAGACGCAGCTTGCCAACAGCGAAATGGTGTTCGTCGGTTACGGTATCAACGCTCCAGAGCGCGATTGGAATGACTACGAAGGCGTTGATGTCACAGGCAAGACCGTGGTGATCCTCGTCAACGATCCCGACTATGAGACCGAAGGTCTCGAAGGGAAATTCAACGGCCGCGCGATGACGTTCTATGGCCGCTGGACCTACAAGTATGAAGAGGCCGCTCGCCAGGGCGCAGCGGGTGCGATCATCGTTCATGACACCGAACCGACGAGCTATGGCTGGAATGTCGTGGAAAGCAGCTGGAGCGGCCCGCAAGCCTATCCTCAGCGCGGTGAAAATGCCCCGGATCTCACGATCATGAATGGCTGGGTGCAGAAAGAGGTCGCCCGCGAAATCCTTGCTGCTGCCGGACAGGATCTCGACGAGCTTACCGCTGCCGCGAAGACGGAAGACTTCGAGGCTGTCGAACTCGGCATGACGGCTTCGACCAGCTTCGAAAACGACATCCGCACATTCTCTTCACAGAACGTGATCGGCGTTCTTCCCGGGAGCGAAGCACCAGAAGAATATGTCATTCACACCGCGCACTGGGACCACCTTGGGCGCTGCACACCGGCACCCGATGGCGACGACATCTGCAACGGCGCGGTGGACAATGCGACCGGAACGGCCGCTCTTGTCGCCCTGGCTGAAGCGCATGCCAAAGCGGGTGCGCCAAAACGCAGCCTTGTTTTCCTGGCGGTTACTGCTGAGGAATCCGGTCTGCTCGGCGCATATTACTACGCTTCGAACCCGGTCTTCCCGCTCGATCAAACCGTGGGCGGGATTAACATGGATGCGTTCCTGATCGCCGGCCCGGCCAAAGACGTAACCGTCGTCGGCCCGGGCAAATCGCAGCTCGACGCATTCCTTGATGCGGCGCTGGTGGCCGACGGCCGTGTGGCGACTCCGAATCCCAATCCGGAAGCAGGCTACTACTACCGCTCGGATCACTTCGCCTTCGCCAAGCAGGGCGTGCCGATGCTCTATCTCGACGGCGGTGAAGACCTGATTGAAGGCGGGCGCGAAGCGGGCGCTGCGGTTGCAACCGACTACCGCGACAACCGCTATCACGGACCGAAAGACGAGTTCGACGAGAACTGGGACTGGTCGGGCGTGATGGCCGATCTGCAGCTTTTCTACCGCATTGGCCGGTCGATGGCGCAAAGCAGTAGCTGGCCGAACTGGAACGAAGGCGACGAATTCCGCGCCACCCGTGACGAAAGCTGCGCCAGCGCCGATACCGGGTGCTAAGCAGCACCTAGCGTCGCAGAGCGGTACTGAAAGCCGATCCATGGCCGTCCTGATGCCCCCGGAATGGGCACCGCAGGATTGGCTGTGGATCGGCTTCCCGCATCTGGCCGAGGAATGGCCGGGCTATCTCGATCGCGCGCAGGAGCAGCTTGCAGCCTTTGCCAATGCGGTGGCGGAGAGCGGCCAGGACGTTCGGCTGCTGGTCCGCGACGAAGCCAATGAAGCGCGTGCCCGGTCGCTCGTCAGCGAAAAGGTGACGCTCGAACGACGCTCCTATGGCGACGTCTGGTTGCGGGACACCGGGCCGCTCATCGTGTTCGATGGCAAGAGCCGTTCAGCACGCCGTTTCGGCTTCAATGGCTGGGGCGGCAAGTATGAAATGCCGGGCGACGAGACGATCGGCGCCGAGCTGGCACGCGACGCCGGCATGCCGCTCGAAACGTCGGCCATGATCCTCGAAGGCGGTGCTGTCGATGGCGACGGCACAGGCCTCGTCGCCACAACCGAGCAATGTCTGCTCAATCTCAATCGCAACCCCGGCATGTCACGCCCGAAAATCGAGGCTGAGCTGGAGGGAATGCTCGGTTTCGACCGCGTTCTTTGGCTCGGCGACGGGCTGATCAACGACCACACCGATGGCCATGTTGACAATCTAGCGCGGTTTGTAGGACCAAACCGATTGGTCGTTCCGGAAGCGACCGGAAACGACGATCCCAACGCCGCGATCTATGACGACGCGGCGGAGCGCGCCAGCGACTACGGCGTTGATGTGGTCCGCATTCCGTCTCCGGGCCTCATCATCCGCGACAGAGCAATTGAACCTGCCAGCTACGTTAATTTCGCGATCACAACGCATCTGGTCGTCGTCCCAACCTTCGGATCGCCTAACGACGCGGATGGAGTTGCAGCGATCGCAGCCCTTTTCCCGGACCGCGAAACGCTCGGCCTGCCCGCCGATGCCGTGCTGGCGGGCGGCGGCGGATTCCACTGCGCCAGCCAACAAATGCCTCGGCAAATGGGCGCTGCGCTGAAAAGTTAACCTGTCGTTAGGAATTTGCCGCGATCCTGCGCCCTATGACGAAGGCTATCGCCCTTTCCCGGACCGCCTATGCAGCGGCGCAGCAGCGCCAGTTGGATATTGCGCGCAGTGCGATCGTGCTGGCCTGCGCAGCCTCGCTGATTTTCGCCGGACAAGCGCTCCCTTTCTAAATCTTTTTCAGACCGCGTAACCAATCGCTCCGCCGCCGCGAACACCCTAGCGACGACCAGCGGATGCGAGAATGCGCGTGACGAAACCCCTCTACGCCCCCCTAATCGCGCTGATCACCCTTGCGACAGCATCGCTGGTCGTCCCCCATCAAAGCTCGGCACAGGCCGACGGAGAAAAACTCTCCGACGAGCCGGTCTTGCTTGAGCTGTTCACCAGCCAAGGCTGCTCATCATGTCCCCCGGCAGATCGCCTTGCGCAGAAACTTGATCGTGAAGGCGAGCTGATCGTCATTTCTCGCCCGGTCGATTACTGGGACAGGCTCGGGTGGAAAGATACGTTTGCAAGCCCCGCCAACACCAGCCTCCAACGCACCTACGCCCAGCGCGGACTGGCGGGATATAATGGCGTCTACACCCCCCAGACCGTGGTCGATGGCCTGCTTGGCGAAGTGGGTTCGAATGAAGATAAGATCCGCCGCTTTGCGGCAGAAGCAGCCAGAGCGAAGCGCGCAGCCATTCGAATCCTCAAAACCAAAGGTGGCAATTTCGGTGTAGGTTTGGGCGGCACAACGAAACAACGCGCGGAGTTGATGCTGATCGGAGTGTCCCGGAGCGAAACCGTCGCGATCGGACGCGGAGAAAATGGTGGGCGCCAAATAACTTACACCAACGTTCTGGTTGGCGAGAAGCGTATCGCAACCTGGAACGGTGGCAAAGCCAGTCATCCGATAGATCGCAGCGCACTCAACATTCGTGGAGCCGATCGCTATGCTCTGGTCTTGCGCGAACAGGGCGGCGGCCGCGTTCTTTCGGCGCGCTGGATCGATTAGGACAAAGATGTCGTAAAACACCATTTCGCTAGCCCAACTCGCTCTGCTATTCTTGCATCAAGCAGGAGGAGCGAAGTCGATGCCCTACACACCATTTACCCGCAACGAAGTAAAACGGATTTTCCAGCTATCCGAGCAGGGCCGAGGACATGCGGGTGAGCGCCACGTCAACATCACAAATCAGGGTATGGCCGAACGGCAGATGGGCACGCACGAACGCAGTGGAATCTCCGACGTCACCTCGTTTGTGAAGTTCGATGATCAGATCGACGCCGCGCTCGCGCTTCTCAACGCTCCAGCCAACGACGCAGCGCTGGAGCGTTTTCGTGTCGAGAAGAAACAGGGCCGCGGTTATTCCGGCGGCGGGGGTCGCTATGTCGAGCTCACCCACACTCTCAATGCGCCGGTTCTGATGCGCTATGCAATTGGAGGCACCACTCGAACGTTTCCATGTCGCCGGGTGAAAATGATCATCGACAAGTGCAACGGACGCCCGCGCAACATCCACATCGTCACTTTTTTCGGCGAGTTTGGCGGCTGATCAGAGCAGTTTCCAGAGCGCGCCCAGCGCAGCTCCGCCCAAAACCAGAGCTGTACTGATCTGCCACTGGCGAGCGGTTACCCTGCCAAAGGCGCGGTGGCCGAACCAGTCCCCGATAAGCACAAACGGGAAGAGCGCCGCAGCCAATGCGGCCTCGCGCCACGTTCCTACGCCAAGCGCAATGAAGAACAGCGCCGATAGCGGCGTGACCACGAGGAAAATCGCCATCATCGAAGCGCGTGCCGCTTCGGGGGCTAACCGCCCACGCAGATAGAAGGGTGCCATTCCCGGGCCGGGCATGCCTGCAAAACCGCCAAAAAAGCCTGTCGCCAACCCCGAAATTGCCAACGCCGATTTGCGCGGCATCTCGACCTTGCCGAGCGGCACGACGACCAAGACGAACGCTCCGAGCGAAACCAGCGCGATCAGAACCCGCGCCCAATCGGCAGGGAGTGCGGTCAACGACCATAGGCCAAGCGGCATGAACGCGAGCGCAATCAGCGTAAGCGGCACCGCCGAGCGGTCGGCATCGCGGCGAATGCGACCGATGTCGGTCAATCCAATCAGGAATAGCGACACGATCCCGACCAGCACCGCCGCCGCCGGATCGATTGCCAGTTGCAGCACCGGCACCAGCACCACCGACAGGCCAAACCCGGCAAGCCCACGGACGAAACCTGCCGCAAAGGCGGTGAGCGCGGCAATTGCCAACGCCTCAGGCGCAAATCCGAAGATCGCGGAGCGCCTTGCTACGCAGCCAGATCGGGCGGGGTCGCAGCAGAGGTCAACAGCGAAATCGCCTCGTCGAGCGAGAGTACTCTCTGCTCTTTCTCGCCGAGCGTCCGCATTGCAACACCGCCTTCCTCTGCCTCGCGTTTGCCGACAACCAGTATGTGCGGGACCTTCGCCAATGAATGCTCGCGCACTTTGTAATTGATCTTCTCGTTGCGCAGATCGCTCGTCACGCGAAGTCCAGCTGCCGCGAGCTTCGCTTCGACCTCTTCGGCATAGCCATCGATATCCGAAACAATCGGCGCGACCACGGCCTGCACAGGCGCGAGCCACACGGGGAGGCGGCCCGCATAGTGCTCGATCAGAATGCCGATAAACCGCTCGTAAGAGCCGAAGATCGCGCGGTGCAGCATCACGGGGCGGTGCCTTCCGCCATCCTCACCGACATAGGTCGCATCGAGACGGTCGGGCAACACGCGGTCGCCCTGGATCGTGCCGACCTGCCACGTCCGGCCAATTGCATCGGTCAGGTGCCATTCGAGTTTCGGCGCATAGAACGCGCCTTCGCCCGGCAGCTCTTCCCAGCCATATTCTTCATTGTCCATGCCTGCTTCGGCCACGGCGTCACGCAGTTCCTGCTCGGCCTTGTCCCAGTCCGCATCGGAACCAAAGCGCTGCTCAGGCCGCGTCGCGAGCTTCACGTGATAGGTGAAACCGAAGTCCTGATAGACGCTGTCGGCGAGCTTGCAGAACTTGCGCACTTCCTCGACCACCTGGTCTTCGGTGCAGAAGATATGCGCGTCGTCCTGCGTGAATTGCCGCACACGCATCAGGCCGTGCAGCGCGCCGTGGGGCTCGTTGCGGTGGCAACAGCCCATTTCGCCCAGCCGGATCGGCAGGTCGCGATAGGACGTGATGCCCTGCTTGAAGACCAGCACATGCGCCGGGCAGTTCATCGGCTTGATCGCCATCCAGTCGGCATCTTGCTCGACTGACGGCTTTGCTAGGCCGTCACCCGCTTCGTCCACTTCGGGCACCATGTCGGGCACGGCGAACATGTTCTCGGCATATTTGCCCCAGTGGCCGGATTGCTCCCACTGGCGCACATCCATCAGCTGCGGCGTCTTGATCTCACGGTAGCCGCCGCCATCCATCTTGCGGCGCATATAGCTCTCCAGCTCGCGCCAGATGCGATAACCTTTGGGGTGCCAGAAGACGCTGCCATGCGCCTCTTCCTGAAGGTGGAACAGGTCCATCTCGCGGCCCAGTTTGCGGTGATCGCGCTTGGCCGCTTCCTCAAGGTTGTGGAGGTGCTGTTTCAGCTGCTTCTTGTTGAGCCAGCCGGTGCCGTAAATGCGCGTCAGCTGTGCGTTGCGCTGATCCCCGCGCCAATAGGCGCCCGCCGTGCGCATCAACTTGAAAGCCTGCGGATCAAGCTTGCCGGTCGAAGCAAGGTGCGGCCCGCGGCACATATCGAGCCACGCTCCTTCGGTGCCCGGCTCGCCGGACCAATAGACCGTCAGATCTTCGTCCTCTGGCAGTTCCTGCGCCCACTCGGCTTTGAACGCTTCGCCTTCGGAGGACCATTTCTCGATCAACTGCTCGCGCGACCAGACTTCGCGGACCAGCGGCTTGTCTGCCTTGATGATCTCGCGCATTTTCTCTTCGATGGCAGGCAGGTCGTCCACACCGAATGGCTCGCGAGAAGCCGGGGCCATCACGTCGTAGTAAAAGCCATCATCGGTTGCTGGGCCGAACGTGATCTGCGTGCCTGGCCATAGCGCCTGAACAGCCTCAGCGAGGACGTGGGCGTAATCGTGGCGGACCAGCTCGAGCGCGTCGGCCTCATCCTTGGTGGTGATCAGCGCGAGTTCCGCGTCGCCTTCAAACGGGCGGCCGAGGTCCCGCACTTCGCCATCCACGCGCGCGGCCAGCGCAGCTTTGGCAAGGCCCGGCCCAATCGCAGCGGCGATATCGGCAGGCGTGCTGCCCGGTTCTACTTGGCGCACGGATCCATCGGGCAGGCTGATCTTGAGCAATTCGGTCATCGTAAAAATCCGTCTCGTTTCGCGCGCCCATGACATAGTCGCGCGCTCGCTTGAAGAGCAGCGTTTTGTTTTGTGCCGATTTCAGGAGGACGCTGCGCCACCCGAAACCCAAAGTCCGGGGCGCGGCGATCGCTGCGACTAAAGCGCGAGCACCCGCCCCCGGACATCCGAGGTCGTAGTGGTCGTGGTTATGGTCAGCAGCTTGGCCATGCGCGCTAAATAGCGATGAGGGATGGAAAAGTCATTACCTTGCACACGACCGGGAAGTCCGGAAAGGACACGCTCCTTTATGGAAAGTGTGCTTGACAATTTCGCGAATCAATGACAAGTGTCCTTTCCATAGTTGAAAGGGAGCTTTCCTTATGACCCGATTTCTTATGGTGATCACCTGGGCCGCCTTCATTCTCGGCGCCGCGATCTGGACACAGGCACAGGGGCTGAACAGCGGTGCCAGCTTTGGCATTATCGCCGGGCTGAGCGGTGCCGCCTGGGGCACGCTGCATTCCGACCTCGGCTGTGGCCGTAGGTGTGCGCAATGAACGCGCAGGTCGAAAACGCGCCGGCAGAAGGTCGCGCCTGCGTGATCGCCGCCGGATGTTCGGTCCTCACGGCGCTGCTGGTGCTTTTCCTGTGGAAGTCCGACGCCATCGGTATCACCACCGCCTACATCCTCGCGATCATCCCGACAGCGTTGATGGTCTTCGCGTTCGTGAAGACCATCAGCCAGAAGCAGACGAAGGCAAGCCTGCGCTACCTCGCGCGGATGGCCATCGTCATGGCGTTTTACCTGCTGACCCTGTTCCTCGCAGAAAACCTGATCGAGGATCGCGGTTTGACCGGACCTCTGGCGGTTATCATAGCGCTTCTTCCAGGCTTGTCCTTCGCAGGGGTGATCTGGATATTCGGCGGACTGATCGTGGAGGAGACCGACGAATTCTATCGGATGCTCTACGTCCGACAGGGCCTGATAGCGACCGCGATCTCGTTCACACTCGCGGCCGTCTGGGGATTCCTCGAAACCTACAAGATCGTTCAGCCAGTCGAGGCATACTGGTGGCCCACCATGTGGTGCTTCGGCCTCGGCATCGGTGCGATTTTCAACAAGATCAAATACGGCGTGTACGGAGAGATCCGGTGATGAGAATGACCGTCCAGAGGCTCGATTGGTTTGTAGCGCTCCCCTTGCTCGCATCGGTGGTCATGATCGTCGAGATCGATCCACCCCGCGAGAGCATTCTTTCGATCGGGCCGTTTGTGCAGGGGATGATTGTTATTGCCCTATCGCTTGTAGTTTGTGTTTCGATAGCGGCCGCCTCCGCTCTCGATAGGCGATGCAGCGAAGAATATGTCTTCCAGATCATGGCCAATGCAGCTCTCGTCGGCTTTGCTTCGACCATGCTCATCAATCTTCTCTGGTTGATTGGAGTGAAAGTCTTCGGCTTGCCGGACCTATCCAGTGAAAACATGATCGGTATTCTCACATTGTGCTGGGCGCTCGCCTATTACTGGTTCCGCATCAAAGGCATCGCCCAGTGAAGAACCGTCTCAAAGTCCTCCGGGCCGAGCGCGATTGGAGTCAACAAGACCTCGCCGACCGCCTTGGCGTCAGCCGTCAGAGCGTCAACGCGATCGAGAAGGGCCGTTACGACCCCTCGCTCCCGCTCGCCTTCAGCATCGCCGAAGTGTTCGAACTGGCGATCGAAGAGATATTCAGCCGAGACTAAACGTCGAGGGAGTGGGTCCCCGCCGCGCTGGATATCCGCTTTGTGCCCGCCAGCTTGGTTGAGCGCTGCTTGATCGTGTCGACAAAGCGGTACTCGGTCGTCGCGCGCTCGGGGGTTAGCTCGACTGCCATATAGCCACGCTGGGAAGTATTGGCCCATTTGAGTTGCTCGTTTGTGCTCATTGCCGCTGCTGCAAAATCTGCGGGCGGAACCGCTGCCAGGGTCCGCTCCAAACCGGGCGAAGTCACACCGGGAACGCCGAATTCGACACCGGCCTTCGCGCCCTGATGATCCAGTTCGAACGCCCAGCCATTGTGGCTATCGCCCGCCAGAACCAGCAGATTGGCATCCGCATCCAGCGCTCCCTTCAGCGCGCGTTCGCGGGCGGCGGGATATCCATCCCAAGCATCCATATTGGCGGGCAGCCCAGTCTGGCTCGCCAAGGACGCCGCAATCAGCCGTTGGCGTATCCAATCCGGCATTTCGTCGCTCAAGCCGTCCACTATGCTCGACGGAGTTCTGAGATTGCCCATGAGCACTTGTTGCACCAACACCTGCCACGTCGCCCCGCGCGCCTTCGACGCCGCCAGACCTGCCGCCAGCCACTGTTCCTGCGCCGCGCCAAGCAATTGGCGCTCTGGGTCAGCCCAGTCGCCATTCTTGAATGTAGCCAGAGCGGCGATAGCTGCTTCGGGATTCGCCGCGCCTTCGAGCACTTTGCCAAGATCGAGCTGCTCGTCGCGCCCTTCGAGCCGTGTATCGAGCCGGAACAGGGTTGCGAGGTCACCGACATCGTAGGTCGCATAGGCCTCATCGGAGACCGGCATCCACTCGCGATAGACGCGCTTGGCGATAGATTTACGCGCGCTCCATTCGCCCTCGCTGTCGGGCTGATGGTTCTGTGCGCCGTCCTCCCAACTGTCATTCGCGCTTTCGTGGTCGTCCCATACCGCGATCATTGGGAGCACCTGATGCAGGCGCTGGAGGTCTGGGTCCGCACGATACGTCGCGTAGCGCAGCCGGTAATCGGCTAGCGCGACAATCTCGGTGTCGGGGTTGAGGCGGCGGCCCGGATTGGTTTCGGCTGGGCCGGGGTAATTGTCCTTGCCGTATTCGTAGATGTAATCGCCCAGATGCACGGCAAGGTCGCAATCATTGGCTTCGACCGCGTGTGCGTAAGAATTGAACCAGCCGAACCCGAAGTTGGAGCAGGAGAAGACCGCCATGCGGAACTTTTCGGTCGGCCCTTGCGGCAGCGTCCGGGTCCGTCCGATTGGCGAAACGGTGCCATCGGGGGCAACGAAGCGGAAGAAGTACCAGCGGTTTGGCGCGAGACCACTGGCAATCGCCTTCGCGCACCAGTCCCGGTTCGGTGAGGCTTTGACCTGACCTTCGGAAACCGGATTGTTGAAATCCTGCGTTTCGGACACCTGCCATTCGAGCGTGGTTTCCGCCTCACCAACATAGCGCGTCCAAAGCAGCACGCTCGACGATTGAGGTTCGCCGCTCGCAATCGAATGGGTGAAGCCACTGCCAAAACCCCGCGCGATTGCTGGAGCCGAAGCGATGGCTGCGGACGCTCCTACAAGCGAAAACAGCCCGCGCCGCGTAAGCGCAGATGCAGGTCGGGCAGGAAGGCTTACTGGGTCGTTCTTGATCATGGCGGCGCTATATTCCTTCCCAGTGTCGAAGCTGTGACAACCCTTGCGCTGCACCGCATAGCACAGGCATTAACGCGCGCATGAGCGACGTTCAATTTCATGAAATGCAGGACGGTCGGCGGATCGCGTACCGGCTGACCGTAGACACTGAGCCAAAAATTGGCCCGACATTGGTGTTCCTGCCCGGTTATATGTCCGACATGGCTGGCGGCAAGGCGACCGCGCTGTTCGAAGAAGCACAGGCGCAAGGTCGTGCGTGCCTACTGCTCGACTATTCAGGTTGCGGAGAAAGCTCGGGCGATTTTGCCGACGGCACCCTCAGCTGCTGGCGTGACGAAGTGCTGACCTTGATCGAAGCGCATGTCAGCGGCTCTGTTCTCCTGGTCGGCTCTTCGATGGGAGGGTGGCTGATGCTGTTGATCGGCGAAGCGCTGGGTGATCGCCTTGCTGGCATGGTCGGCATCGCCGCCGCGCCTGATTTCACCCGCTGGGGATTTGGCGAAGAACAACGCGCGGTGATGGCCCGCGGTGAAACTCTGTTCGAAGAAAACCCCTACGGACCAGAGCCGACGCCAACGCATCCCGGTTTCTTCGCTGACGGCGAGGCCAATTTGCGGCTTGAAGACCAGATCGCCATCAGTTGTCCGGTGCATCTGCTCCACGGACAACGCGACGAGGATGTTCCTTGGAAGACCAGCCTGAAACTCGCTGAAGCTCTGCGTTCGGATGCGGTTCAAGTGACCTTTATCAAAGACGGCGATCACCGCCTGTCGCGCGATCAAGACATCGCCCGGCTGAAGGCGACAGTCGCCAGCTTCTATTAACGGAAACCGATAGCCAACGTGTCCATCCTTCTCGCCCTGCTGCTGCAAGTCGGCCCCAATCCTGTCTCCCCGCCGCCCGGTGCCGAAGAGGAAATCCTCAACCGACCGCCGCGCGAAGACGCAATCGCGCCGCCGTCAAATCCGACCAGTGCCTGGCTGCAGGATTGCCTCGATCAATTGGATGAAGATCCAGCGCGCGCGCATTCAAAAGCGCAGATTCGTCGGAGCGAGACCGCTGGGGCCGAGCGGGTTGTCGCCAATCATTGCTTGGGACTAGCCGCGACGGAATTGGGTTTGTGGCAAGACGCTCAAACGGCATTTGTCGGCGCCAGAGACGAAACGCCGCCGGAAGAGCTGCGCACCCGAGCACGCTTTGGGACGATGGCAGGCAATGCCGCACTGGCAGGCGGCGATCCTCAGGAAGCGGTGGCCCTGCTGACTGTGGCGCAAACCGATGCCCGCGCGGCTGCCTCGGCCACGCTTGAGGCGCTCGCCGCCACCGATGCCGCCCGCGCGCTGGTCGCTATGGACCGGACCGACGAAGCCCTGGCGGCGCTCGATACGGCAAACCGGCTTGAACCGAACAAAGCCGAAGGCTGGCTGCTCAAGGCGACTTTGCTACGGCGGCTGGAGCGGCTCGATGACGCGCAGGCCGCGATTGAAACGGCTGTTAGGCTTGCCCCGCTCGAAGGGCTGATCGGGCTGGAGGCTGGTGTTATTGCCGTCCTGTCGGGCCGCGAAGATGCTGCGCGGCAGAGCTGGCAGTCGGTGATCGACACCCAACCGGATTCGCTGGCAGCGCAGACCGCGAAGAACTATCTCGCTCAGATTGAACCCGCGGCTGAGGAGCAAGCAACGCCATGACCGAATTCTCCGTCCTCGATCTCGTCCCGGTACGCGAAGGCGGAAGTGTGGCAGAGGCTTTCGATGCCGCGACCGACCTTGCTCGCTATGCCGAGAAGCTCGGTTGCAAGCGTTTCTGGGTCGCCGAACATCACGCGATGGACGGAATTGCCGGCGGTGCAACCTCGGTGGTGCTCGCACATATCGGCAACGCCACCAGCCGTATTCGGATCGGGTCGGGCGGGATCATGCTGCCCAACCACACGCCGTTTCAGATTGCGGAGCAGTTCGGGACGCTCGATGCTCTGTTTCCCGGACGCATCGACCTGGGGCTAGGCCGGGCACCGGGTGCCGGGCCGGAATTGCAGCGCGCTTTGCGAAAGAACCTTGCGCAGGCTTCGGAATATTTCCCGCAGGACGTTGTGGAACTGCGTGCGCTGCTTACCGGCGATCTGGATTTGCCTGTTGCAGCCACGCCGGGCTTGGGTGCGAACGTTGAATTGTGGATGCTCGGGTCGAGCCTGTTCGGTGCGGAACTCGCCGCCAAGCTTGGCATGCCCTACGCCTTCGCCGCGCATTTTGCGCCGGACCATCTTGATGCGGCGCTTGAAGTTTATCGCCGCGATTTTCAGCCATCCGAAGCACTCGAAAAACCGCATGTGATGGTCGCAATGAATGTGTTCGCCGCCGATACCGGTGAAAAAGCGCAATTGCTCGCATCCAGCCAGCAACAGAGCTTTGTGCGTTTGCGCACAGGCAATCCCGGTAAGTTGCCGCCGCCCATCGCGGACTACACCGCTACCCTGCAAGCACCCGCGCGCACGATGCTCGATCATATCGGGCAGGCAGCCGCTGTCGGCTCGCCTGCAAAAGTGCGCGACGATATCGAAGTGTTTGTGAAGCGCACGCGCGCCGACGAGATCATTCTGTGCGGGGCAACCTATGACCCCGAAGCCCGGATCCGCTCGCTCGAATTGACCGTCGAGGCCTGCTCGACTGCCTTGGCAGCTTAAGCAGGAACTCCCAAGCAAGCGGACCCGGGGAATGGCTGAGTACCGTGCAGCGCCCATCCGTCAGAGGACGGGACGGAAGTGCGCCGCAATTCCTTTATAGAGGCCGCGATCCAGTTCCGGGCGATGCCGTAAAATTTAACTGCCGGATCGGTAGTGATCCGGCTTGCGCGGACTCGCATTAAGGGCGTATTGGCGACGGATAACTACAAACCGGCACAACAAAATTTCACGTTGTTCGAGTGCTGGAAGCAGGATGCCGGGAGCACATCATGGTATCGAAGAGGGCGAAGAAACCCGCGAAAAAGGCCAGCAAGCAAGATAGCGCCATGCGCTCGGCACTGGCAAAGCACCTCACCGACGCGATCCTCCCCGGCGAGCCTTGCCTTGAAGGCGAAGACAGGAACGACGCGGCCGATTTCCTGCTGAAAGCCGCGCAGCATCGCGAGCTTGATCGGTCGTCACTGTTGCTAGAATCTGCGACAGAAGAACGCCGAATGCTCCGGATCGCCGTGGTCAATGACGACATGCCGTTTCTGGTCGACTCGATCGCAGCGACCATTGCCGCACAGGGGCTGAGCATCGACCGTCTGGTTCATCCGGTGGTTCCCGTTTCCCGCGATGACCAAGGTCAGTTGGTGAAGCTGGGCAAATCCGGCGATGATTTGGGATCGCGCGAGTCGATGATCTACATCGAAACGCCGCGCGTTGACGCGCGTCAGCGGCGCGAATTGCTCGCTCAATTGCGGGTGACGCTGGGCGATGTGCGCGCAGCTGTGAATGATTGGCCCAAAGCGCAGAGTGCGATGGCAGCTGACGCTGAAGTGCTTGAAGCCAGCAATCCCGAAGCCGCAGCGATGCTCGAATGGCTGAACGGCGGGATGCTTACCCAGCTGGGCCACCTGACGCGCAACCGCGATGGCAGCCACAGAGATGTGCACGGCATTTGTCGCAAGAGCGCCAAGGCGCTGCTGGCGGACGCTTCTTACGATCTTGCCTTCGAGTGGTTTGATCAGACGCCCAAGGGCGGCGAGCGCCGCGATCTGCTGATCATCAAGTCGAACCGCCTGTCCAATGTCCATCGCCACGTGCCGCTCGACCTGTTCATCGTGCCGCACCGCACCGGGCAGGGTAAGAGCAGCAAAGTCTCGGCGCTGTCGATCCATGCCGGGGTCTGGACCAGCGCGGCTTTGGCATCTCACCCTGAGAACGTGCCGCTGCTCCGCAAGATGGTCACCGAACTGACCGAAGAACTTGGCTTCGATCCCGGCGGGCATGCGGGCAAGGCTCTGGCCCACGCCTTCACGGTTCTGCCGCACGACCTGATCGTTTCGCTGGAAATGGCCGATATTCGCCAGCTCGCGACGACGATCATGAGCCTGGTCGACCGCCCTCGGCCGCGCCTGGTGCAGGTGCGTTCGCCACTCAAACGCCATGTTTTCGCGTTCGTCTGGCTGCCACGCGATACTCTGTCGACCGATGTGCGGCTCAAGATTCAAGACCTGTTGATGAAGCAGGCGGGAACGCAAGTTCTTGACTGGAGCCTTGAAGTCGAAGGCGGAGCGCTCGCCATGCTCGAGTTCATGCTCGACACGCGCGAAGCCTCCGGAAAACTCGATACCGCCGGGATCGAACGTGAACTTGAGGACTTGCTGCGCGGTTGGGGCGAAGCGGTCGAGCATCACCTTGCCGGTGGACCCGAGGGCTCGCGAGCCACCGCCATTGCATCGCGCTACGCCTCGGGATTCCCGTCGAGTTATCGCTTCCGCTACGGCGCGGAAGAGGCCGCGATCGACATCTCCCGCCTGCGTGCGCTTGCTGTCCAGGAAAGCGATACGGGAGAGCACCTGCGCGACGCCCGGCTGTATGGTCTTGCAAAAGACGAACCGGAAATTCTGCGGCTCAAGGTCTATCATCATCAGGGCATCCTGATGCTGTCCGACGCCGTTCCCGCGCTTGAAAATTTCGGCTTCACAGTGATCAAGGAAGTTCCAACGCTGCTCGATCCGCGGTCGCTCGGGACAATTCACGAATTCACCCTGTCGTTGCCCGAGGGGGACAAGGCTGCTCCGCTGCTCGACCGGGCATTCGTCATCGAACGGGCGATCACCGAAGTTCTGAACGGGCAGGCGGAGAACGATCCGTTCAACCGGCTGGTGCTGAGCACGGCGCTCGAAGCGCGCGAAGCCAACTGGCTGCGTGCCTTCTATCGCTACCTGCGACAGACCGGCATGAGCTTCACCATCTATACCGTGGTCGATGCCTTGAACGCTGCACCGGCGGTGACGCGGGCGATGATCGATCTGTTCGTCGCTCGCCACGATCCAGCCTTCGAAGGCGACCGTGACGAAGCCGCAGAGGCTGCGATCCAGAGCTTCACGCGCGGCTTGGCCAAGGTCTCGGCCATCAACGATGACCGTTTGCTTCGTCTTTACCGCGCCTTGATCGATTCCATCCTGCGCACCAACGCCTTTGCCGATGCCGCGCAAGAGGCGCTGGCGTTCAAGATCGATTCTTCGCTGGTCCCAAACCTGCCAAAGCCCGTGCCGTGGCGCGAAATCTTCGTCTATTCGCGCCGGGTGGAGGGCATCCATTTGCGCTCGGGCGCGATTGCGCGCGGCGGCCTGCGCTGGTCAGACCGCCGCGACGACTTCCGCACCGAAATCCTCGGGCTGATGAAAGCGCAAAAGGTCAAGAATGCGGTCATCGTACCGACCGGAGCGAAGGGCGGGTTTTATCCCAAGCAGCTCCCTTCACCCGCCAAGGATCGCGCAGGCTGGGCCGCCGAAGGGCAGGCGAGCTACGAAGTCTTCATTCGCACGCTGCTGTCGATCACTGACAACATTGTCGACGATTCGGTTGTGCACCCGAACGATGTCGTCATCCATGATGGCGAAGACCCCTACTTCGTCGTCGCCGCAGACAAGGGCACTGCGAGATTCTCCGATGTCGCGAACGGAATCGCGCAAGCCAAGGACTTCTGGCTCGATGATGCTTTCGCCAGCGGTGGATCGAATGGCTACGACCACAAGGCTATGGGCATCACTGCACGCGGCGCATGGGTGTCCGTTCAGCGCCACTTCCTCGAAATGGGAATCGACGTTCAGAAGGACAGCGTGCGCGTGGCCGGCTGCGGCGACATGTCGGGCGATGTGTTCGGCAATGGCATGCTGCTGTCGAAAGCGATCAAGCTGGTCGCAGCATTCGATCACCGCCACATCTTCATCGATCCCGACCCCGATCCCAAAGCCAGCTGGAAAGAGCGCAAGCGATTGTTCGATGCGCCAAGCTCAAGCTGGGAGGATTACAATTCCGACCTGATTTCCAGCGGTGGCGGCGTGTTCTCGCGCGATCAGAAGAGCATCAAGCTGTCGAAGAAAGCACGCGAGGCTCTTGGCATCGATGGCAAGGAAATCGAGCCCGATGCCCTGGTCAGCGCGATCATGAAATCGCCGGTCGACCTGATCTGGTTCGGCGGTATCGGCACCTACATCAAGGCCGAAACGGAGAGCAATTCCGATGTCGGCGATCCAGGTAATGACGCTCTACGTGTCAATGCCATCGAGGTGCGCGCCAAGGTCATCGGCGAAGGCGCCAATCTCGGCGTGACCCAAGCCGGGCGGATTGCGTTCTCGCTGAATGGTGGGCGGATCAACACCGACTTCATCGACAATTCGGCCGGGGTCGATTGCTCGGATAACGAGGTCAACATCAAGATCGCGCTGGCAGCCGCAAACCGCGCTGGCAAACTGTCCGACAAGCGCCGCAATGCGCTGCTCGAAGACATGACCGATGAGGTCGCCGATATCGTGCTTGAGGACAATCGCCTTCAAGCGCTTGCGCTGTCGATAGCCGAAGCGGGCGGGGCCGACGCCACCGCATCCTACATTCGCCTGACCGAACAACTCGAAGATCTCGGCGATCTCGACCGCCGAACCGAAGGACTTGCTTCAAGCGACATCCTGACCCGCCGTGCGGCGGACGGAAAGGGGCTGACCCGGCCAGAGCTGGCGGTGCTGCTATCATCGGCCAAACTGGTGCTGCAGGACGCAATCGAAGAATGCGGGCTGCCCGACGATCCGATCCTCGAAGATTCGCTGATCGCGATGTTCCCGGAGCCGATGCGCAAGAAGTTTGCGCCACGCATTCGTGAACACCGCCTGCGCCGTGAATTGGTTGCAACCGATCTGGCCAACCGGATCGTTAACCGCCTGGGGCTGGTACACGCTTTTGAACTGGCGGAGGAGGAAGGCGTCGGCCTCTCCGATGTCGCCGCCGCCTTTGTCGTTGTCGAGCGACTGTTTGATCTCGGCGCGCTGTGGTCGGAAATCGACTCAGGCAAGATGAACGAAGACGCGCGCATCGCGCTGTTCGACCGTCTCTCCGCTGCCGTTGGCAATCTGATGTCAGACGTGCTGCGTACTGCCTCTGGACAGGTCGAAGCGGGCGAGATGATTTCGCAATTGCGGGGCCGCGTGACCGATCTGACCGACGCTCGCGACGAATTGCTTTCCTGCGAGCCGCGCGAGCGGTCCCGGCAATTGCGCGAGCACTTTGTCGAACGCGGCGCTCCCGATGCACTAGCAGCGCGCGTGGCCAATCTGTTCGATCTTGATGGATCGATCGGTCTGGCGCAGCTCGCGCTCAAGACCGAGATCGACGCGCGGATGCTGACGCATGCCTTCACCGATATCGGCGAGCGGATTGGGCTGGATTGGGCGCAAAGTACGGCAGCCCATATGTCGCCTTCAGATATCTGGGAGCGTCTGCTGGTCGATGGATTGGCACGTGATTTCCAGCACATGCGGTTGGAATTCCTACGGCGGTTGATGCGCCGCAAGACCGGCAAGGACGACCCGCAAGGGGCCGTGGCGGACTGGGCGGAGCGCAATCAGGGCGCTGTAGATCAGTTCCGGAGCATGATCGGCAGAGCGCAGGCGCAACCGCCCATTGCCCCGGCTGTTCTCGCACAGATTGCCAGTCAGGCGCGTAACCTGCTCGAACGGTGAAGATCGCCCGCAAGCAATGCCAGCTTGACGAAGTGAAGCATTTGCGGGCACGCATCAGCGCATGGTGAGTGAGGGAAACGGGTCGGCTGGGCAGGCTGACGTTGTGATTGTCGGCACCGGCCATGGCGGTGCGCAGGCTGCGATCGCGCTGCGGCAAAAGGGGCATGAAGGTTCGATCATGATGATCGGGCGCGATTCCGCCCCTCCGTATGAGCGCCCTCCGCTCTCAAAAGAATACCTCGCAGGCGACAAGGGTTTCGAGCGGATCATGATCCGCCCCGAGAAATTCTGGGCCGACAAAGATATCGAATTGCGGCTTGGCAGCGGTGTCGCGGAAATCGACTGGATGGCGCACACGGTGACGCTCTCCGACGGAAACACCATTGGCTACCGCAAGCTGATCTGGTCGGGTGGGGGCGACCCGCGCAGGCTCCCATGCACCGGCGCAAATCGGAAGAACGTCTTTTACGTCCGGGACAAGCGTGATGCCGATGCGATGATGGCCGCGCTGGAGGCAGGTGCCAAACAAGCGGTGGTGATCGGTGGCGGCTACATCGGACTGGAAGCGGCGGCCGTGCTTCGCAAGCTTGGTTGCGGCGTAACACTGGTTGAAACCGAAAGCCGGGTCTTGAAGCGCGTTGCGGGCGAAGAGCTATCCCGTTTCTACGAGGAAGAGCACCGCCGCCAAGGCGTCGAAATCAGGCTTGAACGCGGCGTGACCGAAGTGGTCGGTGAGGACAGGCTGGCAACCGGCGTCAAGCTCGACAATGACGAGATATTGCCGTGCGACATGGTGGTGGTGGGAATCGGAATCGTTCCGGCGGTCGCGCCGCTGATCGCAGCTGGTGCCGCTGGCTCCAACGGGGTCGATGTCGATTTTTGCTGCCGCACATCGCTCGACGATATCTACGCGATCGGCGACTGCGCCGCGCACGCCAACCCCTATGCAGACCAGGCGGTGATCAGGCTCGAATCGGTCCAGAACGCGCATGACATGGCGAACACCGTGGCGAAGGCGATCATGGGCGACAAAGAGCCATATCACGCGCTCCCTTGGTTCTGGTCCAACCAGTATGATCTCAAGCTGCAGACCGCAGGCCTAAGTCTGGGATACGATGCGACCGTGCTGCGCGGCGATCCGGAAAGTCGCAAATTCACCGTGGTCTACCTGAAAGAAGGGCGCCCCATCGCATTCGACTGCGTGGGCACGATGAAGGACTATGTGCAGGGCCGCAAACTGCTCGAGAAGGGGATCGAGAAAGTCGATCCGGAGCTGTTGGCCGACACAGACGTGCCGCTCAAGGAACTGATTTAGGCGCGCAGTCTAGCAAGCGCCCATTCCGCTGCCTCGGCCACGACGGGATCGGGATCGCGCTGCAACGCCTCGACCGGGGCAATCAGGTTTGCATCGCCGCTGTTGCCAGCCGAATAGAGACAATTGCGGACGAACCGATTGCGTCCGATCCGTTTGATCGGCGAACCTGAGAACACTTTGCGAAATCCGGCGTCGTCGAGTGCCAGCAATTCGGCGAGTTTTGGCGCGGTCAGCTCGGCGCGTGGGAGGTATGCCCGCGCCGCGTTGGCGGTTTGGGCAAACTTGTTCCAGGGGCAAACCGCGAGACAATCGTCGCAGCCATAGATGCGGTTGCCCAGCGCTTCGCGGAATTCCTCGGCAATCGGGCCTTTGTGCTCGATTGTGAGGTACGAAATGCAGCGCCGCGCATCGAGCTGATAGGCGCTCGGGAAGGCGTCCGTGGGACAGCTGTCCAGACAGGCGCGGCACGAACCGCATTGATCGCGCTGCGGCTGCGACGGTGACAGATTCAGTGTCGTGTAGATCGCGCCGAGAAACAGCCAACTGCCATGCTCGGGGCTGACGAGATTTGTGTGCTTGCCCTGCCAGCCAACGCCAGCTGCTTCGCCGAGCGGCTTTTCCATCACTGGCGCGGTGTCCACGAAGACTTTCACCTGCGCCTCTGGCCGTTCCACCACAAGCCACCGGGCCAGCGCCTTCAGCCGCTTTTTCACGACATCATGATAGTCCTTGCCCTGCGCATAGACCGATATCCTTGCGCGATCCCGGTGTGCTTCCAGCGCCATAGGATCATGCGCGGGGGCATAGCTCATGCCGAGCGCGATCACGCTCTGCGCTTCAGGCCACAGCCCTTGCGGCGAACGGCGATGGTGCGCGCGTGCTTCCATCCACTCCATCGAGCCGTGGTGGCCTTCGCCCAGCCATTGTTCGAGGCGCTCGGCCCGCACCGGATCTTCGCCCGCGCTCGCGATCCCGCAGGCAGCAAAACCCAGTGCCCGTGCCTGCTCTTCGATCCGCTCCGTAAGATCACCTGTCATCGCGCCGTTAACCATGCTTGGGGTTGCTCCCGTTTAGTCCTGCGCGTTAACCGTGGCACTCATGCATATGGCGATAGGCGAACACATGTCGGCGAGCAATCGGGCCGCACCCCCTTCTGAAATCCGCAAGCTCGCAATCGAGGCGCGCGGACTGGTGAAACGCTTCGACGGCACCTTGGCGGTGGCAGGCGTGGACCTGTCGGTGCCCGAAGGCGCGATCTACGGCGTGCTCGGACCCAATGGCGCGGGCAAGACCACCACATTGCGCATGTTGCTCGGCATTATCGACCCGGACGAAGGCGTACGCCGCATTTTCGGGCATGATCGTCCGCACGAAATCGGCCGCTTGATCGGATACCTGCCAGAAGAGCGCGGACTGTATCCGGCGATGAAAGCGATTGAAGCGATTGCCTTCATGGGGGCGCTGCGCGGGCTGCCACTGGCCGAAGGGCGCAAGCGCGGACTGGAATTGCTCGAACGCCACGATCTCAGTCACGCAGCAGATCGCCAGATCCGCCAGCTGTCGAAAGGCATGGCGCAGACCGTGCAATTGCTCGGAACCTTGGTTCACCAACCGAAACTGGTGGTACTCGACGAACCGTTTTCCGGCCTCGATGCGATCAACCAGGGCAAGCTGGAGCGTATGATCCGCGCCTTGGCAGAAGACGGGGTCACGGTAATTTTCTCAACCCACGTCATCCACCATGCCGAGCGCCTGTGCGAAGGTGTCGCGATCATCGCCGGAGGCAAGGTGCCTTATGCGGGAAGCGTCGAAGCGGCACGCGACCGCATCCCGGCACAGGTACGCCTCGAAACCCGAGCGCGCGAAGGGGGTTGGACTTCGGCCCTGCCCGAAGACGCGCGGCGCGAGGGGGATTTCTTCTATTTCTCGCTGCCGGAAACCGGGGTCGAGCCCTTGCTCAAGCAACTCATCGACGGCGAGGCGGGTATTCTGTCGCTTTCGATCGAGCGCGCTGGCTTGCATGATGCATTCGTCGCCATCGCCGGTGAAGCAGCCGCTCGCCAGCTTGAGGCCGATCAGGCGGGAGAAGCGGTATGAGCGATTTCGATCAAGCCACAGTCGTCGCCAATCCGCGCCTCTCGCGGCTCGAGGCCGCCTGGGTCATCGCCCGGCGCGATTTCATCGCCGTGCTGTTCAGCCGCGCCTTCCTGTTCTTTCTGATCGGGCCGCTTTTCCCGGTGATCGTCGGTGGCCTCGCGGGGAGCATCGGCAAGCAAGTCTCCGTCCAAGCGGTCAGCACCGAAATCGGCATCGCCATGAGCACCGAGAACAACGCCAAGATCCTCGCTGCACGCGAACAGCTTGTCGGCGAATTAGGCGGAGGATTGCCTGAGCTGCGCGAAGTGCCCGAGGCCCAGAGCGAGCCGGACTTCGACGCCAAGGAATTCCTCGATCAACGACGCGGCAACTACGCAGCCATCGTCACGGGAACGCCTGAAGCGCCTGAACTCGTCGGCACCGAGGGCCAGGTGAACCGCTGGGAAGGTCCGATCGGGCTAATAGCCGCAGCATCGCTTCGGGCCGCGCCTACCGAATTTCCTGCGATCAACCAGACCATCGTTGCCAGCAGCGCGGCATCGGAACGCTCGACCCGGACCCGCACCGCACAGGCAGCGCAAATGGTGCTCTTCCTGCTGACAATGCTGCTCGCGGGCATGGTCCTATCCAACCTCGCCGAGGAAAAGGGCAACAAGATCATCGAAATCCTTGCCGCCGCCATCCCGATGGACGCGGTGTTCATGGGCAAGCTGTTTGCGATGCTGGGTGTTTCCTTTGTCGGGATCGCTGTGTGGGGCGTTGCGGGATGGGGCTTCTGGACCGTGGCCGAGGACGCGATCATCACGGTGACCAACACCGATTTCGCCAATCTTCCCGGCCCGGCGGTGGGTTGGCCGCTCTTCATTGCACTTGGCATCGTCTATTTTTCGATGGCGTACCTGCTTCTGGGAGCGCTGTTCCTGACGATCGGCGCGATGGCGAACACGGTTCGCGAAGTGCAAACCATGTCGATGCCTGTGACGATGATGCAGCTGATGGTGTTCTTCCTCGCCGCCTATACGATCACACAGCCCGGATCCGCGCTCGAGATGTTTGCGATGATCTTCCCACTGTCCTCGCCTTTCGCGATGCTGGCACGCGCCGCTCTTGACGAGACATTGTGGACGCATGCTGCGGCGATTGCGTGGCAAGCGGTGGCGGTCGTCATCCTAGTCAAAGGCGGGTCGATGTTGTTCCGCAAACGCGTGATGAAATCGGGCGGCGCAGGGCACGACAAGACCAAGCGCCGCAAGTGGGGCTTTGGGTCACGCGGCAGCGCGAACGCTACGGCGGAGCCAGCGGAATAGGGCCAGCCGAATAGGTCGCAAATCGCAACCCACTATTGACATGGGTGTCAGTTAAGGCAGGATGCGAATCGAGGAACCGGCTGCACCATAAGAAGACCGAAGCACTGCCGGACGGGAGAGTAGAATGGCGACAATGGCCCCAGAACGTCCAAAGGTGCGCACCAGCCCTACGGCTTACCAGGCGCTGAAGGCGCATTTCGAAAAGCACCCTGAAGAACGCCCGCAGCATTCGCACAAATGGGACGTCAGCCGCAGCGACATCTACTTTGAGGACCGCTGGCAGCCGATCTTCAAGGAAATGCAGGACGCAGGGCCGCTGCACTACATCCCGGAAAGCCCCTACGGCCCCTATTGGGCAGTCGTCGGCCACAAGGCGATCCAGCATATCGAAGCACTGCCCGAGACTTTCTCGTCCAGCTGGGAACATGGCGGGATCACGATCCTCGAACGGCTGAGCGAAGAAGAGCTTGAAGAAAGCACTGCCGATCGCCGCGAATTGCCGATGTTCATCGCGATGGATCGGCCACAGCACACGGGCCAGCGCCGTACGGTCGCGCCCAAATTCACGCCAAGCGCGATGACCGACATGGAAAAGGAAATCCGCCGGCGGACAGGCGAATTGCTCAACACGCTGCCGCGCGGCGAGGTCTTCGATTGGGTCGACACGGTCTCGATCGAACTCACCACCGGAATGCTGGCAATCCTGTTCGGTTTCCCTTGGGAAGATCGCCGGATGCTGACTTTTTGGTCCGATTGGTCCGGGGACACCGAACTCGCCACGGTTCGCGAACTCGACGAATTGCGCTGGGAACTCCTCCACGAAATGGGTGCCTATTTCCAGTCGCTGTGGATCGAGCGGACAATGGACAAGGAGCCGGGCAACGATCTCATTTCGATGATGATCCACTCCGAAGCCATGAACCAGATGCGACCGGAGGAATTCATCGGCAATCTCGTGCTGCTTATCGTCGGTGGCAACGATACAACCCGCAATTCGATGAGCGGGTTCATTCACGCGCTCGACAAATTTCCCGATCAGCGCAAACTGTTTGAGGAAAATCCCGAAATCATCCCCAATACGGTGCAGGAAATGCTGCGGGTTCAGACCCCGCTTGCGCATATGCGCCGCACCTGCACCGAAGACACCGAAGTGTTCGGGAAGACGATCAAGAAGGGCGACAAGGTTGTGCTGTGGTATCTCGCGGCCAATCACGAAGAAGAAATCTTCCCGGATCCCCACAAGCTTGACCTAAACCGTGAAAACGCCCGTCGGCATATCGCGTTCGGCTATGGCATCCACCGCTGCGTTGGTGCGCGCCTGGCCGAGCTGCAATTGCGCGTCCTGCTTGAGGAAATGCACAAGCGGCGGATGCGTGTGCATGTTGCGGGCGACGTTGAGCGGGTTCGGGCAAACTTCGTCCACGGTTTCCGCAAGCTTGAGGTCGAAATCACCGAATTCTGACGCGGCGTTTTCCGCGCCAAAACGTAACCTTTTCCCGTTTGCCTGCGTATCTGGTGTAGAGACCTTTTTCCAAGGACGGGATAACTATGCGCTTCGCACAGATACATCGCAGAAAATTCCTCGCAGGCGCAGCGGTTGCCGTTGCCGCCCCGGTACTTGCCGGTTGCGGTGCGACACCGGCTGAAGCCAAGAAGAACTTCCGCGTTACCAAGACACCGGCCCAGTGGCGGCGCAAACTGTCTCGCGCCGAATATCGCATTCTGCGCGAAGCCGGGACCGAACGTGCCTTCAGCTCACCGCTCGACAAGGAAAAGCGCAAAGGTACCTTTGTGTGTGCAGGCTGCGGCAACAGGCTGTATTCCTCAGCGCACAAATACGACAGTAAGACCGGTTGGCCGAGCTTTTACAAGGCGATCGACAAGGGCGCTGTGGGCACTTCGACCGATTACAAGATCGGCTATCCGCGCACCGAAGTGCACTGCGCCGATTGCGGCGGCCACCTGGGGCACATTTTCGGCGACGGACCAAAACCGACCGGCAAGCGCCATTGTATCAACGGCCTCGCGATGGATTTCGTCCCAGCCTAGACCTGCGCTGCAGCTGATAGAGCAATCATCGGTAGAGCCGGGAGTAAAGCAAACACCACTCCCATTGTGGCGAGAACGCGCGGCGCAGGGCGTTTCATATTTCGGATAGCCCGCAGCCAATGCCGCACTTGCCAAGCAAGCGGTGCGGCGGCGAGCGCGCATGCAATTGCGCCAAATCGTGCATCGAGCACCGACACCAGCAACGCAGCGCCCAGGATAATGGCATAATCCCCCCAGAACCGGCGCAGCCAGTCACGAGACGATTGCGCGAGGTTCATGGCAGCTATCACTCCGATAATGGGCGTAACCCCGTATTGCAGGATGGTTGCGAAGCCCTGGTTCCAGATCGGCAAACCCGCATTGGTCGCCGCTTGATCGTCTGCCAGCCCAAGCGGGCCCGCAAACAGAACCGCACCGGCTGAACCAAGAAATACGAGACCAATCCCGCCAAGGCGCATGGCCGGAGGAATGGGTTCCAGCTTGGAAAGTGCAGTGAGTGCAACCGCGCTCGCGGCAAAAACTCCGAGGTGCAGCAGACTGACTGTGCCCGAATAGTTCGCTGGATTGGCAAGCAGGAAAGTCAGCGCATACAGCGCTCCGCTGGCAATCGCGAGTGACTGAGAAGCGCTGACCAACCAGTCGCGGGCATTGCGGTCCCGCAGCCAGCGTAGCGCAAGAACGCCGAATATGGCCGCGACCAGCAACAGGCCATCGGTTGAGATTGCGAGCAATACAGCGCAGCTCACTCCGAGACCTATGCCCGCGATGCGCGGCTGACGGGACATGAGGGCGTTTACCGCAGTGAGAACGCAAACGATCTGCCACGCCAGGAAATCGATCCGTTCCGAAGCCAGCCCGAACATGACCGGTATGGAAATAGCCATCACCAGAGCGGCAAGCGACGCCTCCTCATCCCCCATCAGTCGCCACGCGATCCGCGCAACAAGCATCATCGCGCACAGCAAGGCGGAGAGCGATACGATCGCCAAAGCCATCAGCTTGGCATTCGCGGCTGCCACAAAAGGTGAGAGGGCAGCATGCACAAGCCAAATTGGAACATCGACCAGCCGATCAACGCCGTCAAAACTTGGCAGAGTTGCTCCGCCCATATCGCTCCAATGGACCGCGACTAGAACTGTCGCGACAAGGCTCCAGGCGATCGCAACGCGGGCGATGAATTCGATTGGAAAGGCATTGCGGCGACGGTCGACCAACATAGCCTCAGTCTCCCCGCCGAACTTGTGCCGGAGCGATCATGGTGTCGCTGTCCAACATCCGGAAGGCGAGCACGGAAAGCGCGCCGAAAACATCGGCGCCGTGCTGTCGGATTCTTGGCTGATGGGCGTTCCCCATCCCGTTCATTCCCCCGATCAATGGGCCAAAACATTGGTCCACTGCCCGGAATGAACGATATTGGTTAGGACCCGGTAAACGCGCGAGGCGGCCCCTCGACCGGAAATGTTATTCCTCAAGTAGAGCGGGAGCCTGCAACCGAGCGGCCATCCGCGCAAAATCTCCCAACGTGAACGTGTCGTCGAACACGACCCCGTAATTCTGATCGCGCCGCCAGCGCACTTTGGCGCGTACTTCGTTTAGCTCTTCACCCTCGATGCGAAGGTTCTGATCGATCGCAAACAGACCATCACAGCTGAACCGCGCACCTTGTTGAGAGAGGTTTTCGACGATCGCTTCACAGGATTGCGTGAGCGTGCTGACGGTGATGGGAAAGCACAGGCCCAGCCGCAAACCGCGCTTGGGATATTCCCCGGACTCGGTGATCAGCTTTGCAACCCGGACCGGCTCTGTGAATTCGAACCCAGCCTCGTTCCCGCGCTCCCACACGCTGCGGATCGTGTATTGGGTGCCTCCGGGCAGCTCCAGATCGAAAGTGTCGCTTTTGGGCAGCTTGTGAAACAGCCGGACGCTGACGCCTGTCTCGGACACATCGCGTATGACGCAGACAAACTCGCCCTGATCGGCGATCAGCTTGGCAGCGCGGATCAATAGCGTGAAGCGCGGCGCGGCACGCTTATCCGCGCCCGAGACCGCATCGGCCGACAGCTCTTCTTCGGACTGCGGTGACTTCGCTGCAATATCCATGGTCGCTCGCCTTGGCTCGCATCAGCAATGTCGCTGAGCGGAGCGTCGTGTGATCCCTAACCCAATCAGGCTCTGGCCTAACTTCCCCGGAGTTAAGACAGAGATAATGGACCATAGGGGATTGATGAATATTGCAGTATTTCTTCGCAATACTTGTCGTCAAGACATCCAAGGTCACGCCAAATTCCTCCTGCGCGCGTGTTTAGGAGCTTTCCCGTCGCAAGGAATTGGCGCTTTGGGACAGGACAATCTCGAACTCGAAGAGTTAGCAAGCGCGACTGCGCGCCGGCTGGTCAGGCCGTCCCCCGGAGAAGTGAGCGAAGTGAATTTTCGCGAGAGAAAAACTGGTGCGGGTGGCGGGACTCGAACCCGCACGATCAAAGATCAGGGGATTTTAAGTCCCCGGCGTCTACCATTCCGCCACACCCGCCCATTTGCCTGAGCCGCGCGCCGCGATAGCCAGCCGTCTTGAGTCAAGCAAGCGGGCACCCCTTGCGCAGGCGCCCCCAGCGCTCCATTTGGAATGGCAGCTAGCGATCGTCACATTTCAAGGGGCACCTCATGGCGAATGAAGTGGTGGAGACGATCCAGCCAGCGGTGGTCCTGCTGGGCCTCGGCATTGGCGCTGCTCTGGTTTCAAGGGCGTGCAAACTCAATCCGATCGTCGGATATCTGGTCCTAGGTCTCAGCCTGGCCTCGCTCGGCTTTGCCGATGATTTCAGCGGTTCGGTGGTCGCGACGCTCGCCGAGGCGGGGATTATGTTCCTGCTGTTCAATCTCGGCCTGCATTTTTCGCTTGGCCGGATACGGTCCGAAGCGGCGAATATCTTTGGATTTGGCAGCCTGCAGATGCTGGTTGCAGGAGGCGCGTTCGCTGGCCTGTTTTACGCGTTTGGCTTGCCCATGGAATTCGCGGTGATCGGCGGGTTTGCCATGGGGCTGTCATCGACGGCCGTCGTAATCGGCCTTGTGCGTGAGCGCGCGCAAGAGGATTGCCCTGTGGGGCGGGCCGCACAATCGATCCTGATTTTTCAGGACATCGCTGCGATCCTCTTGCTCGTCGCAGCCGGTGCCTTGGGAACGGGCGGAGCCATGCTCCCCGCATTGGGGGCAGCCGGTGCCAAAGCCTTGGTGGCTTTCGCGATTGCAGTCTTGTTTGCGCGTTATCTTACCGAGCCGCTCTTCCGGTTGATTTCGCGGGCAGGCAGCAGCGAGGTTTACACCGCGACCGCCTTGTTCATTGCGCTGGCGGCGGGCTGGGCGACTGGCATGTCGGGCCTTTCCCTGACGCTCGGCGCCTTTCTGGGCGGCATGGCGGTCGCGGATTCGCGCTATCGCATCATGGTCCAGACTGAGATCGACGCATTTCGCGGGCTGTTTCTGAGCTTCTTCTTCATCTCGGTCGGGCTGGCGATCAATCCGGCCATTCTGGTCGAGAACTGGCTCCTGGTGATAGCGGCAGCGACCGGTCTGATTGTGCTCAAATGCGGTCTGAACGTGCTTGCGGGTCTTGCCAATCGTTGGTCGGTGCCAGGCTCGATCCAGCTTGGTTTCCTGCTCGGACAGGGCAGCGAATTTGCTCTGGTCCTGTTCGCGATGCCCGCCGTTGCCGGATTGGTTGAGCCCCGCCTCATTTCCATCTTTGTCACGGCCATCGCAATCAGCCTTGCCGTTACGCCGCTGGTTTCGAACCTAGGGCGCAAGCTTGCAGGCAAATTACGCGCTGGACCGCCCGACGAAAAAATGGCGGGTGACGATGCGCCTGTGGTGATCATCGGGCTCAGCCCGTCAGGGCGCGCGGTGGCAGATGCGCTTGCCTTCAACAATGTCGGCTATCTCGCGGTCGAAGCCAATCCGGAGCAGTTCGAAACGGCGCTTGCCGATGGCTATCAAGTGCATCAGGCGAACCCCGCCGATCCGCGCAGTTGGGACGCGCTGGGAATGGGCAAACGCGAAGTTGTGCTGGTCGCGACCGGCAACACGGAAATCTCGCGCGAACTGACTCCGTTGGTGCAAGAACGCCTGCCCGGGATTACCCGGATGATAGCCTTGCGCGGCTCCGATGCGGTTGAAGAGTTTACCGATCTTGGCATGCTGCCGGTGGATGTCACTTCGGCGCACGGCATTGAACTGCTCGTCGATTCCGTTTTCAAGGCGATCAATATCGAGCGCAAGCGTCCGGTTCGGGAACTCACGCTGGAAGAAGTCGCACTGGAAGCGGCCTGACCGATACTGATGTTGGGGTTGGCGCTGAAGCGCCGACCTTTAGTCGTCGTTCAAGCGGCGACGGATTTCCTTGCCCGCCTTGAAGTACGGCACACGCTTGGCCGGCACGGAGACCGCTTCGCCAGTGCGCGGGTTACGACCAGTGCGGGCTTCGCGTTCGCGTGTTGAAAACGCACCAAAGCCGCGCAGTTCAACCCGGCCGCCTTCGGACAATCGCTGCGCGATCTCATCGAAGAAGATATCGACCACTTGCTCGATCTCTTCTGCGCGCAACTCCGGATTGTCTTTGTGAAGTTCCTGCAGCAGTTCGGATCTGATCATTTAGACCTCCCCACGAATCCGTCGGACCTGCATACCCACGGTTCGCCGCTTGTGCGGGCTAGCCCGCTGTTCCCAAAAATTGCGCTCCGACCCGAAGAGCACTCTAATTTGATAGTGCCAGAGCAGAGCCTTCGCCGCAAGCGATGGTCGAAATAATGCTGGTTAACGGGGTGGTCGCTGCTCAGCTGCGCTCAAGCAGGCGAGCGAGATCAAGGCCAAGCCGCTTCATGCGCGAGCGGATTTCTGGCCATTCTTCGCTGAGGAACTGATCGCGTTCACGTTCTCGCAGGCGCTCTGCCGCGCCATCGACAACGTACATGCCGACGCCGCGCTGGACCTCGACCAGACCATCATTCTGAAACTGCTGATACGCCTTGGCCACTGTCAACGGGTTAGCCCCTTGTTCGGCAGCAAGCGCGCGGACCGAAGGCAGCATCTTGCCTTCGGGATAGACGCCTTCAATGATGGCGGCCGCGATTTGATCGCGCAGTTTGAGATATACGGGTCGGCTTTGGCTCATGACATCCTCGTTAGGTGCATCAGTGCCATAATACAGCCATGCGCGTCAAGCTATCGCCAATGCGGCACTACGCGCTGCAGTGGGGTCGAATTGGACGAAATGCTTCACCGTTCGACGGACCGACAGGTCGAGCGTCCAATCCGGTGGACATCGATTGGCTTTCGGGTCAAGACGCATAACGCCTTGGAATACGGGGGACCTCAATGTCGCTTTCTGGTTTCGCTCGCGCACGGTTTGCTGCGCTGACTGTCTTGGGAAGCGCATTTGCGCTTGCCGCTTGCACCACCACCGGCTCGGCCAATTCTGCCAGTAGTAGCGCCAGCAGCGATGATGATGAGCCGCGCTTTGCGGCCTTGACCGAAGCCGAAGGCCCTTTCCCCTCTACCTACTCCGCCTATCCCGGCGTCGAGACGCTGATCATCCCGGCCACCGTCTATGACGGGGCTGGCGGCAGGATCGACAATGGCTGGGTGCATTTTCGCGGTGGCAAAATCGTCGCGGTTGGCGGTCCGACCACCGCGCCGCCAGACGTCGCCAATGTGATCGACGGCAGCGACAAGTTCGTCACACCGGGCATCATCGATATCCATTCACACCTTGGCGATTATCCAAGCCCTTCGGTGCAGGCGCATTCCGATGGCAACGAAGCAACAAGTCCAACCACGCCAGATGTCTGGGCCGAGCATTCGGTCTGGCCGCAGGATCCCGGTTTCAGCCGGGCGATGGCCAATGGCGGCATCACTGCCCTGCAAATCCTGCCCGGCTCCGCGAACCTGATGGGCGGACGCTCGGTAACGCTCAAGAATGTGCCAAGCCGCACGGTCCAGGGCATGAAGTTCCCCGGTGCGCCTTACGGCTTCAAGATGGCCTGCGGTGAGAATCCGAAGCGGGTCTATGGCGGACGCGGGCGCAAGCCCTCGACCCGGATGGGCAACTTCGCCGTGAACCGCCAGACCTGGTACGACGCGATCGACTACGCCAACAAGGACGAATCCGATCGCAAGCGGGACCTTGGCAAGGAGACGCTGGCGGGCGTTTTGGCTGGCGATATCCTGGTTCACAACCATTGCTACCGCGCCGATGAAATGGCGCTGGTCATGGATATGGCCAAAGAGGTCGGGTACAAGGTCACCGCCTTCCACCACGCGGTCGAAGCCTACAAAATCGGCGATCTGCTGCGCGAAAACGACGTGTGCAGCGCGATCTGGGCCGATTGGTATGGCTTCAAGATGGAAGCCTATGACGGCATCTTGGAAAACGCGGCTCTGCTCCAGAAAGAAGGTGCCTGCGTCGTTATCCACTCGGACAGCGACAACGATATCCAGCGCCTCAACCAGGAAGCCGCCAAAGCACGCAAAGCGGGTCTGCGGATGGGGATCGAGATTTCCGATGCCACGGCGATCCAGTGGATTACGCTAAACGCGGCCAAGGCGATGGGCATCGCCGACATGACTGGCAGCCTCGAGCCCGGCAAAATGGCCGACGTGGTGCTGTGGAACGGCGATCCGCTGAGCGTCTATTCGCGGCCGGAGAAAGTCTGGATCGACGGCGCGCTGATGTTCGATGCGATGGATCGCAAACGCCGGCCGGTGAGCGATTTCGAGCTCGGCCAGCCCGGTGAAGGAGACGTGAAATGAAGACGCTTCTCACACTCGCAGTCTCCGCCTTTGCTCTCGCCGCCACACCCGCCGCTGCGCAGGACTTCGTCATAGCCAATGCGACCGTGGTCAAAGGAGACGGCAGCGAACCGATCGAGAACGGTGCTGTCATAGTTGAAGATGGCAAAGTGATCTTCGCCGGCGCGAGCGCTGGACAGTCGTTTGAGACAGATATGGTGCTGGACGTGAATGGAGCCTTCGTGACTCCCGGCCTGTTCGCCACCATCACTACCCTCGGCATCTGGGACGTTAGCGCGGTACGCGATTCGAATGACACCCGCGCAGGCGGATCGCCGTTCAGCGCAGCGCTGGACGCCGCGCCGATCGTCAATCCCAGCTCACAGCACATTCTCGTGCACCGCGCCGCTGGGATCACCCGCGCTGCGACGACGACGCTGCCTTCGGGTTCGATCTTCGCCGGACAGGGCGCTATTATCGATCTCGATTCGGACGCTAGCCCGATTATGCAAGCCCGCGCGTTCCAGATGGTCGATCTGGGCGAAAGTGGTGCCCGGATTGCAGGCGGAAGCCGGGCTTCAACGCACACCTTGTTCCGCGCGGCTCTGCGCGAGGCGCAAGCGCTGATCGGAGCAAACGGCACACCGCAAACGACCGAGATCACAAAGGGCGAGGACGTCATGCTGAGCCGCTTCGATGCGGAGGCACTCGTGCCGGTCGTGCGAGGCAGGCAGAAGCTTTACGTTTCGGTAGAGCGTGCGGCGGATATCCGCGTCGTTATCGGCCTCAAGCGTGAATTCTCACAGCTCGATCTGGTTATCGTTGGCGCCAGCGAAGGCTGGTTGGTCGCGAATGAACTTGCCGCATCCGGCATTCCGGTGATCGCCGACGGTCTCGATGATCTGCCAGCAGGCTTCGATGAACTCGCGGCGACCCAAAGCAATATCGGCCGAATGGCCAAGGCCGGAGTGAAAGTCGCGATCAACGCCGCTTCGATGGAAGATCCTCGCCGATTGCAGCAGCACGCTGGTAATCTGGTTGCGCTGACCAAGGTGCCCGGCGCCGACGGGCTGAGCTGGGGCAAGGCTTTTGCTGCGATCAGCTCGATTCCAGCGGATATCAGCGGAATGGGCGGACGCGTGGGCGTGCTCGCTCCGGGCGCAGTAGGCGATGTGGTGATCTGGGATGGCGACCCGCTTGAAGTCGGCTCGGTGCCGACAAGGGTCTATATCGGCGGTGTCGAACAACCTCTTGGCAGCCACCAGAGCCGTCTGAAAGAGCGCTATCGGGACCTCGATGAAAGCGACTTGCCCAAGGCTTACGATTGGTAAGGGGTTAAGTCGCCGGCCACTGGCCGCGTGTCTCGCCCTCTTCGAAAAGGTGCTTTGAACCCCATTCCGCCATCTCGCGATAGAGCGGCACCAATGCGTGCGCGCTGTCGGTCAACACATAGCGCGCGCGTTTGCCCTCGGGCGGTTCGCGCACCAGCAAACCTGCTTCCTGCAAAATTGCCAAGCGTGACGTCAGCGCTGCGCGGTTGATCCCTAGCCGATCGACGAACTGCTCGAACCGGTCCACGCCCAAGAACGCCTCCCGCAAGATCAGGATAACCCAGCGATCGCCAAGCAGCCGCGCGGTGCGGCCAATCGGGCAGGGGGAACGCGAAGGGCGATAGCTTTTCATGCAGTCTGCATATCAGACTTGCGCTGGTCGCTGGCAAGAGGCATAACATCTGTAAAGCAGACTTTATGCGAGGCGCCACATGAGCAATTCCCGGTTTGATTCTCCCGAAGCGTCTCTCGAATATATGCGGAAAGTCGCAGTGAAGGGCTCTGGCTTCACCAACTGGCTGCAAGTCGAGCCGCTGAAGGTCTGGCAGGGCGAATCCGAACTGCTCCTCGAGTTGCGAGCGGAGATGACTCAGCACCACGGATTTGCACACGGGGCGATCGTCGGGCTGATGGCGGACAATGCCTGCGCTTGGGCCGGTGCGTCGGTCGTTGGTGACGTCGTGACTGGCGGATACACGATCAACTTTCTGCGCCCGGCACAGGGCAAGCGCCTGCGCGCAAAGGGAAATGTGATCAAACCCGGCAAACGACAGGTCATCGTTCGCGCCGATGTTTGGGCGGAAGGTGGCGAGTCCGATCCGGTCCATGTCGCCACCGCGCAAGCGACCATCATTCCCACCGGGCTGGCTTCCTGATACCGTTCCGCCGGGCCGCCCGCTCCGTCCACCCTTCCACCCGGAGCCTACCGGGACACAATCCAAGTGGAAGGGTGGAGGGAGCGGGTGGCGAGGGATCCATAGGAGACACCCATGGACGGGGCACTTATCGAACTTATCTTGGCCAATGCGGCCTTTGTCGGAACCCACTTTGCGATGTCGCATCCGCTGCGTGCGCCGTTGGTAAAGATGCTCGGCGAGGTCGGTTTCCAGATCGCCTATTCGCTGGTCAGCATCGCCACGCTCGCTTGGATCTATTTCGCCTTCACAGCCGCTCCGCCCGCCGATCTGCCCGGGAGCGGTGATATCGGATGGGGTATCGCCACCCTTTTGACATTGCCCGCGATGGTGCTGTTCGCCGGATCGATGGCGGGAAATCCAGCGCTCGGATTGCCCGGATCGGAAGACATGGCCCGGGCCGAGCCCAAGGGTGCATTCCGCGTCACGCGCCACCCGATGATGTGGAGCTTCGCGCTTTGGGCGCTTTCGCACATGGTGCTGTTCTGGAGCATGCGGACGATGATCACTGCGTTCGCCATGGGCTTTCTCGCTCTGGTCGGAGCGCACATGCAGGACCGCAAGAAAGAGGTACTCATGGGCGATGCATGGGAGACCTGGGAGAGCAACACGAGCTTTTGGCCACGTCTCGGATCGCTTTTCGGAGTTGGCACAGGACCGTGGGCGATCGGGCTGATCCTGTTCGTCTTCCTCAGCTGGCTACACCTGCCAATTGGCGGCATCGCGGCCGGTATCTGGCGCTGGTTCTAGCCGCCCCGCTCCTGCCACAGCGCAAGTATCCAGTCGCGCCGCGCAACTTGCGAACGCGGTTCGAAGGTCAGACTATGCCCTGATCCCTCGTATGGCTGAAAGACGGCGTTATCTGCCTTCTGACTTAGCGTCCTTCCCTGTTCGAACGGGATCAACGTGTCCGCATCGCCGTGTTGGATCAGGATCGGCATGTCGAGGTCGTCGATCTTCTCAGCGTTGCGATATTGATCGCGAACCAACATCCTCGCCGGCAGCCACCACAGATTGCTTTGCGCCGCTTCGGGGAGAGAAGTAAAAGGAGCGACAAGGATCAGCGCGGCGGGATCGTGACGCAGCGCCATCTCGGTCGCCACGCCGCTTCCAATTGAATTGCCGATGATGATCGTTTCTTCGCGCGCGATTTGCTTGTCGGAGAGCCACGCCATCGCCGCTTCGCCATCGCGGTAGAAGCCTTGCTCGGAAGGGTCGCCCGAATTGCCGCCATAGCCTCGATACTCGACCAGCAAGCTGCCGAATCCAGCCTCCGTCAGTCCGATGTTCGAAATGCTGGCCTCGGCAAGCGTACCGCCATTGCCATGGAAATAGACGACAGTGGGCAGGCCATCGGCTGCTTCCCGATAGAACGAACGCAGGCTCAATCCGTCGGAGGTTTCGAGCTGCACTTCCGAATAGCCCGGCGTCAGTGGCGCGGGCGTTTGCGGCGCGGGATAGATAAAGCGTGACTGAAACGACCAGAGCACGACCAGCAGTACGACATAGAGGGTCGCGACGAAGACCAGCGCGTTGAACAGCAGCCTCATGTCGGTGCCCTATTCGCCCTTGAAGGTCGGCGGGCGCTTTTCGATCAGCGCGGCGACGCCTTCGGCATGATCCTGCGTCATGTGCATCATCGCCTGTGTGTTGGCCGCCATTTCGAGCGCCGTGTCGTAACTGACCTGCTGGCCCTGACGCAGCAGGTTCTTGGCCTGTCGCAACCCATGCGGAGGCATCGCGGCGATCTTGCTGGCGAGTGTTTGGGCTTCGGCAAGCAAATCGTCATGCGGCACGACCCGGCTGACCAGCCCCCAATCCTGCGCTGTTGCGGCGTCGATCACATCGCCGGTGTAGAACAGCTCCGCTGCGCGGCTCTGACCAATTACGCGCGGCAGAATCCAGGTTCCGCCATCTCCGGGGATGATCCCAAGCTTGAGGAAGGTAACGCCGAACATCGCTTTGTCCGAAGCGATGCGAATATCGGCGAGACAGGCCACATCGCAGCCCAACCCGATCGCTGGCCCATTGATCGCCGCAATCACCGGCACGCGCAGCCCATACAGCGCGCGCAGCATCTGATGGATGTTGTCGCGGTACCCGTCCGAGATCGCAGGCGGATTGCCGCCAAACGTACCGGTCTTGTCGCGCATAGCCTTGATATCGCCGCCTGCGCTGAATGCTCGTCCGGCTCCGGTCAGGATAACGCAGCGCGTTTCGAGATCGCGATTGATCTCGGTACAGACGCGCGCAAACTCGTCGCCATCGCCGGGAGCACCGAGCGGGTTCATCGTATCCGCGCGGTCGATGGTGATCGTGGCGATGGATCCGGCACGGTTGATCGAAAGTAATGGCATGGAAAGCTCGAAGCCTTTCGTTAGCTTGGGCGAACAACGGGATTATGCAAAAGTGGATGGAATCTTGATAGAATTGAGAGGGCTACTGGTTGACCGTAGCTAGCGTTACGTAAGTCTGCAGCGGGGGCTGGAGAAAATTAAATGCCTGGTCTTCCGTTGGTTGTCATAACATCGCCGCTGTTGATGGGCCAGCCAGCTGCACATATCGCAGCAGCTCCGATTGCGCACCTGCCCGAAGTTTCGGTCGCATCGCGTCAGATCGACACACCGCAGACTACGCTGATCTCGTCGAACTGGTCGCTGATCGCCGTTCAGGGCACCACTTCGGGACTTCCCGCAGGCGAGGATCAGCCTGAAGTTGATACTTGGGAAGACGAACCCATGAATGAGATCGTCGTTCAGGGCGCCTACGGCCCTGCCGAAGGCGATCCGATGGAGCGGATGAATGCCGATACATTCCGCATCACTCAGGACGTCGACAGAGCGGTTGTTGCCCCCCTGGCTTATGCGTACGAAGACGGCCTGCCGGGGCCTTTGCGCGACGGATTGCACAATGCCGTGCGCAATCTAAGCGAACCGAGCAATGCGCTAAACTTCCTGCTTCAACTCAAGGTCGGTAAGGCGTTCGAGACTCTGGGGCGGTTTGCGATCAATTCGACCCTTGGAATCGGCGGCCTGTTCGACATTGCCGGTGAGCCTGGAATCGGTCTGCCGTATCGCCGAAACGGGTTTGCCAACACGTTGGGATATTACGGGGTCGGGTCGGGCCCTTATCTCGTGCTGCCGCTTGCAGGGTCGACCAGCGTTCGCGATGTGATTGGAAACGGTCTCGACGGTCTTCTGCTTCCGACTGTGGTTGGCGGGCCATTCCGCGATCCGGCGGTCGGCATTCCGTTATTTACAGTAAGCTCGCTGCAATCCCGGCTTGAGATCGACGAGCAGCTGGAACGGATCAACTCGTCGGATGACCCCTACGCCACAATGCGCGACGGATATCTCGCTCAGCGCAAAGCCACTATCCAGGAATTCCGCGATGGATCGCCGTTGCAGGGTATCCCTGACGCAGATCGGCCCGATGGCGAACGGTTGATGTCGCTGGCGAACGATCCGGCACCGGACCTTGATGAAACAAACGTTCAGGACCAAGGCGCGGACCGCATCACCAACCTAGATACAGGCGGTCTTCGATATGCCCCGGGTGAGATCGTCCTGGTGCAGACTCGCAAGAGCCACCCGACGCGCTAGGCAGGGATCAGGCTCGTGCCCCCTCTTCTGCTGCGGTCGTGTTATGCTTGAGCGCTTTCAGCACCGTCTCGACGATATTCGGAGCGGTCAGCCCCGCTTCTTCGTATTGCTTTTCGGGCGAGTCCTGATCGATGAAGGTATCAGGCAGGCGCAGGGTGCGGACCTTCAATCCGTTGTCGGTCAAGCCTTCATCCGAGGCATAGGTCAGCACATGCGCGCCGAGGCCGCCAATGGCGCCTTCTTCGATGGTCAGCACAACCTCATGCGTGCGCATCAGTTTCGCGATCAGGTCTTCGTCGAGCGGCTTGGCGAAGCGCATGTCGGCAACCGTGGTCGAAAGCCCCTTGGCCTCGAGCTGGTCGGCCGCCTTCTTGGCTTCTTCAAGCCGAGCGCCAAGCGAGAGGATCGCGACCTTGGTGCCTTCGCGCACAACGCGGCCCTTGCCGATTTCGAACTTCTCGAGCTGGTCCGGGATCGGAACGCCCGTGCCGCTGCCGCGCGGATAGCGGAAGGCTATCGGGCCATCGTCATATTCGACCGCAGTGTAGGTCATATGCGCCAATTCGGCTTCATCTGCTGCCGCCATCACCACCAAGTTCGGCAGCGTTGCGAGGTAGGTGATGTCGAAACTGCCCGCATGGGTGCAGCCATCGGCACCGACCAAACCAGCGCGGTCGATAGCGAAACGTACCGGCAGGTTCTGGATCGCGACGTCATGGACCACCTGGTCGTAAGCACGCTGCAGGAAGGTCGAATAGATCGCCGCAAACGGACGCATGCCCTGTGCTGCCAGACCGGCAGCGAAAGTCACACCGTGCTGTTCTGCAATGCCTACGTCAAAACTGCGCTCGGGATGAGCTTTGGCGAAGCGATCAACGCCGGTGCCCGAAGGCATCGCAGCAGTAATTGCGCAGATGCGGCTGTCGGTTTCGGCCAGTTTTGCCAGAGTGTCACCAAAGACGTTCTGATAGGCAGGCGGGCCAGCCGCGCCTTTCTTCTTCTCGCCGGTGATGACGTCGAATTTGGGCACGCCGTGATATTTGTCGGCGCTTTCTTCTGCGTATTTGTAGCCCTTGCCCTTGGTCGTCACGACGTGGATCAGCACCGGGCCTTCCGACGTATCGCGGACATTTTCGAGAACTGGGATCAGATGATCGAGATTGTGCCCGTCAATCGGGCCGACATAGTAGAAACCCAATTCTTCGAAAAGCGTCCCGCCGGTCACCATGCCGCGGGTGTATTCTTCGGCCTTGCCGATGGCTTCGTGCATCCGGCGGCTCATCTTCTTGACCGCGCGCGAGGCGAGGCTGCGCAGGCCGAGATATTCGCTCGAGGACACCATCCGCGCCAGATAGGCGGACAGTCCGCCCACCGGAGGTGCGATCGACATATCGTTATCATTGAGGATCACGACCAGCCGATTTCCCGCCTGCGCGGCGTTGTTCATCGCTTCGTAGGCCATGCCCGCGCTCATCGCGCCGTCGCCGATTACCGCGATCCCGCGTCCAGGCTTGTCATTCAGCTTGTTGGCCATGGCGAAGCCAAGCGCCGCGGAAATAGACGTCGACGAGTGCGCCGCGCCGAACGGATCGTATTCACTCTCGGCACGCTTGGTGAAGCCGCTGAGGCCTCCGCCTTGCCGCAAGGTCCGGATTCGGTCGCGCCTTCCGGTGATGATCTTATGCGGGTAGCATTGGTGGCCGACGTCCCACACCAGCTTGTCGTCGGGCGTGTTGAAGACGTAATGGATCGCCACGGTCAGTTCGACCACACCGAGACCCGAACCCAGATGCCCGCCTGACGTACTCACCGCGTCGATCATCTCGGCGCGCAGTTCGTCGGACAATTGCCGGAGTTGTTCGGGCTGGAGTTGGCGAAGCTCGTCGGGTGTCGGGACCTGATCGAGCAACGGCGTTTCTGGTGATCGACTCATATCAAAAGCTTTACACCCTCAAATCCTGCCTGTCGATGAACGGGTCGTCGCTCGTGAGCAACGGTTTGTCTGCTAAGTGTGAGTTTTACGCAATGATCGCTGTGTCAATATCGAGTGACAGTTGCGTCAGGCGCAAGCTTGGCAAAGCCCGCGAATCTCCAGGACCGGCCTCTCGGGCTTGAATTGCTTCGACGAAGCAATCTTGCGCACCGTCCGGCTGACTTCTTCATCATCGACATGGGTCGCCTCGCCGCATTCGTCACAGACAAGGAAAATACAATCATGCGCGCAGCCCGGGTGGGTGTTGGCGAGATAAGCGTTGGAGCTTTCGACCCGCATGGCGAGATTGTTCGACACGAACAGGTCAAGAATGCGGTAAATGCTGTTGGGCGCGACGCGTTTTCCGCGCGCCTGCGATAGATTGTCCGCGATATCGTAAGCTGAGGCTGGGCGCTCATGCTTCGCCAGCTCGGTGAACACGGCCTCGCGCATGCCGGTCCACTGCTCGCCCGACTCGATTAGTGACGCACGCGCCGCCGCGACGAGACTTTCGCCGCTCAATTCCTGGTGCGCGTGCGAATGCGGCGCTTCTTTCAGTTTGGTGTCCATGCCGGGAATATAGGCACACTCGCCCGGTGATGCCAGCCAAGCGTCAAATCCGGCCGGGCATCAGCCGTCGCGCAGGAATCTCGGCCGGTAATCTGAAGGGAACATCGCTTTGAGCGCCCGAACCTTGGGCTTGTCCCAGCGCAGGATGTATCCGTGGCGCGGGTTCTTGGCCATGAAGTCCTGATGATAGGTCTCAGCGGCGTAGAACTTCTTGTGGCTTTCGATCTTGGTCACGATCGGACGCTTCCAGACGCGCGAGGAACCCATTTGCTTCAGATAGGCTGACGCAACGGCGCGCTGTTCGGCGTTAAGGGGGACCAGCGCCGTGCGGTAATGCGCACCGACATCCGGTCCCTGGCGGTTCTTCAGCGTTGGATCAGCGACCACCGAGAAGAAGATCCGCAGCAGCTCGTCATAGCGCACGACATAGGGATCATAGGTGATCTTGACCGCTTCGGCATGGTTGGTTGTGCCGGTGATGATGCGGTTGTACTTGGCCGTGCCAGCAGCGCCGCCGTGATAGCCGGCAACCGCAGACTTCACGCCTTTGACATGGCTGAAGACGCCTTCGACGCCCCAGAAGCAGCCACCCGCGAAAATCGCGGTTTTCAGCCCAGCGCCTTCCTTGGCGATGCGCTTGGGGGCGGGAGCATTGACCGGCTCTTCCGCGAATGCGGGAGCGGCACAACCGGAAATGGCGAGCGAAGCGGCAGCGATGCCGAGCGTCAGGCGCTTCATTCTTCGACCTCGATCAAAAATTCAGGCGCGACTTCGACCGGCTCAAAAGGCACTTCGGCGGCCTGCGCAGCCGGCGCGAAATCAGCGTTGACCTGTGACCAATCGTCGATCGAGGCTGCACCAAGGGCAAGCGCAGTGGCAACAAAGCCGATGCCGAAATTGCGGTACAGGTCGGGGGTGAAGAGGGCCATTTTCGAATCTCGTCGGGGGTCTGTGTGTTGTGTCATCGGTTCCATACCGTTCAGGGCTTTCAGCTCAGTGAACATTGCTGTCAGGAAAGCCATTCGCGACAAACCGCGACAAAGTTACGTTTGTTCTTGGGAAAAGTTGCGCTGCAACTTTCCCACCCTCAGACGCCGGGCGCGGGAGTCTTTGTATTACGCATCCCATCCGGGATGCGATATCCTCGCTCATGCGATCAGAGATCGCATCGCTGCGGGCGGCCAGTCGGCCTTGCGGTCGCTGGCGCGACCGTGCTCCGCGACAAAGTAGCAAAATTGCACTGGTTCGACGCCGCAGGCGTCGCAAGGGCGACCGCCCGTTGCGCCTTATGGCGCGGAAGCCAAGCAGCGCGGATGCGCTGCGCCCGGCGCTTGAGGGCGCAACAAACTAATGCCTGAAATGCCGCATCCCGGTTAGGACCATTGCCAGGCCTGCCTCGTCCGCCGCTGCAATGACTTCTTCGTCGCGGATAGATCCGCCGGGCTGAATCACGGCTGTTGCGCCTGCTTCCGCAGCTGCGATCAGGCCGTCGGCGAAGGGGAAGAAAGCGTCCGAAGCTACCGCGCTACCGACCGTCTTGGGCGCAGCCCATTCGTAGGTTTCAGCTGCCTCAGTCGCCTTGATCGCGGCAATGCGAGCGGAATCGCGGCGGTTCATCTGGCCAGCACCTATACCGGCGGTCGCGCCGTCTTTGGCGTAGACAATCGCATTGGATTTCACATGACGCGCAACTGTCCAGGCGAACAGGCAATCCTTCAATTCCTGCGGCGTCGGTTCGCGCTTGGTTACGACCTTGAGATCCGCTTCGCTCACCGAGCCATTGTCGCGACCCTGGATCAGCATCCCGCCCGCGATGGTCTTCATCGCAAAGCCGCCGCGCCTAGGATCGGGCAAGGTCCCGCATTCGAGCAAGCGCAGGTTCTTTTTACGGGCGAACACCTCGCGCGCCTCGGCACTGACCTTGGGAGCGATCACCACTTCTGTGAAGATTGCGGCGATGGCCTCGGCGGTCGCGCCGTCAAGCTCGGTGTTGACCGCGACGATCCCGCCAAAGGCCGAAACGCTGTCGCATTGCAGCGCCGCGTTCCATGCATCGAGCAGAGAGCCACCCTGAGCGACGCCGCATGGGTTGGCGTGCTTGACGATCACGACCGCCGGATCGCTCCCGGCGAATTCGGCAGCGAGCTCCAAAGCGGCATCGGCGTCGTTCAAATTGTTGTAGCTGAGCGCCTTGCCCTGCAATTGCTCAGCCTGCGGGACGCCTGATGTGCCGGTGACCTGCGGGATATAGATCGCTGCCGATTGGTGCGGGTTCTCACCGTAACGCAGCACGTCGTCACGCTTGAACGCCAGCGGCATCGTGTCTGTGAATGGCGTGGCCTTCAGCGCCTCCATGCCGAGCGGATGGGTGAAGGCATCGCCGAACGCGAACCAGTTGGCGATGGCGGCATCGTATGCGGCGGTCCGGGCATAGGCCTTGCCTGCCATGCGTATCCGGAACGCTTCGCTGGTCGCACCATCATTGGCGTCCAGCTCTTCGAGCAGCTCGGCATAGTCCGCCGCGTCCGTCATGATCGTCACGAAGCCGTGATTCTTCGCCGCCGAGCGCACCATACTTGGTCCGCCAATATCAATGTTCTCGATGATCTCTTCGCGGGATGCACCCTTCGCAACGGTCGCCTCAAACGGGTAGAGATTGACCACAACCAGATCGATCGCGCCGATTTCATGTTCGGTCATCGCGGCGACGTGTTCATCATTGTCGCGCAGCGCCAGCAACCCGCCATGCACCTTGGGATGGAGGGTCTTGACCCGGCCATCCATCATCTCGGGGAAGCCGGTAAGGTCGGAAACATCACGAACTTCCAGGCCCGCTTCGCGCAAGGTTCTCGCGGTGCCTCCTGTGCTCACCAGTTCCACACCGCGTGACGCCAAGGCAGCGCCCAGTTCCGCCAAACCGCTTTTGTCGGACACTGACAGCAGCGCCCGCTTGATCGTCAAATCACCCATTCTTCTTGCCCTTTGGGATCTATCCCATTTTCTTGAGCAGCCAGGAGAATTGCCCCCCGCCACGCGACGTCATTCCTTCGATCACCAATTGCTCGGTCCCATGTGGACGGCCTTCGCCGTCGACCCACAGACTGTCTTCGCAAGCCAGTTTGAGATTGCTCGCATCGGGGCCATCAGCGGCAAGCCGGAATTGCCACAGCCGGCCATTGGGCAGCAGCAGGCTCGCGCCTCGCCCATCATCGGAAAGGTGTGCCTCGACTCCGCGCCCCAAATGGAACCGGATCGCAAAGCCAATCTTGCCGCGCTTGCCCTTGCGCGAAACTGGAACGAGGATGTCCTCGCCCGCGAGCTGATGGCCATCATCGCGCAGGGTCAGCACGCGGCGATGCGTCAAGCCAAAGCGCGCGGCGTAGCCATCATGGCTCGCCTCCATCCGGGTCGCGCTGCCATGTTGCCGCGTGAGTTCGCGGGTTTCGGTCTCGACCAGTTCTGCGCCCTTACCGAGCTTGCCGTGAAGCAGCACTGCAGTGGAATTCGCGTTGTCTAGAACCAGCGTCGAATGTGCCGCCGTCGCGCGAAGCCCCTGCCCGATCCGTGCAGGAACTTGTCCGCCCGACATAGCCGCACCGCCGCAATTCACGACGACGCGCGATCCGCCGTCGGAAAGCTCGAAGGCCAATGTCGACGCGCAGCCCATCCGCGCATGACGCGCTCGCGGAGGCGGGGCTGCATCAAACTGCAGGATCGTCTCGCGCGCGCTCAGCCTTTGGAAGCCCCAATGCTGCACGTCCTTCAGCGGACGGGTACGCACACCCGTCGCGGCAATCAGAGCGGCAACACGGTCTGCGGAGATCGCCCCTTGTCCCTGCCAATTGCCCAAGGCTCCATCGCCGTGGCGCAAAGATAGAAGCGGCGGCACGAGCAATTCACGCATCACGATAAGCGCGCGCGGCGGCTCGACCTCTGCAGCCTCATAACAGGCGAGCAGATTGGTAAGCAGCGCAATGGCGTCCATTTGCGCGGCTGGGCAGCGCGACAGCACTCCCCCATCCTCGGCCACAAGGTCACCCAGCGATTTGATGAGCGCCGCTTCGCCATAGAGCCGCCGAGGCTTGCCCTCAGGCAGCAGCAGTCCAGCAGCGGTCACCGCAGCCCACCCGGCGACCTGCCCAAAGCCTGCGCCAGCGCGCGCCGCCTTACGATCGAGCCAGTTTGCGGTATCTTCGATAGCTCCCAAAAGGCGCGGTTTCAGATCGCCTTCGTGGTTCGCCAGTACGATTGGCGCGTGGACAAGCCACGCCATCAGGCGCAGGCCGGTGTGCTCCACATTCCAAGCGGCGCCCTTTGCTGGAACAGGATTCGCGTCCAGCCACAGCCCTGTGATCCTTTCGGCCACTGCGCGGCAATCGGCACGAGGGGCGCTGGCGGCCAGATCGAACAACCACCCGAAACTGTGCAGCGAACGCTCAAGGCCGGGACTCAAACGCGCATTGCTATCGAAATCCACTTGTCCAATGGCCGTTTTGACACCGTGGATCAGGAAATGCCCCGCCCGCAAAGCAGTGCCAGCCGCACGGTCGCCGCGAACCGGGCTTTCAACCGTTGCCAGGATCCGCATCGCTTGTGGCCGCCGGAGAGGCGCAGAGAGCGTATGCCCGGGGACGCCCATCCGGTAAGCCATGCGGATCAGCGCTTCACCTGCGCTGCTGCGCGGCGCGACCACATCGGTCAGCGCGAGAGCGCGTGATGGCTCGACTGTTTCGGTGGTTTCGGATGTGTTGTCAGAAGCTTCGTCGCGGAGCGGGTCCTCACCTTTGCCAAGCGGCAGAGCGGACTGATCGCCAGTGTCTTCGCTCAGCTCATCGACAAGCGGATCATCGTTGTTGCTGAACAGCGTTTCCATCACGAAACTCCCTTCAGCGCGGCGATGTTGGCCGCATATTGCCCTGCGCCGCCTTTGAACGTCGCGGACCCGGCGACCAGAACATCGGCCCCTGCGGCGACACACTGCCTGGCGGTTTCTGGATTCACGCCGCCATCGACTTCGAGATGGATCGGGCGACCTTCGCGCTCGATCATCTCGCGAATGCGAGTGATCTTGGCGAGCTGCGACGGGATGAAGCTTTGCCCGCCGAAACCGGGGTTGACGCTCATGACGAGAACCAGATCGACAAGGTCCATGAGGTTGTCGAGCACTTCAACCGGCGTGCCGGGGTTCAGCACGACGCCTGCCTTCTTCCCCAGCGCGCGGATCGCTTGCAGCGTGCGGTGAACGTGCGGCCCGGCCTCGGGATGGACAGTGATGATATCCGCGCCGGCTTCGGCAAAGGCTTCGAGATACGGATCGACCGGCGCGATCATCAGGTGGACGTCGAATGTCTTGTCGGTGTGCGGGCGCAGCGCCTTCACAACGTCCGGCCCGATGGTGATATTGGGCACATAATGCCCGTCCATCACGTCGATATGGACCCAGTCGGCCCCGGCCTCGTCGATCGCGCGCACTTCTTCGCCCAGCCGCGCAAAGTCGGCTGACAGGATCGAGGGGGATATCAAAGGTGCTGGCATGATCGCTTTCACGCGCCCATTCGCGTGATGTACGCAGTACAGGAGCCGCGAATCCCGCCACAAGCGTGCGCAAACCTCTTTTCCACGGTGCTAAACACCGATTTACGAGGCTGAACCGCTCCAGCAGCACCAATTCAGGTGCAATTCAGCGCCAAGATGGCAATTTACGGATCAAATCTGCGGAATGACTCAAGGCCAAAGCATTCGCTGCCACGCCATGCCGCATCAGGCAATCACAGCAATAGACGGGTTATCATGAAAGCACTTGCGACAGGATTGAGCGCGCTCGCGCTGTTAGCGGCAGGCTCCGCTGTACCAATCGCGCCTGCTTCGGCGCAGGCGACCAGCACCAGCGATTATCGCAACACTATCGGCAATGACATGCGGCGCTGTGCCCCGGGCAAAGGGCCGGCAGTGCGCGTGACCGTCAACGGCGTGAAGAGCGCAACAGGCAAGGTTCGCGTGCAGGTCTATCGCGGCACGAAGGCCGATTGGCTCCAGAAGGGCAAATGGCTGAACCGGATCGAGACCAACGCGCGTAAAGGCCGGATGACTTTCTGCGTGCCTGTTCCTGCGAGCGGAACCTATGCGATCGCAGTGCGCCACGACGCAAACGGCAATGGCTCGACGGATATTCGCAAGGATGGCGGGGCGATGTCGAACAATCCTTCGATCAACATATTCAATCTCGGTAAGCCGAGCGTAAGCAAAACGAAGTTCAATGTCGGATCCGGAGTCAGTTCGATTTCGATCGTGATGAAGTATTTCGGCTAAGCTGACGTCTCAGCGCTGCTGGCGGCGATGACGCCAGAGCGACCATAACACGCTCGGCGCGGCCAATATCGGATAGCGCTCACGGAACGGCGTGACTTCAACCGGCATGCCGGTGTGACGCTCAATCTTCCATGCGGCGTAGCGGGTCGCCCCTTCAAAAGTGGTGCTAGCCTTAATCAAGCGCGCAAAATTCAGCGGCTTGCCCAGCCGCCTGCGTCTCTTCCACCAATCGAGGGTGAGTGACCGTTGCTCTGCTCCGAACTCAGGACGGAGAGCGTCACCATCGGTCTCGAATGGAATACCGGCTGCCTCAAACGCCAGCGGGAGCAACCCGGCGAAATGTTCGGCATTCACTGACAGGATATCGTTCTCGCGCCCCGGCTTTTCGACCCGGAACTCGGCTTGGTAGGTCGCGCGAAATAGCGCACGCCAATAGTCCTCCGCAGTCCCGCTTTCGGGCCCTAGCGCTGCCGCGAGTTTGGCTGCGGTCTGAGCCGCCGCTCCGATCGCCTCGATCACATTCTTTCGTGCCGCATCATCCCCTTGCCATACCATCGCGCTCGGCTGCACGAACCGCGCCCAAATCGTTGTGTCGGAGAGTTCTCCTGACGCAGCCTCGGCAAAGGTCGACAGCGCCATTGTCGCAACCTTCGCCCTCAGATTGACTTCGCCATGCTGCCGCTCATGATAGCTGACCCGCGGCCAGATCCTGGCGCGTTCTTCGCCCGGCAGCAAAACATAGAAATCAAGCACGCCCTCAAGCGAACCGGTCCGCAAATTCGATCCGTAGAACAGCACCGCCTGCGCCCCGGCATCCTCTGCCAGCGCGCGCGCGAATTCCCTCACCGCCGGATCAACCGGCGCAGCGAGGCGTGAGGAAATGCGCTCGGCGAGCGCCGACATCAGCTTTGCCGGATCATGGGACGACGAATTCCAGCTCAGGCCCCTGACCGATCAGGTAGCGGCCAGCGGGAAAGGCTTCCCCGTCCAGGATGAACTGGTCGTCGATATCGAGCGTGAATTGCGAGGCGCTGAGCTGGTGAATCCCGCGCTCGCGCAGCTTTTTGGTGAAGTGCCCGGTGATCACACCGGGAACCAGCGCCGTCGTGCGCCGCGAAATCTGATCGACCGCCACCAGCTTGAGGCCCTTGCGCAGCTTGCCAAACGGATTGATCCCGGCAGGCAGTCGCTCCAGCGTGCTTGCAAACAGCAATTGCCGATATTCCGGATCGCCAAGCCCGCTATGTGCCATCGGCGCTTCGCCGCGGCCCAACATGATGTTCATCCGGGCACCGCGCCGCCATTTGTTCGAGCGCGAGGCAAAAACCGACTGCGCCAGCGCCCATAGCGCCGTGGCGCCAACAGCGAGGCCATTGAAAGCACCCAAACGGTGCGCGCTCTGGCCAGCTTGCGTGGCAGTCGCAAAGGCGCCTGCACCGAGAATGAACCCGAGCACATTGGCATTTGCCGTATCGGGCGCTGCCACCTCAATCGGACGACGGTGAATACGAATGCCGATCTCAAACGCGTCGATCGCATCCTGAAGATTCCATTCGGCTGGAATTCCGAGATCGACCGTCAGTGCGTTGGTTTTGCCTTTGGGCAACACCGCAATCGCAGGCCAATCGTCGCCGAAGATACCATGCCCGCAGGTCAGGACGTCGCGAACGGTGCCATCCCCGCCGTTAATGACGAGCAGGTCGATGCCGCGTGCAGCCAGTTCTGCCAGAGCTTCTGGCAACTGAGCACGGTTGCCTGGTTGAGCGATGAGAACATGCGGGCAAACGCCGCAGTCGAAGTCCGCGCCCTTGTTCCGGTGGCTGCGCGGGTTGTAGATCACACCGACCTTTGGAGCCACACCGGGCGCGCGCACAGGGCGCCCACGCCCGTTAGACGGACGGTAAGCCTGCACGCTCGGCAGCTGCGAAAACTCGTAAATTGGCGTCGCCATGTCGGTCCTTTAACCGCGAAACAGTGAATTTGTCACTGCTATCCTGACCCTAATGACTGGCATTCGGTCGCATTCCTTGATCGGTTACATCGGTATTGATGCATTTTTCGCAAGGTTTGTGTCAGGCTTTCTCTGCGTGAGCTTGTCTGTTTCGGACGAAGTGTCCCGCCGAGATTCCTGCTGATCTCTGACGGCGAACACGATAGACTGGCGGCATGCTGACAACTTCACTGCTCGAATCCGCCCGTTCACTCGCCCCTGAAATCACCGCGCTACGCCGCGCGATCCATGCCGAACCCGAACTCGGACTCCACACCCCGATGACGATGGCCAAGGTGCGCGAGGCGCTGGCGGATCTGCCACTGGAGTGGAAGACGGGCGCTTCGACAACGGGCGCAGTGGCAACCTTGCGGGGGGGCAAAGCCTGCGATGACTCCCCGCGCGTGTTGCTTCGCGGCGACATGGATGCGCTGCCGATGGACGAGAAGACCGATCTCGAATTCGCTTCGACCATCCCGGGCAGAATGCACGCCTGCGGCCACGACACGCACACCGCGATGCTGGCCGGTGCAGCGCGATTGCTGTGCGACAAGAAGGACGAGATTGCCGGCACAGTCGATTTCATGTTCCAGCCCGGAGAAGAAGGGCATCACGGCGCACGCTTCATGCTGGATGACGGGTTGATCGACCCGCTACCCGATGCCGCCTTTGCGCTGCACATAATGCCGAACGCTCCTTTCGGTGTAGTTGCCGGGAAGCCCGGCCCGCTTATGGCGGCGGCCGACCAATTCAACATCATTGTGAGGGGCAAAGGCGGGCATGCTTCCATGCCGCATGATTGCTCGGACCCGGTGCCAGCGGCAGCCGCGATCGTTGGCACGTTGCAGTCGATGGTCACCCGCCGCTTCAACGCTGCAAGCGCGGTTGTTGTGACCGTCACACAGATCCACACGGGGACGGCGCACAACGTCATTCCGGACGAAGCCATGCTGGCCGGAACAATCCGTACTCTCTCACCGGAGCATCGCGCCAAGGCGCACGCCCTGCTCGCCGAAACCGCCGCCGATATCGCTCGAAGCTATGGGGTCGAAGCAAGCTGCGAGATCGAAGCGGGTTTCCCGGTTACGATCTGCGATCCGCAAGCGGTGGCGCTAGGCAACAAGGTCGCGACAGAGATCGGCGGCGAGGAAGGGTGGCGCGATTTGCCCGCTCCGATCATGGGCGCAGAGGACTTCTCCTACATCCTCGAGAAAGTGCCGGGCGCGATGTTCTTCCTGGGTGTCGCGCCGCAGGGCGAGGACTGGACGCAATGTTGTGCGATCCACTCTCCGCGTATGCATGTCGATGAAAGCGCGCTGCCTCAGGGCACTGCGATGCTGGCAGGATGTGCGCTTGAATTTATCGAGAACGGCTTCGCGTAATTTGAAAACGAACAGGCCGATGCAGTGAATAAGCAGTCGACTTGATATTGTCATGAATGTTGCTTGAGCCCGGATTATTTGCTCTTCTTCTCTTGGGGTTGGAATGAATTCACCGGAAACGGTGGATCAATTTGGGGGAGAATTTTCATGCGGCTTGCTCTATTTGGAGCGTTGCGGTCTTTTGCAGCAACATTTGCTGCCGGGCTGGGGGTTGTTTCCTTGGCCTCCCCGGCGATAGCGCAATCGGGCGACTGTCTCGCGATACAAACAACCGGCGAAAAGACCACGCTCACGGCGCTTTCGGATGTGTGGTTCGGCGACGGGAGCTATCGTTTCGCGATCATGCTCGCGTCCAACAAGCGCGCAGGCCAAAACGGGATCGGTTTTATCGGCGATCCAGACGCGCTCGCCTCGAAGAGCAAGGTCTGCATCCCGCATATTGCCGAGGGCGAGCAATTGCGCCGCCGATATGATCGCTATGTCGAGGCAGTCGAAGACATGGCAGTCGCGCAGCCGTGGGAAGAGGTCGATACGCTAACCCCGCTTCCGCAAACCGGCACATACCGGGTCGCCACCTGGATCAGGAGCGACCAGGTCAGCCGCTATCCCAAGACGCCGTCAACCAGTTTCGACTATGCGATGGGCGGCGACACATGGGTGACACTTGAGCCCAACCTCCAGAATTTCTGCAAGGCATACGCCAATGACGTCAGCAGCGACCCGGCTGCTCTTACGCTCAGGCTGGAACAGCGTCTCGGCCTGCCTCCAGTGTCCGCAAAGACCCACTTCGTCATCTTCGAGATCGACGCCGCTGCGCCAAATAGCGGGCAGAAGATCTTCCGCCCCTGCGGAGACACGGCGACCAACACGAACACCTGCAAAGCCGGCATCACAACCGACAATCTGTTCCTCTATCGCCAGTATTATCAGGCGTTCGGCACGACCAAGCCAGTCCAGTACCCCTGGACCTCACTAGGCTACACCTTCGATTGGGCGCCAAATCCGGACGTTCTCGGCAAGCGAGACGGCTTCGTCCGCGTGGGCGAAAGCGAGTATGTCGTGCCGGAGAAGACGATGACCAAATTCGTCGGCATCACACCAACGGCGCAATATTGCGCACCCTGATCAGACGAAGCGCGCGATCAGTTCTTCCAGCGGAAGGTCTTCTCGCTCGCCCGTCGCTCGGCTTTTAAGCTCGACAGTACCACGTTCTACACCCTTCGGACCGATGATGATCTGCCACGGCAGACCGATCAGATCCATTGCGGCAAACTTCGCTCCGCCGCGTTCATCGCGGTCATCATAGAGCACGTCGACCCCGGCATCCGATAGGCGCGCATAGATCTGCTCGGCCAATTCACTGGAGGCCGCATCGCTGGCGCGGATGGTTATGATGCCAACGCGAAACGGAGCAACGGCTTCGGGCCAGATGATGCCATTGTCATCATGCGAGGCTTCGATGATCGCACCAGCCAGTCGGGACACGCCCACGCCGTAGCTGCCCATTTGCGGGGTAACGACATCGCCATCCGGCCCCTGAACCTTAAGGCCCATCGATTCCGAATATTTGGTCCCGAAATAGAAGATGTGCCCGACTTCGATGCCGCGTGCCGTCCGCATCGTGTCGCGCAATTCCGACTCTTGGGCTTCATCGCGCATTTCATCAGTCGCGGCGTAGAATTTCGTGCGATCCTCAACGAAGGCATCGATCGCATCATTGTTCGAGAAATCGGGCAGCTCCAGGTCGGTGCTCGCTTCCCACTCAGGATGGTAGAACACGTCGCTTTCGCCGTTATCCGCCAGCAGAATGAACTCGTGGCTCATGTCCCCGCCGATCGGTCCCGGATCGGCCTTGGTCGGGATGGCGTGCAGACCCATCCGCGCGAAAGTCCGCAAATACGCGACGAACATGCGGTTGTAGCTGTGCCGCGCGGATTCGATGTCGAGGTCGAACGAATAGGCATCCTTCATCAGGAATTCGCGCCCGCGCATCACGCCGAAGCGAGGGCGGATCTCGTCACGAAACTTCCATTGGATGTTGTAAAGCGTGCGCGGCAGATCGCGGTAGGAATTGATCGAACCACGCATCAGCGACGTGATCACTTCCTCGGCTGTCGGGCCGAACAAGAGATCGCGATCATGCCGGTCGCGAATACGGAGCATTTCCGGTCCATAAGCGTCATACCGGCCGGACTCGCGCCACAAATCGGCGGGCTGGATCGTAGGCATCAGCATCTCGATCGCGCCCGCGCGGTTCTGTTCTTCGCGTACGATCTGCCCGATCTTGTCGAGCACGCGCAGACCTAGCGGCATCCAGGCATAGATCCCCGCAGCGGTCTGACGCACCATACCCGAACGCAGCATCAATTGATGGCTGACGATCTGCGCATCGCTGGAATCCTCGCGCAGCAACGGCAGCACGTATTGGGACAGTCGCATGAAATCCTCCGAACCATGCCCGAGACAAAGGTACCGGGCAGAATTGCGGGCCTACTATCACTCTCTTCCGCGGAGTACACCCACGGCGAGGCCGACAAGCTTATACAAAGAGGAAAAGCTGGCGCACCCGAGAGGATTCGAACCTCTGGCCTCTGCCTTCGGAGGGCAGCGCTCTATCCAGCTGAGCTACGGGTGCCTGTTGTCATCAAGACATCGGGCGCGGCGCTTAGCAAGCCCCTTTGCTCTTCGCCACCCCATTCTCTCGCCTTTTCGGGTCGCCGTGCGATTTGCACGGGGCCGCTTAACCAATCGGCAAGGGCGGGTGCCTATGCAATCCCCATCATGTCAGCCCTTCCTCCCGATCAGACCCGCGAAATGCGGAGCTCGACTAAGCGCGATAGCCATTCGTCTGAAGCGCTCGCGCAGCGGTGGGAAGAATTGCATGCGCAAGCCGCAGAGCTGGCGGAGCTCGCTGCGATTGCGCCCGAGTCGTTTGGCAAAGGACTTGCCTGCTTCCCAGAGCGCTTTGAAGCCGCATCTCAGTGGCAACGCGAACTGGTGTGGCAGGGTATCGAGGATATCGATGCGATGATGCAGCCGGGATTGACGGCGCTGCGCACCATCGCCCTTCGCGATCAGGCTGTGACGGCACCGGCACTTGCCCTGTGGCGCGAGTTTTTCTGCGCTCGCAATGCTGTGCTTGCATTGGTCGAGCAATCGCCACTCAGCGAAGCCGCGCGCGCCGCTTGAACGGGTCGGACGACACAATCCTCGCTTGACTGTGTTCGCACTATGTTCCAGCTTTGGGGCATGACCGACGCAGCCTCCCCCACACTTGATTCGCCGACCATCACAGCGGGCAATGTCGCGCGCGGCATCATGCGGCTGTTTGCGCGCAACGACATTTGGTGCCTGCCAGAAATGCCGCTCAAGAACGGTCGGCGCGCCGACCTTATGGGGGTAGATGCCAAGGGTCTTGTAGTAATTGTCGAGATCAAGGTCGCGCGCGGCGATCTGCTTGGCGATGCAAAATGGCCCGATTATCTCGATTTCTGCGACCGGTTTTTCTGGGGCGTGCCGCCGGGTCTGGATCGCGGCCCGCTCGAGACCGAGGCCTATCAGCCGGATGATTGCGGTGTGATCGTGGCGGACGGCTACGATGCAGAGATTGTGCGGCAGGCTCCGCTGTCTTCACTCGCATCGGCACGGCGCAAGGCTCAAATCGAGCGGCTGGCACGCGCAGCTATGCGGCGACACACCGCGATGCTCGACCCGCATTGCGCCGATATCAGGGTGTGACAACAAGAGCTGGCAATACACGCTGTATTCGTTCGCAAATCTGAGTCATAGATAGGCGGTGCTGAGCTCCGACACGCCCGTATTGCTTGCGCTTTTGATCGTGAGCCTGGCTACATCCCTGATGGTTGCGCTGCGCTATTTCCTGTCGAGCGGGTTGTTCGCCTGGGCGACCAAACGGATGCGGCCTGGCCTCTATGACGGTCTTGAACAGCAAATCTCTCGCGAGATCCGCTGGTCGTTGATAGCAGCGCTGATCTACGGCGCGCCTGCGGGGATCGTATTCTGGGGGTGGCGCCATCATGACTGGACCCTGCTCTACACCGATCCTGCCGCCTATCCGCTGTGGTACATGCCGGTGTCGGTTCTGATCTATCTGTTTGTGCAGGACACATGGTTTTACTGGTCGCACCGCGCGATGCATCACAGGGTTCTGTTCAAGCCGATGCACGCCGTCCACCACCAAAGCCGTCCGCCAACGGCCTGGACGGCGATGAGCTTTCATCCGCTGGAGTCGCTGACCGGCGCTATCGTGATCCCGGCGCTGGTCTTTTTCGTCCCGATCCATATCGGCATGGTCGGTGTGGTGCTGGCGATTGCGACCATCATGGGGGTCACCAATCACATGGGCTGGGAGATCTTTCCCCGGTCGCTTGTTCATTCCCCATTGGGAAAGCTGCTGATAACGGCCAGCCATCACGAGCGGCATCACGAGGAGTATCGATGCAATTTCGGCCTGTATTTTCGGTTCTGGGATCGTGTCTGCGGGACGGATCGCGGGTTCTCGGCTCGCATCGTCGAAGAGGCGGGACACGCACCGCGCGCCGCTCGATGAAGGCACCTGCCCTTCTGGTCGCGGGCGCGTTGGCCGGCGTCGCTGCACCTGCTGCCGCCAATGAAGTGACGATCACCGTCACCAATCTGCGCTCGACCGAGGGTGTTGTGCGGGCTTGCATGACAACCAACGAGGACGTGTTTCCGCGCTGCCGGAAAGATCCGGCTTCGCACCGCACCGTTGTCCCCGCTGGTAAGACCGTCACAATCCGCTTTACCGGAGTGAAGCCGGGCGACTACGCCATCGCGCTGCTGCATGACGAGAATGACAATGGCAAAGCCGATCGCACGCTCGGTATGATCCCGCGCGAAGGATATGGCTTTTCCCGCGACGCCAAAGTGCGAATGGGACCGCCCAAATTTCGAGACGCAGTTTTCACGCACGGCGCCGAGAAGCAGAAACTGAACATCAAGATGCGGTATTTCTGACGTCAACTCGCCAAGTTTTCAGGCTCTGTGACGTCAGAATCGCTGCATCCGCTCCGGATTGCAGCCAAGCGCCCAAATAATCGCCCAACTTTCCGGCGCGACTTAACAATATGTTTACCACGTAAGCCCAGAACCCCTCCGATAACCGGTCAAACAAGGGGCATTACTGGCCATGGACACGCTTCGGGGCGCATTTGATACCAACGATGGGGCTGAAGACAGCCACGATTGGGATGCCCATGATGATGAGGTAGCGCGTCAGCTGCCGCCGGAAGCGATTGGCCAGGACGAGCGCCGCATGCAGGTGCGCGCCTATAATCACTGGGCCAGCCTGCTGGGAGAGCGCAGCTACCCTTCGATCGAAGACCTCGAACCGCACAATCTGACCGATTTCGGTCCAAACTCGGTCCTGCTGGATTTTTCGGCCGGGATCGACGATCCAATCGTGCAGTATCTCGGCGACAAGCTGGGCGAAGAATGCGGTGCGCAAGGGCCGATTTCGAAGCTGTCGGACGTTCCGCCGCGCTCGCTGCTCAGCCGGATCACCGATCATTACATGCAGATTCTCGCCAATCAGGCGCCAATCGGTTTCGAAGCTGAATTTGTGAATCAGCGCGGTCACTCAATTCTCTATCGCGGAATCCTGCTGCCCTATTCGAGCGACGATGACACAATCGATTTCATCTATGGCGTGATCAACTGGAAGGAAATGGCCGACCAGATGACCGCCGACGAGCTCCTGCTCGAAATCGACCAGGCGCTGGAGACAGACGAGCCGGTTGAAGACGAAGACGAGCCGCACAAGCATCACGCCGATCCGGTCACCGACTGGGCGGATTCGCCGCTTGCCGATCTCGATGTCGGGGCGGGCGACACCGAACATGCTGCACCTGAAATTGAAAGCGCCGAAGTCGCTGATGATTTTGCTGACAACATCGCGCCGCTTATCGATGGCCTCGACGAGCCAGAGCGCGAAGACGATCTGCCGATACCCGATTTCGGTCAGTACAGCCTCGACGATGAAGACGATGACGAAGAGGAAGACGGTGATGCACCGGGCTACAGCTTCGCGTCGCTGACCGACTACATCGAGGCGCCTGCCAAAAAGGCACTCGACCTCGGCAGCGCTGAATTTGAGGCATCTGAATTCGATGCTCCCGAGTTCGACAGCTCCGAACTGGAAGCGAGCGTCGAAGAGACCATCGCACAGGATGACACCTCGTACGAGGCGGAGCCTGTCGCGGAAGTAACCGATGAAGTCTCAGTCGAACCCGCCGAACTTCCTGAAGACGCTGGCCTTTACGATTGCCTCGCCTCAGCCCGCGAACTGGCACTAAGCGCCCGCGCTTCGGAAGACCGCAGCCGTCAGGCGCTCTACGCCGCCGTTGGCCGCGCTTACGATTTCTCGCTCGCCGCCAAGAGCGAGCCGGACGAATACAACGAGTTGATCGAGGAAAGCGGCCTGACGATTCAGGATCGCGCCCCGATGACTCCGGTGGTGAAGCTCGTATTCGGTAGCGATTACGACAAGACCCGCCTTACCGAATATGCTGCTGTACTGAGCCATGCTCATCGGCTGGAGCTGGAGCGCGGATCGCTTGCCGAATTCTTGACCGCAGCCGAAGGCGGATTGAAGGGCGTGGTAGGCGCCGAACGCCGCCTGCGCCGTGAAGAAAGCGGTAAGACGGTCGAACCGGAAGATGCCGTCCGCCACGCGCTGGCGAAGAAGCTGCGCGAGTTGGAAGCCCTCACTCTGGATGCGCTGTCAGGCGAAGGTCCGGAATTCGCTCTGGTGATGGTGCGCCGAGACGGCACAGGCAATGTGGATGTGCTGGGCGAAGTGCCCGATGATGTTGCACTTGTCGAACGCGCCGCACGCAAACTGGTCGGCTAACTGCCCTCACCCAGCGGTAGCAGGCGCTTGGCCTGCTACAAGAACAAGTCTAAGCGGCAGCCGATGTTTTTCGGCCGAGCCCCCTTGCGCGTGCAACCGTTCTTCGGATTCCGTAGCGAGGACCGGATCTCGCTGACGGCGCGAGCGCTGCGGTCGCGCGAGGCATTGTTCAACAGCCGCAATTTCCTGAGTGATTTTAGAACGATGCTGGGGCAATACACCTCTCATGAAGTGCCCGGCGTTGAGGTAGAATTCGAATATCAAAGCGCCTGCGGCGAACCATTGAGGCATACCGCCACCACCGATGATGAAGGCTTTGCGCGGTTCGACTTCGCATTCCCTTCGCCGCACAATCGGCCTGCTCAAACCGAATGGGAAACGGCGACGCTTCGTTGGCAAGCGGTGGCGGGACAGCACGATGGCGGCGAAGTCACGGCGCACATCCTTGCTCCCGGCACTAGGGCGGGCGTCGGGATTATCTCCGATGTCGATGACACGATCATGGAGACCGGGATAACCGGAAACCTGCGAGCCATTGCGCGCAACTGGAAGCGCGTGATGGTGCAAATGCCGAGCGAGCGTATCCTCGTGCCGGGAGCGCGCGATTTCTACGCTGCGCTTGGCGGCAACCCGGCTATAAGTCGGCCAGATGAGCCGCAGGCGCGCGAGCGTCCGGTGTTCTATGTGTCGTCAAGCCCTTGGAATCTCTTCACCTATCTCGTGACTTTCAAACGTGAGCGCGATCTGCCGCTCGGGCCGATTATGCTGCGCGACTGGGGCTTCAACCGGAAGACCCTGGGGTCGGAAGGGCACGGATCGCACAAGCTCGAAGTAATCGAGCGCGTCCTCGACCATTATCCGGATATGCGCTTCGCTCTCGTCGGGGACGACACGCAAAAGGATGCAATTGCATTTGCCGAGATCGTCGCCGCTCGTCCCAAGCAAATTGCTGCTGTGTTCATCCGCACGGTTTCCTGGGCAAACCCCAACGAAGCACAGCTTGCGGCCCGCAACGCCATCGAGCAGGCGGGCGTTCCGTTCTGGACCGGCAGCGATTACCGCGCGGTAGATGAGTTTCTGGCCGAGATTGGCCTGGACTCAGACAAACAAGTCGAACACCTGGTTCGCGCTAGTGAAGACGATATCGGGGCAAAGGATTGACCACACAAAGATCGAAAAGGATCCGCCGAACAATGCTTTGGATTATCGGCGGGCTTGTCCTGCTTGTCATCGCAGGCGCTTTGGCGCTGCAATTCGCCATTTCGCGCAATGGACCGGCGGTTCTGACTCAAGTCGACCGACTGACCGGTGGTTCGGGCGATGCGGGCCTGCGTGCGTCGATTTCTCTCGGCGAGCACCCATCGCAAAAGGCAATCGTCTGGGCGCCTGAGAACCGCGATCCGGACTCCGAACCCCTTCCTGTGCTGCTCTTCGTTCATGGAGGCAGCTGGAACTGGGGTGATCCAGTCGATTATGGATTTGTCGGGCGGTCGTTTGTACCAAAAGGGTTCATCGTGGTTCTGGGCGGATATCGCCTGCATCCGGACGCCGTCTATCCGGCCATGCTCGAAGACACCGCCCGCACCATCGCATGGACCCGTCAGGAAATCGCGCAATATGGCGGCGATCCTGACCGTATCACCATCGCCGGCCATTCGGCCGGAGCCTACAACGTCGTCCAAACCGCGCTCGAGCACCAGTGGCTTGGCCGCCACGGCATGTCGGCGAATGATATTGCGGGCGTTGTTGGCCTGTCGGGGCCTTACGATTTCCATCCGTTCGATAGCGATTCGACGATTGCTTCGTTTGGAGATGCGCAAAACCCGGAAGCGACACAGCCGATCAACCACGTGCGCAGCGACGCGCCGCCGATGTTGCTGATCCACGGCGACAAGGATAATCTGGTCAAGCCGCGCAACACACGCGAGCTCGCCAAGCGGATCGAAGCGGCTGGCGGCAACGTCACAATGCACTTCTATCCGGAAATGGAGCACAACGATCCGTTGATCTCGCTCGCCGCGCCATGGCGCTCAAACCGCGATGTTGACGACGTTATCGCGGAATTCGCCCTTTCTGCGACACTAAAGGACGAAACTTCAGTTCCGGTTCAGGGCGAAACGCGCTAATCCCGCGCCTATGCCCACAGCATCCCTCTCCAGCACGGCGAAAGAGCGCCTGCCTATTTTCGGCGCTTACCTGCTCGCCTTCATCGCGAGCCTCGCATTCGCATTCCAGCCGGTTGCCGCGCAATCGATCCTGCGCGACGCCGAAACGGAAGCTTTGCTCAACGATATGGCCGCGCCGCTGATCGAGGCGTCTGAGCTTGAACCCGGCAATGTCGAGATTGTCCTGATCAACGACACGTCGATCAACGCCTTCGTTGCCGGCGGACAGGTCGTCTATGTCCACGCCGGCCTGATCAACGCTGCGGAAACCGCCAACGAAGTCCAGGGCGTGATCGCGCACGAGCTTGGCCACATCACCGCAGGACACGTGGTTCGGTTCGAAGAGCGCACCCGCAGCGCGCAGGGCATCACCATTCTTTCGCTGTTGCTCGGCGTTGGCGCAGCCCTGGCTGGCGCTGGAGACGCAGCGCTTGGCGCGATCATGGCAGGGCAACAGGCTGCGCTGGGCAGCTTCCTCGCCTTCAACCGGAATCAGGAAGCCTCAACCGACCTCGCTGGCGCTCGCTATCTGTCGGGCGCAGGCATTTCGGGGCGCGGCTCGATCAAGTTCTTCGAACGCCTGCGCAGCCTCGAAATTCGCCGGGGTTTCAGTCAGGCCGATGAAGCCGCGTATGGCCGCACCCACCCTCTTTCGGGCGACCGGATCGCAACCCTGCGCGAAGTCTATGAGAAAGACCCCGCCTGGGACACACCGGATGATCCCGAATTGCAGGCCCGCTTCGAACGCGTCCGCGCCAAGCTTTACGGCTACCTCGCTGAACCCAAGCGTACCTTCAACTTGTACCCGGAAAGCGATACCAGCGATCCGGCACGCTACGCCCGCGCCTATGCGTTCCACAAGGATGCGCAGATGGACAGGGCGATCGCCGAAGCCGATGCGCTGCTGGCGACCGATCCCGACAACCCCTACTACCTCGAGCTCAAGGGGCAGGTGCTGCTCGAATCCGGCAGGCCGGAAGAAGCTCTCCCGCATTTGCGGCGCGCCACCGATCTGACGCTTAATCAGCCGCTTATCGCCTCAATGTTCGGTCACGCTCTGATCGCGACCGAAGATGAAACGAACTTTGCCGAAGCGGAGCGCGTCCTGCGCGCTGCCGTTGCACGCGACCGGTTCAATCCCTTTGCATGGTATCAACTGGGCGTGGTCTATGCCGAACGCGGAGACATTCCGCGCGCACGGCTCGCCAGTGCAGAACAGCAGGTCATGGCGCGGCGTTATCCCGAAGCCCTGCGTAACGCGCAGGCCGCCGAAGCAGGCTTGCCGCGCGGCACGCCGGATTGGATCCGCGCACAGGATATTTCGCTGCAGGCACGGGCTGAACTGGAAGCGCTGCGCGACCGGCGCTAGGCTCGCCACTCACACGCAATCGGACCGGCTTTTATGAAATCTTCGCTTCTCGGCACGCTTTCCACTGCGTTTATGGCGCTGGTGTTCGGCTTTCTCGGCGCGGCAGCGTGGTCCTATTCGGGCCTTGCCGACAATCGCACGCGGACCTTCCTGCTCGATAATCCCGACATGCTGCCGCAGATGGCACAGGCCTATCAGGAACAGGAAGCCGCCAAGCGGCTCGCCGGGCTGGGTGATGAGGTCTACCAGCCTTTCCCCGGTGCCATTCTCGGCAATCCCGAAGGCTCCAAGGTGCTGGTCGAATTCACCGACTACAATTGCCCCTATTGCGAAGCGAGCCTTGCCGATGTCGAGCGACTGGTCGCCGAAGACCCCGATCTGAAAGTCGTCATCCGCGAATGGCCGATCTTCGAAGGCAGCGACATTGCATCCCGTATGGCCCTCGCTGCTGCTTCGCAGGGCAAATATCAGGCCTTCCACAAAGCCATGTTCGAATTGGGACCGGCCTCGCCGGAAAGCGTCGAAGCTGCTGCAATACAGGCGGGACTAGACCTTGACCGTGCCCGCGCGGATGCCGCATCGGATGCGGTGACGGTTGAACTGGCGCGCAATCTGACGCTGGCGCAATCGCTTGGCTTTGGCGGGACGCCCGCGTGGGTGACCTCGACCAAGGCCGTCGAAGGCGCCATTGGCTTTGACGGTTTGAAAGAAGCGCTGGAAAGCTCTGGCAACAGGGCAGACGCCGCCACGAGCAGCTAATGCGGCTTCGCATCTCTCCCCTTCTTGCGGCGATGATGCTCGCTAGTGCGGTTGCCGCGCCCGCAATGGCGACTCCCGATCTGGACGATGTGGACTTGGTGGCCGAGCGCGCCGCCATCGAACATTTCCAGGGACTCGATCAGAAATTGCAGGATGTCGGGTGGAAATTGGCGCGCGGCAATGCCCCGTTTTGCACCCGCTTTACCCTGTCCATTGGTCTGCAATTGCAGGATCTGGCCAGTTATGGCGGGCCGGAGATTGCCCGCGCCGCTTTGGGTATGACCGGCGATTTCGCGGTGCAAACGGCTGCGCGCGGATCGCCTTCTGCGCTGTCGCACGCGTTTCCGAAAAACCGGGAAGTCATACAGCTCGCAGGTGTTGACCCAAACACCTGGGAAGCCGAGGACCGCCATTATTGGCAGCGACTCACCAGAGCACACGACTGGATCGACGATGCCCTGCATCACAGAGGCATAGCCACGTTCCACTTCGCGAACGGCGAGACTGCGCAAATTGAGCCGGTCAAAGTCTGCGCCACCCGTTTCGAACTCGCAGGTGAGGGCAAGCGCGCCGTAGCCGATGGGCAGCGCGTCGTGCTCGGCATGAACTTCCCCGGCTTCGCCTATGACGAAGAAATTTTTGCTGGCGCGGTCGCACACGAACTCGCGCACAACCTGCTCGGCCACCGCAAATGGCTGGAGGCCAATGGCGAAGGCCGCCGCAATGTCCGCCGGATCGAACGCGAAGCCGACCGGCTGATGCCGTGGTTGATGGCCAATGCGGGCTATGATCCGCAGGCCGCCTATCGCTTTATGACCACCTGGGGGCCGAAGCACGATGGCGGGCTGTTCCGCGCTCGCACCCATGATGGCTGGGACGAGCGCGCCGAATTCATCGCCGCCGAACTGCCGTTGATCAAAGAGTTGATGGAGCGCGACGGTTCAGCCGACTGGTCGGTGCATTTCACCCGTGAAATCGACCCGAATGCAGGCGAAAAGGTCGCACGCGGCGACTAACCGAGACGGCAATAAGCGCGGCAAACGGTGCGGTGTGAGCGCTCATTCTGCGCGAAAGCCCCTGCTAACCGCGAAAAAATGGGTTACATGTCGGAAATATGGCGATGATCCCGATCCAGCCTGCACCGTTCTTTGAGAGCAAGAACAGGGCGTTCTGGTACCTCCAGCTGGCCGGCTGGGGCGGGGCTTTCCTGTTGCGCGCCCTATCGGCATTGGCCAATGGATTGCCGCTCGATTGGCTCGCGGTGATCCTCGTCAACACGCTCACCGGCTTTTCGATAACGCTGGTTCTTTCGGTGGTCTTTCGCCAGCTGATCAACCGCAAACCCTATGTGACCTGGGGCGGCACCGTTATGGTGCTGATCGGCGCGGTGGTGGTGCACGCCTTCCTCGATGCATGGGTGCAGGGGATTTACTACGGCGAGAGCCGCGAGACGACCTTCGCGCAGCGCTTCATCGGCATCACCTATATCCCGCTGACACTGCTTGGAGCATGGAGCGCGCTGTATTTCGCGATCAATTACTTCCTGACGGTCGAGCAGCAGGCCGACCGGCTTGAGCGGCTGGAGGCGCAGGCCACCTCGGCGCAGCTGGCGATGCTGCGTTATCAGCTCAACCCGCACTTCCTGTTCAACACGCTCAATTCAATCAGCACCTTGGTGCTGCTGAAACAGACCGAACCCGCCAATGCGATGCTGACCCGGCTTTCGGGCTTTCTGCGGCACACTCTGATCGCCGAACCGGGAAGCCAGGTGACACTCGCGCAGGAAGTCGAGACGCTGCAGCTTTATCTCGGGATCGAGCGGATGCGGTTCGAAGAGCGGCTACGCACCAATTTCGAGATCGAAGACGAAGCCTTGCAAGCCAAGCTGCCATCGATGCTGTTGCAACCGCTGATCGAAAACGCGATCAAATATGCCGTCAGCCCGCAGGAAGAAGGCGCGCGCATCTCGCTGACCGCCCGCGTGATTGGCGAAAGGTTGCGCCTCACGGTTGAGGATACCGGCCCGGGCGTAGACGGCCCGCTGCAGCACAGCCTGCTTGAATACTCGCCCGACGGATCCGGTCAGCCGGTCTCCACCGGCGTCGGCATTGCCAATATCCGCAATCGGCTGATGCAGGCTTACGGCGACAAACATCTGTTCGAGACCAAATCGGAGCCCGGTGGCGGCTTCACGGTCCTGATCGAAATTCCATATCAACGGGCAAGCGAAAGCGCGAGCGAGCCCGAATCCGGTCGTGACACTGCAGGCTCCCCCGCCGCCGCAGCGTCAGGCGATGCCAATCAAGGAGGTACACAAGATACCCCCGCAGATGCATCGGCGACCGTAATCCCCCTGAACCCCGCGCGCTCATTAGGATCCAATGCATGACGATTAGAACTATCCTCGTCGACGACGAGAAACTGGCCATTCAAGGCTTGCAAGTTCGCTTGCAGCCGCATGAAGATGTCGAAGTGATCGACACTTGCTCGAATGGCCGCGAGGCGATCCGCAAGATCAAGACGGAAAAGCCCGACCTCGTCTTTCTCGACATTCAAATGCCCGGTTTCGACGGCTTTTCCGTGGTGAAAGGCGTGATGGAGATCGAGCCGCCGCTGTTCGTTTTCGTCACCGCTTACGAAGAACACGCGATCCGCGCGTTCGAGGCCAATGCCGTCAATTACCTCATGAAACCGGTCGATGAAGACAAGCTGGCCGACACCATAGAACGGGTGCGCCAGCGCATTGCCGAGAAGAAATCGACCGAGGATGCCGAACAATTGCTCGAAGTCCTCGCCGATGTCGCGCCGGATCGCGCGGCGCAATTCTCGGATGCCGGCGGCGACAGCGCCGAACGGTTTGAAAAGCTCATCAACGTGAAGGATCGCGGCCAGATCTTTAGGGTCGAAGTCGACTCCATCGAACATATCGACGCGGCAGGCGACTACATGATCATCTCCACCGGCGACAATTCGCTGGTGCTGCGCGAGACCATGAAGGACCTTGAGCGCCGTCTGGACCCGCGCAAGTTTCAGCGCGTGCACCGTTCGACCATCGTAAACCTCGATCAGGTCCGGCAAGTGAAGCCGCATACGAATGGCGAGTGTTTCCTGGTTCTGGATTCAGGTGCCGAGGTGAAGGTGTCGCGCTCGTATCGGGATGTGGTTGCACGCTTCGTGCATTGATTGTTTTGGTTTCCGCACGCCCATCCGGGCGTGCGAATTCCTCGCTCACGCGGCCAAATAGCCGCATCGCTGCGGGCGGGCAGTCGCCCTTGCGGTCGCTTCGCGACCGTTTATTGAGAAGCCATGACCTTCATCCTACCCGGTTTCGACCTCGACACCTTCGTTCGCTCCACGCTCGATGAAGACCTCGGCGTTGGGCTCGAAGGCGGCGGTAAAGACGTCACCAGCGAAAGCGTTATCCCCGCCGATGCGCGCTTTTCGGGGGTGATGGACAGCCGCGAGGCGATTGTGGTCGCGGGACTGCCGCTGGCCGAGGCGTTCTTCCGTCACCTCGACCCCGATGTGTCGATTGAGACGCTCGCGCATGACGGCGACAAGGTCACGCCTGGCGCTGATCTGATGCGGCTCAAGGGCAATGCCCGTGCGATGCTGACGGCGGAGCGGAGCGCTCTCAATATTGTTCAGCACCTCTCAGGTATTGCGACGATGGCAAACGAATACGTCACCGCCATGCGCGCACCCGGAGGCAATCCTTCCTGCACCCTGCTCGACACCCGCAAGACCTTGCCCGGTCTGCGCGTGCTTGAGAAATATGCGACCCGGATGGGCGGCGCGCAGAACCACCGGATGGGCCTGTATGATGCGGCGATGATCAAGGACAACCACGTCGCGGTCGCAGGCAGCGTCGGCGAAGCGGTACGCCGCGCACGCGATGCCGGGGTGTCGCACATCATCTGCGAAGTCGACCGGCTGGACCAGATCGAACCCGCGCTGGAAGCAGGCGCACATCACCTGTTGCTGGACAATATGTCCCCCGAGGTGCTCGCCGAAGCAGTGAGCATGGTAGCTGGCCGGGTCCCAACCGAAGCCAGCGGGGGGATCAATCTGGATACGATCGCAGCAAAGGCCGCGAGCGGGGTCGATTACTGCTCTGTCGGGCGACTGACCCAAAGCGCGCCCGCCGCCGATGTGGGCCTCGACTTCACGCCGCTATGAGAGGCGGGCGATGAAGCTCGCATCGGGACCGCGACCGCTCTCAATCAACCTGTTCGCAGCAATCCTGCTTGCATTGGCTTGCTGGAACCTCACGGTCGCGCTCTTCGATCTGCCTGCGCAGCAGGACTTTCTCGCGTCGCTCGGGCTAGGACTGGAATGGAACCGCGACTGGACCATTGTGACCAGCTCGGCGTGGTTCACCATCGAGTTGATCCCGGTTGTGCTGGTGTGGCTGGTCGCCGCCGGGTTCGCCCGGTGGTTCATCACGGCGATGGCGGTGATCAAGATCGTGCTGATCCTGTCCAATCTGCCGATGCTCTACGCCTTGCCCGGAATTCTGGCAGGCCAGTCGATTTCTCTCGTCGCCGTCGCACTGTTATTCACGCCGGGTGCGAATGCATGGTTCAATAGAGAGGAGGCCGACGCTGCGCTTTTCAACTAGCCTGTTCGCGATCCTGTTAGCGCTGATCATACCGGCCACCGCCAATGCGCAGGCGTATCAATGCCGCATGCCGCAGATATCCAGCGTGCCGCAGGTCACTCCCAACTCGTCAAGGCGCGAGCTGCCTGTGACCGGCTACACAATGGCGCTGAGCTGGTCGCCCGCCTTTTGCCGCACACGGCAGGATAGCCGCTCACACAAAACGCAGTGCTCAGGCGAGAATGGGCGGTTCGGCTTTGTCGTCCATGGACTGTGGCCGGAAAGTTCGGGCAGCTGGCCGCAATGGTGCTCGACCCGGGGCGTGCTCAGCCCGGCTGAGATCCGCCGCAACATGTGCATGATGCCCTCTGCACGCCTGATCGCACGGCAATGGGCTAAGCATGGCAGCTGCATGGTCAAACGGCCCGACACCTATTTCAAGGTCACGCGCATCCTTTGGAAATCGCTCCGCATCCCCGATTACGACCGGATCAGCCGCGAGGATGGCCTGACCGCAGGCCGCATCCGCAAGGCCTTCGCTGATGCCAATCGCGGCTGGAGTCCGAGTCAGATCGGCGTGAAGTTAAACCGGGACGGCTGGTTGGAAGAAATCCGCCTCTGCTACGCGAAGAACTTCAGGCCCAAGCGCTGCGATGCGAAGCGGTTTGGCGCCCGCGACGGTGTGCGGGCGAAGATTTGGCGGGGGCTTTGAGGCGTCTTCTAGCGCAATTCGACGATCCTGTTTATTCCGTCGACGTCGACTGATCGCTCTTCATCACCGTCGATTATCTTGGCTGTGCCTTTCGTAAATCCGCGCATATCGAAAAGGTTGACCGACACGTCACTTATGGTGGCCGGATTGGTGCAGATGAACTCCATGTCGAAGGTGACCATCCATTGCCCGTCTCGCTTGGCAATGCTCTCGCTGCCTTCGTCATAGCGGCATCCGGCGCTCGAGGTGAATGCGAATTTCGAGCCTACCGAAGCCTCGATTCCTTCGATGTCCGGCGCGATCGCCCGTGACAATTCGTCTCGCAGAGCGTTGTAATCATCCCATTCGGGCACCCCGTGCTGTTCAGGGGGCAATTCAAGGTCGGACGACACACCATAATTGGCCATTGGAGATTCGATCACTAGCCCGACATATTCATTGTCATTGAGTACAAACAGCAATTCGACCGGCCCAGCACCTGCGAAATTGTCCGGCGCGCCCTGATCACTCGGCTGCTCATCCTCGGCCTCTGCCTCTCCGCATGCGCTCGCCAGCAGCAAAGCTGCAATCACTGAAGTGGCTCTGATCATTGAAATCCCCTGTCGCATCGGCACTCAGCGCACCCGCTTATAGTCCTCGCCGCCGATCCACAGGACGCCGTAGCGCCCAAATTTGCCGCGCGGCTTGGCCGACCCGCTGTAGAACACCGATGTGCGGACCACTTTGCCGTTGCCATAGGTCAGCTTCAGTGTGGAGCCGCTGAGCGCCCAGCGTCCGGAGGTCGCCGAGCGCGAGCCGCCCACACCTGCGCCGGAACTGGCTGACTTGCTGGTCGACTGGCTGAAGGTCCCATTGGCGTTGAAGGTGAATTGCTTGACCTGCGCGGTAAGCACCTGCCCGCCAAGCGCGGTGTTCCCTCCGCCGCCAACTGCCTGATAGGTGCCGTTGAGGTGGCGCGCCGCCGGAAGCGCTGTTGGCGGGCCGACAGTAGGTTTCAGATCGGATGTGTCGCCATCGCTCCAGCGCACGTGCACATTGCGCCCTGCACTGCGCCATGTGCCCACGTCGGAGGCCTTGGCTCGCCTGATCGCGCTCACGCTTACATCGTCGACCGCATAGCTGCCGAGCTTCGCCGCCGTGCCGCCATCCATCAGCGCAACCAGATCGTAGGTCGGATAGACCGCACCGCCGACGCCGTATTTGTATTTCAGCTCGAACATCACGCGCTGCGCCGTTTGCCCGCGAGTTCGAGGCGAATTTGATCGTGTGGGTGCCGGGGCCTGGCTTGCCGCCGTGGCCGCTGCACCCGGCGCGCCCAAGGCCGCCATCTTCTCAGTCGCCGCATCGATGCGCTGGGCAAGCCCTGCCGCAGATTTCGGACCGAGATGCGCCATTACCAGCACCGAGCCATCGCTCTGGCGCACGCCGACAACCCGGCCAAGCATTGGCACATTGCGGCTGACATATTCGACATCCTGCACATTCAGCGCGCCCGCCGTGCTGGGCTCGGAACGGACCACGATGTCGGCCCTTCCGGTCATGATGTCGGCAAATTCCTGGACGCTCGCGGCGGCGCTCGCGCCCTTATCGTATGTGCGGAACACCATGACTTCGGCCCCCGTTGGCGCCTGATAGATGGTGAGGCTGTTGTTCTCGGACCGGTTCCAATTATCAGGGGCGACCTGCGAGGGGTCCGCGTGAACGGGCTGCCCAAATGGGGCCAGCAATACCACTAGGAGAAGGATGAATCGCATTCGACTGATACCCCCTGGCTACACAAAGACAGAGCGCATGGTTGAGGCTGCCCATGCAAGCGCATTCGCGGCAGGAGGGGGCCTGCGCACGACCGATGCTTTGACGCGGGTCAATGAACAGCCCCCAGGGTTCACTATCATTGGCTCATTATGATTGAGATCGAACAGCTAGCCCCCGACGCCCATCGCATTGTTGTGATGGCAGAATTTCGCCAGGACGATGCCAAGAGAATCGTCGATTTTGCCAAGGAACAACTCGATTCCGGAGGAGGCGGCAGCCTGCTGATCGACCTGACATCGATGGCCGGGTTCTCGTTTTCGGCGGTCACGGTCGAGTTGGCACATCTGCCCAGCGCGCTCAGATACGCTTACCGGCTGGACCGGATTGCGATCATCTCAGACGAGGAATGGATCCGGAGCGCAGCGCGCGTCGAAAGCGCGCTGATGCCGGGTCTGACCTACGAAGTGTATGACGAAGATGAAGCCGACACCGCCCGCGCATGGGTGCTGGGAGAGGAAGAGTCGCCGCACAAGGGCGCGATCCGCGAACTCGATATCGGCAAGCCCGAAATCGCGGTGTTCGAGTTGAACGGACGCCTCGACCGGGACGAATCCGAACGCGGTGTCGCCATGGTCCGCGCCCGGCTGGAGGCCCCAGATTGCTCCCGGCTGATGCTGATAATCAAAGGGTGGCACGGCTTCGATGTCGACACGATGTTCAGCAGTCAGGTGATGGGCGGTAAGCTCGACCTGATCGGCAAGCTTGATCGCTACGCCATCGTCGGCGGACCTGATTGGATTGGCGGTATGGCAAGCGTGATTGGAGCATTGCTGAAACCAGAAATTCGCTCATTCGATCTGGACGAGCAGGTTGAGGCTCTGGATTGGCTCAAGGGTGAGCGTGCGACATCAAGCCGCGATTCCGAACTGATCGAATAGCGCATGACCGAGGCGAAACTCGAGACTTGGGACGCGATCGTCATCGGCTCAGGCATAGGCGGCATGACCACAGCCGCCGCACTCTCCAAAGTGGGTCACAAGATCCTGCTGCTTGAACAGCACGCGACGCTCGGAGGCCTGACGCACAGCTTCTCGCGCGGCGGTTTCACATGGGATGTCGGCGTGCACTACCTCAGTTCGATGGCTCCGGGCGATGCGATGCGCAATCGTCTGGATTGGCTATGCGATACGCCGATCGAATTTGTTTCGCTCGGCTCGGTCTACGACATTCTTCACATCGGATCGGCGGAGCCATTGGCGCTGACGCGGCCTTACGAAGCGCAGGAACGCGACCTCAAGGACCGGTTCCCCGATGAAGGCGAAGCGATCGAGGCGTGGACACGGGCGTTGCGTGATGGGCTGCAAGCCATGCACAAGATCTTTCCAACCCGAGCGATGCCCGAGCTTGCCGGCGACATGCTCGACTGGTGGAACCGCGATGCGATCCGCAGATGGTGCAGCCGCACAACCAAGGAAGTGATCGACGATCTCACCGATAATCCCGAACTCGCTGCGGTGATGGCCGCGCAATGGGGCGATCATGGCGGGCGACCGAGCACAGCAAGCTTTGCGATGCACGCCCTGATCGGCGGTGCCTATCTGGAATCGGGTGCGTGGTACCCGGTCGGCGGCAGCGCTGCCTATGCGGATCATATCATCCCGACCATTACCAAGAATGGCGGCGAAGCGCGCGCTGGAGTGCGTGTCGAGGAATTGCTGCTCGAAGATGGCGTAGCGGTCGGGGTGAGGACCGACGGCGGAGAAGATATCCGGGCCAAGGCGGTTGTGTCCGACATCGGCGCGCGTGAGACGATTGATCTCCTTCTGCCCGAAGATGCCGGTCCCAAAGATTGGAAGGCCGAAATCCGCGCGCTGCCCTCAAGCATAGCGCACTACACGCTGTTCCTGGGTTTTCAGGGCGACATCGAAGCGGCTGGTGCAACCAAAGCGAACCATTGGATCTATCCAACCGGCGATGTCGACGTCGTGTGGGACGATGCGCCGGACGGCCCGCCGCCGCACATGACCGTCTCATTCGGCTCGCTTAAGAACCCAGAGCACGACCCAGGCCCAGAAGAGAAACACATGGGGCAATTGCTCGTCTGGGCCGATTGGGAAGCGGTCGCGCAATGGGCGGGCCAACCGGCAGGATCACGCGGTGATGACTATGCCAACTTCAAGCGCCGCGTCGAAGACACGATGATGGCGATGTTCGAGCGTCACTTCCCCGAACTCGCCCAGCTTGTTGTGTACCGCGAGCTGGCTACACCGCTATCGACGGTGGCGTTCACCGGGCACCGGAAAGGCGCGTTCTATGGCCTCGACGTAACGCCCGAGCGCGTCATGTGCGACGCTCTGCGCGCTAAAACCCCCATTCCCGGCCTGTTCCTGACCGGTCAGGATGTTGCCAGCCAAGGCATACCGGGCGCGCTGATGGGTGGATATCTGAGTGCGGCCAATGTGGATCCCAAAGTCTTCCCGAAATTCAAGGGATGACGTGCAAACCTTTGCTCCAGCGAACTATCGCCGCTGTCTGAAAAACCCGCGCAGCAGCTCCGCCGCTTCAATCTCGCCCATGCCCGAATAGACTTCGGGACTATGTAAGCATTGCTTGTGTTCGAACACCCGCGCTCCGTGCTCGACCGCGCCGCCTTTTGGGTCACTCGCCGCGTAATAGAGCCGCGCGATCCTTGCGTGGCTGATCGCTCCGGCGCACATCGCGCACGGTTCCAGCGTGACATAGAGATCGCAGCCGGTCAGGCGTTCGTCGCCCAGTGCCTCCGCCGCCGTCCGCATGGCGCGGATTTCTGCATGGCCGGTCGGATCTGGCGGGGATCGCGTGGCGTTGGCCGCCACGGCCAGCACTTCGTCGCCCTTCACAACAACCGCACCCACGGGCACTTCCCCAGCTTCAGCAGCCTTACGTGCAGCTTCAAGTGCAGTCTGCATGGGTTGCGGGATGGGCCATCTCTTTCCTTGGCGGGTCATATCAGGTCGCTAGCGGGACCGCCGAACCCAAGCAACTTGCTTGACGATTCGGCACCTCAAGGCTATGCGCGCCGCTTTCCGGGATAACCCGAGTTGCTGGACTGCCGAATCACTCGGCCACCCTGAACTCGCCCGCCACTTGAACGTAATGAGAGATATCATGTCGCGGATTTGCGAACTGACCGGCAAAGGTCGCCAGGTCGGCCACAATGTGAGCCACGCCAACAACAAGACCAAGCGCGTCTTCCTGCCCAACCTGCAGAACGTCACGCTGCTGAGCGAGAAGCTGGATCGCGGCTTCAAGTTCCGCGTTTCGACCCACGGTCTGCGCTCGGTTGAGCACAATGGCGGGCTCGACAACTGGCTGCTGAAGACCAGCGACGACAAGCTGTCGGCGCGCGCGCTCAAAGTGAAGCGTGAATTGGTCAAGGCCACCAGCGCCGCGTAAGCGCCGTTTGGCTTGGGGCCGCTGGGCTTCATAGAATTTGAGAAAGGCGTGCGAGGCTACTTGCGCGCCTTTTGCTTTGTCTGGCTTTCATCCGAAGCTGGCTCTTCAAACTCTGGGTCGAATGTCAGCTTCACGAGCAGGGTCCGCTGAAACGCGGACAAGTTGTCGTCGGACACGAGCCACACGGTAAGCTTGCCATCGGCCCGAGGCCTGATCGCCAACCCTTCGTAATTCTCGCGCGGGACCACACCTGCCAGATCGAGCGTTATTTCCGGCGCCCATTCCTCACCAGCCTGAGGCGGCGCGCCAATCGCCAGCTTGCTTTCAAATGGCGGCCAGCCGTGCCAGCCAAAATCGAGATTGCGCAGCAGCACCAGCACGCGCCCGTCGGGCAATTGCGCCATATCGGTTGCCGCGTGGCTGTATGCCGGGTTGCGATAGGTGAAGCTCTGCGATTCCACGCCCGACACGGGATCGCCTGCGAAGATCAGCCCTTCGGTCGATCCTTCGGGCAGGATCACGAACCGCCCATCCGTAAGCCGAACCATCGCTTCCGCGCCCGAATTGATCGTCCAGTCGACCTCGTCATCGAGATCGCGCAGACCATCGATTTCGCTGGCGACGGTAAAGCGATGTACGGTGTGGACGTTCTCGAACCCGAGCCAATAGGCCCCGGTTTCCGGGTCGCGGGTGGCGGATTCGATGTCCCACAATTCCTTGGCGCGGCCCGGCTGAACCAGCTGGCGAACGACATTGCGCACGGTCGAGGGCTGGTCCGGCTCGGTCAGTGTGAACCGTGTGCCGCGATCCGAAAATGCCCGCAGCGTGTCATCCTGAAGTGCAAACATCGCGGAAAAGCCGCCGAACATCAGGTTGTAGGCTTCGGCGTGCCATATCCCTTCAAGGGTCCAGCCCTTGATAGAGGTATCGTTGGCACCGGCGATCTTGGTCACGGAAATATCTTCAGTCGGGCTTTTCGGAACTTCGGATCGCAACCACGTTCCGGGTGCGCAGATCATCGCCAATACGATGCCCGCAATCAGCCGTTTTGGCCGACTCATCTCAGTTCATCGGCCCCACAAACAGCAGTGGATCGAGCCGCGCGCTATTCCATTTGAGACCCCAGTGCAGATGCGGGCCCGTCGCACGGCCAGTCGAACCGACATTGCCGATATACTGGCCCTGCTTCACCACCTCACCTTCCTTCACCGCAATCTTCGATGAGTGCAGGAACGCGCTGTTAAGGCCCATGCCGTGATCGATGATGATCAGCCCGCCTTCGAGGCTGAAACCCATCCGTGCAAGCACCACCACACCATCAGCAGGCGCAACATAGGGCACCCCATTACCGGGCGCGATGTCGATACCGGAATGATAGCTCCCTGGCTCGCCGCGATAGATTCGCTGGCGCCCGAAGCGGCCCGAAATGCGCCCCTTTACCGGCCAGATGAAATCCTGCTTCCAGCCATCGGCGTCGGTCACTTTGGCGCGGGCGGCGTTGATCGCTTCGTATTCCGGCTTACGGATCTTCCAATAGGCTTCGCTGGAGCGTCCGCCCCGGCGCGAAACATTCACCCGCTCAATGTTCCATTTGCGCGGGCTGACTGTCAGCGCTTCGGTGACGGTCTGCCTCGACGCATTCGTAGCGGAGAGTTTCAGGGAACCCGCACTGTCACGGTCGAAAGCGGCGAAGAACGTTCCGTCCTCTGCGATTTCCAATTCTTGTCCCCCAAGCGAAGCGCGGACTGTGCCATCAGGCACAACCCCGCGGATAAAGCCGCCTTGCGTCAACTCGCCCGAATACGAAAAGCTGGTGTTCAGATTGACCGGCGCTGGCGGCAAGACTGGGTCGTTCAACGGCTCCGGAAAGGGCCGCCCATCTTCGATCGTCGGGGTGTAGGTCTGCTCGGATGCGAGGGTCTGCTCAGCCTCGGGGGCCGAAGCCGTTTCAGGCGCCGCAGCTTCGCTGCCGGTGCAGCTCATCAGGCCAGCCAGCCCCAGCCCAGCGATTGCCATTTTCGCCCATCGCATGGTCGATAGACTCATTCTTGTTCGAGCAGGCGGCGCGTTGCAATTTCAGGCGTGGCGTAAGCCTCCTGATGCTCGGCGCTCCAATAGCGGAGTTCCTCGAGCGGGATGACTTCACCGGTCACGGAGCACAGCACATGCTGACCCGGGCGCAGCACGCGGAAGCTGGCGGGTCCGTAATAGAGTTTGGCGGCTTTATCGCTGGTCGACATCAACATGCGTGTCCTTTTAGCAGCATGGGCTTAACCGAACAAATCATCTTGGGTCGGCGGAGCAGTGTTTCGAGTCGTTTTTTTGGGCGGCTTGCGCACAGGCGTTGGCTTGACGGGTGGCGGAACGGACCCGACTCCGACTTCGAGCGCGCCGTCCTTGAACTGCAAGCTGAGCGCTTTTTCCTTCGCAGCCTGCACCTTTCCAGTCAGCGCTTTGCCCGAGGGGTCGCGCACGATGGCATAGCCGCGTTCCAGTGGCTTCTCCGGATGGAGCTGGCTTGCGATGCGGGTAAGGGAGGCGAGCCGCTCGCGACCTTCCCTGATCGGGCGTTCGACCAGGGCCGGAACGAGCCTCACTCGGTCCAGACGTCTTTGCGCGTCGGTTTGCGCCCGGCCAAGTGTAGTCGGAGAAAGCCGCGCGGCGATCCCGGCTAATTGCTCGCGGCCCTGACCTGCACGGTCGGTTAGCCCTCGCCGCAGCCGTTCTGACAATTCGTCGAGCCGCTGCGCTTGCGGTTGCAGCAGGGTCTCCATCCGCGGCATTCGGCGGACCCGCGCCTCGAGGCGTTCACGTCCCATTTCAACCGGGCGGTGCACAGCCCGGCGTTGACGCGCGGCAAAATCGGCCAGCGTGGCTTCGAGGTCCACGCGTACCGGGACCGCCATTTCCGCCGCAGCACTAGGAGTTGGAGCACGGCGATCGGCAGCGTGGTCTGCCAGCGTCGTATCGGTCTCGTGTCCGACTGCAGAAATAACCGGAATGGTACATTCGGCGATGGCGCGAACCACTGTCTCTTCGTTGAAGCCCCACAAATCCTCGATCGAACCGCCTCCGCGCGCAACGATCAGCAGATCGGGGCGCGGCACTGCGTCGTTAGGATCAAGTTCAGAAAACACTCGAATCGCTGCGGAAACCTGTTCCGCTGCGCCCTGCCCCTGCACCAGCACCGGCCAGACGATAACATGGCTGGGAAATCGATCCGCGAGCCGGTGCAGGATATCGCGAATAACCGATCCGGTTGGTGACGTGACCACGCCGATGGTCTTGGGCAGGAACGGAAGAGGCTTCTTGCGCTCCCTCGCAAACAGCCCCTCGGCCTCCAGCCGCGCGCGGGTTTTCTCCAGCAGCGCTAGCAGCGCGCCCTCGCCCGCGATCTCCAGGCTATCGATCACGATCTGGTATTTCGAGCGCCCAGCATAGGTCGTCAGCTTGCCGGTCGCGATCACCTCCAACCCGTCTTCGGGAACGAAAGCGAGGCGATTGGTGCTGCCGCGCCACATCACTCCGTCCAGCACCGCTTTCTCGTCCTTGAGTGCGCAGTAAAGGTGCCCTGAAGCCGCCCGCTTCACGCCCGACAATTCCCCGCGCAGCCGGACATAGCCGAACCTCTCCTCGACCGTCCGTTTCAGCAGTGTCGAAATCTCGGTGATCGACAGCGGCTGCGCGTTGTCGCCCTGCCGCTCGCGCGCTACCAGCCCTGCTGGATCGTCGGATGAGGTAGGAGCGCGCGCCATGAATGTCCTTTTGCTTGGCGGTGGAGGCCGTGAACATGCGCTGGCGTGGAAGCTGGCGCAATCCCCCAGCCTGACCGCGCTGTACGCTGCCCCCGGAAATCCCGGAATCGCCGAATGCGCCAAACTGGTGACCATCAACGCGGACAATCACGAGGCAGTGGCGCTGTTCTGCAAGGTCAACGACATCGCGCTCGTCGTGGTCGGCCCCGAAGCGCCGCTGGTAGACGGCCTTGCCGACAGCATGCGGGCCGAGGGCATTGCGGTGTTCGGCCCGTCACAGGCCGCCGCTCAGCTCGAAGGTTCGAAGGGCTTCACCAAGGATCTGTGCGAGCGCGCGGGCATCCCCACCGGCGCCTATGTACGTACCACTGCGCTCGACGAAGCCCGCGCGGCTCTGACCCGCTTTCAGCCGCCGTATGTGCTGAAGGCAGACGGTCTCGCAGCGGGCAAAGGTGTGGTGATCGCCGAAGGGATCGAGCAGGCGGAAATCGCACTCGCTGACATGTTTGGCGGACAATTCGGCGAAGCCGGAGCCGAAGTGGTGATTGAGGAGTTCCTCTCCGGCGAGGAAGCGAGCTTCTTCGCCCTGACCGATGGCGAGACGATACTCCCGTTCGGCACGGCGCAAGATCACAAGCGTGTAGGCGAAGGCGATGTAGGGCCGAACACAGGCGGCATGGGCGCCTACTCCCCCGCCCCGGTGCTGACTGCTGAGCTGCAACAGCGCGCCATCGACGAAATCATCCGCCCAACGGTCGAAACCATGCGCGCCGAGGGCATGCCCTATTCAGGCGTGCTCTATGCCGGGCTGATGCTGACGGCCGACGGCCCGAAGCTGATCGAATACAATTGCCGTTTCGGCGACCCCGAATGCCAGGTGCTGATGATGCGCTTTCAGGGCGATTTGGTGAAGGTAATGCTGGCCTGCGCGAAGGGCGAGTTGGCGGGCATTGAGGCGCAGTTCGCCGAGGACACCGCGCTAACCGTGGTGATGGCCGCCAAGGGCTATCCCGGATCTGCGGAAAAGGGCGGCGTAATCAATCTTGGAGAGGCTGAGGCAGAGGGCGCGAAAGTCTTCCATGCCGGGACAGCGATGAAGGACGGCGCGTTGGTTGCGAATGGTGGCCGCGTGCTGAACGTGACTGCAATGGGCGCGAACGTCACCGAGGCACAGGCAGCAGCGTATCGCGCGGTGGATGCGGTGCAGTTCGAGAGCGGATTCTGCCGGCGGGATATTGGCTGGCGGGAAATTGAGCGGGAGAACAATAGATGATGGGAGCCAAACGTCAGCCCCCATCATCACTCAGCACTGATAGTTATCTCGGATTACATCATTGTAATAAGTACCGGTCGATGAGGCAGAGCAAAGGCCCTGCCAAACCCACTGAGGGACACCGCAGAAATCATATCCACGCCCACTCGTAAACACGATGTGGAGCCCCCCTGAGGGTGGGTCATATCTCGCGTGCGAGATTGCTGTCGAACTGAAAGACGCCAACAGCATTAGCGCTTCCAATCAGGTCTTCTGATTTTCTCTCGTTCGGTTTCGCGCGGATGCTTATCGGCATACTTCTCCGTCACAAAGCGACCATCAACTGAACTACGATGCGCCGTTTGGCGCGCTACTTTACGTCCCATAATGAGGGCTCCTTCTATCGAAGAAGCCTTGACCGATCCGGCAAACATCCGCAGTTTGAGGATGCTGTTTGGTAGCAGCCGGATCGCACTGGGCGGCTTCTAGTCACCCCAGCGAACGAAAGGGCCGAGTCCTTCGAATGGAGGGCTCGGCTTTTCGTTGCCCATGAGTATCGTGAATCACGATTGGGGTTCGCGCAAGAGGAATAAGCCTGTGGATATCGTAAGCGGCCTAGATTGCCATGATTTCATCTGAGATGCACGGTGCGACTCTGCGAGATTCCTAGAGAAAATCGCTTGGCAAGAGGAAAAATCTTGTCGGGGAAAAGTCGTTTACCCACAGGCTGGATGAGACTTTCCCAGAATCAACGTCCTCAAAACCCGCAGAAAATTGACTCTTGAGGCCCAATCGAGTCGCGAGTCGCGCTCAAAATTTGACAGATTGTTAGCTTGTGGGCTTGCGCTCTTCGGCTAGCGAATCAACGTTGATCAACCCCACCCTCCATCAAAAATACCTCCGGATCGTCACCCATTAGCTCACGCAGTTCCTTGTCGAGCCACGCTCTGAACGCCCGCACCTTGGCGGAGTTCTTGCGGACTTCGGGGTAGACCAGGCGGAAGCTGTGGGTGAGCCATGCCACCTGTGCGAAAGGGCGGATCAGGCGGCCGTCCCGCAACTCGTTCTGAAACATTGGCGGCATCAGAAGCGCAGCACCGTGGCCGCTGATCGCTGCCTGTGCGTCGAGTATTTGCGAGTCGAATTGCAGCGCCCCGCTGCTGCTTGGTTGAGATGCGGACTCGCTGCATGTCGCTTCGTCCCAGCGCTGCCACCACGGGTAATCGGGCGAGACGCGGCGGTTGCGGGTCAGGTCTGCTGGTGCACCGAGCGCATTGGCTTCCACAAAGGACGGGCTCGCAACTGGCGCAATCCCTCCGCGCATCAGGAAATGGCTGTGCAACCGCTCGGGCGGATGCTGAGTGTAGCGGATCGCCACATCGCAATCGCCCGCCTCAAGGTCGACAATCCGGTCACTGACATCGATCCGGACGGCGATATCCGGATGGGCAAGCTGAAAGCAGCCGAGACGCGGCGCAAGGAATTGCGTTGCCATAGTTTCCGCGCAGGCGATCGACAGCACCGCGTCATCATCGCCGCGCAACCCTTCGAACGCACCCTCCATGTCGGAGAACGCCTGCGAGATGCGCGGCGAGAGCGCTTCGCCCGCCGGGGTCAGCGCCATCCCACGCCCTTGTCGCACGAACAAAACGGTGCCGACGCGCTCCTCCAGCACCTTGATCTGATAGCTGACGCCTGCCTGTGTCAGTCCGAGCTCTTCCGCCGCGCGGGTGAAATTCCCGTGGCGCGCCGCCGCTTCAAACACACGGATCGCTGCAAGGGGAGGAAGGTTCGACATCGCAATACTATAAGTGTGGCTTATGGTTGAAGCCAGCGTTTTGTTGGTACTGTCGCGATTGATGGGACAACTAGTGGTCACCCAAACACGGAGGTGACCCATGAAAAGACTAGCACTCACACTCGCCCTTTCGCTCGCCGCAGCTGCCTCGCCTGCAGTGGCCAGCGGCCCCGACACCCGCACTGTTACCGTTTCCGCAGCCGATCTGAACCTGAGCAGCGAACGGGGGCGCACAGTGCTCGACCAGCGGCTCAGCTCGGCGATCGACAAGGTCTGCGCCGTCCATAAGAGCCCGGGCCTTCCCGCCTGGATCAGCTTCCGCAAATGCGTCGAAGCCAAGACGCAGGAAGTTCGGCCACTGCGCGACGCTTTGATCGCGCAGGCCCTGAGCACCGCGAAGGTGGCCGCGCGATAGGACGCCGCTGGCTGTCCCTGCGATCCCGTCCGACTCAGTCCCCTCGGGCGGGATCGCTTGCCAAGCACAAGTTGAACTTGATGTATGCGCGCACGCCTTCGAGACCCGCGTTATTGATGTCGATCAATGATTGATTCACCGTGGTGTGGTTGTCTTGGTGCATGACCTATCGCGCCCTGATCCTCGCCCTGTCCGCCGTGCCATTGGCCGCCTGCCAAACGACCGGCACGCAAGCGCCGCAAACGGCTGCGCCCGAACCGCCTGCCTTCGTTGAAGCCGCATGCGGCGGATGCCACGCCGTGCAGCCGCCGTTTCTTTCGCCCAATCCAGCCGCGCCAAGCTTCGATTCCATCGCTAATCGCGAGGGGTTGAGCGAAGACACGCTCGCCGCCTGGCTTACCGACGCGCACAATTATCCCGAAGTGATGGATTTCGATCTCTCCCCGGAACAGGCTGAGGAGATCGCCGACTACATGATCACTTTGCGTCGGGGTGATTTTCGCCGGGTGAAGTAGGAGGGTTGCTCCAACAACTACTCGTCCGTCCACGGATTGGGCCGAGCTGCCGTATCGCGCCAGGACGGGTCGTCAGGTCGGTGCGAACAGCCGAATTGTGACACAGCAAGACCGGTGCCGTCGGTCATTGCAAGGCGCTCCTCGACGCGACCCAAAACTTTCGTCTCTCCTTGGCTCGAGGAGATCTGAAGAGCCTGCTCCACAACTGCCCGCAGCTTTCGCAGATCGGCTTCTGCGAGCTCGTGTGGACATGGTTCGGTCTCGATCCAGTTCCCATCCTCATCGAACACCATCAAATCGTAGGATGTGTTTGGGGACCAGGGCCAGTATCCGTGGAAAGTAATCTCGTCGAAGCTGGACGAGTAAGACAGGCCATTGACCTCGCCATACTCCGTGGTCCCCCGCTCAACGCATTCGGTTTCCACCTGCACCCTCGCATCAACCCAGGCTTCCTGGGCCATCCAGTCGACGCAGCCGCCTTCAACGGGTTGTTGCCAATACCATACAATCCCGTTTTTCAGAGTGATGTCGGGTCGGGCGCCGGCGGGGATTGGATCAGGCGCGCAGCCCCCAAGCACCCCGATCGCGGCCAAGCCGAGCGCCGTATTCAACCAGTTCGATGCCATAAGCGGGGGCTATCACCGCTGCGTACCGCAAGAAAGGTGCGCGCTTTCCTACTCGGCTGGGGACGGGTAGATTTCGCCCGCTCTTTGAAATCGTTGAACCTGAACCAATGCGCATTTCGAGTTGGAAAAGTGTCAACTTCGCCCCTCGCACACAACCCTCTCTATTCCTGAGGTAATTCGCGTAAAACACTGGGTGACACCGTGTCAGGTGTGTCAACTTTGAGTTCTTTGCTTCCGCACGCCCATCCTTGCGCGCGGACGGGCTACAACCTCTCCGCCATCATCGCTTTCATGTCTGCTTCGGGGCGCGGGCCGTAATGTGAAATGACCTCGGACGCTGCAATCGCGCCGCGTTTGAGGCAACTGGTCAGCGGCTCGCCGCGTGCGAAGCCGGAGAGGAAACCGGCGGCGAACTGATCGCCTGCGCCGGTCGTATCAACCACTTTGGTCACGGGCACAGCGGCGACTTCGGCGCGCTCACCATGCGCGATGGCCACCGCGCCTTTTTCGCTGCGGGTTGCGACCAGGACCGGGACCTTGCCCGAAACCGCCGCAATCCCGGCTTCGAAATCGTCTTCGCCGGTCAGCGTCGCCAGCTCGCTTTCGTTGACGAACAAGATATCGATCACGCCGTCATCGATCATCGCGCGGAAATCGTCACCATGGCGGTCGATTACGAAGCTTTCGCTGGCGGTGAAGGCGATCTTGCGACCGGCATCGCGGGCAACTTCAATTGCGCGGCGCATCGCGCGGCGGGGCTCTTCGGGATCCCACAGATAGCCTTCGAGATAGAGGATCGCGCCGCTTGCGATCAGATCCTCGTCCAGCGCGCTGGCTGGCAGAAACTGGCCTGCGCCAAGGAAGGTGTTCATCGTCCGCTCGCCATCGGGCGTCACGAAGATAAGCACGCGTCCCGTCGCGGGTTCGCCATCACGGGCGGGGGTGTCGAAATCGATCCCGGTCGCCTTCATGTCGTGGCGAAATACTTTGCCAAGCTGATCATCGGCGACCTGGCCGATAAACGCGCATTGCAGCCCCAGCGTGGAAAGCCCCGCCAAGGTGTTCGCAGCCGATCCGCCCGAAACTTCGCGAGCCGGCGGCATCGCATTGTAGAGCTCGTCGGCGCGGGCCTCATCGATCAGGGTCATGCCGCCGCGATTAAGCTGCAATTCCTCGATTAGCTCTTCCTGGCACGATGCAATTACGTCGACCACGGCATTGCCGATGGCGATCACGTCATAACGCGGTTCGGTCACAAATATTGGTCCTGTTGTTTGGGATCAGGGAAGGTTGCGGATCGCCTAGCGGGGTAGGCGCGCTAGGCCAAGGGGCGAGATGATCTGCGGATGGCCCGGTGAACCGGTTTGACTTGCGCTGCCCGGCTGGCGCATTCGGGGTCTTGATGTCTCCGGTTATCGCTTCCCTGTTCAAGGCCGCCCGCCAGCTCGCCGATCCGGCGGTGGTGAAGGTCGCGGTGAAAAGCATCGGCATCACACTGCTGCTGTTCGTTATCGGTGGCTACGGGGTCTATCGCATCCTGCTCTGGATCGGGAACGAGTACGCGTGGTCGGCAGGCGGGACGCTGGAAGCCGTTGCGGCAATTATCCTGACGCTGCTTGCAGCGTGGTTGCTGTTTCGCGTTGTCGCACTCGCAGTGCTCCAGTTTTTCGCCGATGAGATCGTCGCGGCTGTCGAAATGCAGCATTATCCGGAGGCAGCGTGCCGCGCGAAAAAGCTGCCGTTCAAGCGCGATCTTGCCAATTCGCTGAGGGGTGCCGGGCGCGCGGTGCTGTTCAACCTGTTGGCGCTGCCGTTCGCGGTAGTCCTGATGTTTACTGCGATTGGACCAGCGATCGTATTCCTGTTGGTCAACGCTGTCCTGCTGGGCCGTGAGCTGACCGATATGGCCTGGCTGCGGCACTGCGGTGATGAGCCAGTGGGAAGCCCGGTAAGCGGCTTTGACCGGTTTGTGCTGGGCGGCGCAATCGCCGGGCTCATGCTGGTGCCGCTGGCAGGGTTGCTCGCTCCGATTATCGGCGCGGCGGCAGGAACGCATGTGACGCATGGTGCAATGAATCGCCTGGGATCAAAGGGGTCTGCCCATGCGTAAACTTGCTGCCTTGCTCTCCGCCCTTGCGATCTCGGCCTGCGCCGGTGGCTCCGGGACGGCGCCCGCCCGAACCGCTTCGACCGCTGCGCGCCCGCCGGTCTCGGCTCCGCCTTCAAACGGGGCCTTCCGCCCGCCGCAAGTGATGCGCCAGCGCGGATTGGACGGAGTGATTGGTGCGCGCGCCACAACACTCACTGCACGGTTTGGATCCGCGCGGATCGACTTGGCAGAGGGAGACGCGCGCAAGCTGCAATTTTCCAGCGATCGCTGTGTGCTCGACATCTTCCTTTACCCGCTGGAAGCAGGGTCAGAACCGGTCGCAACGCATGTCGATGCCCGCTTGCGCTCCGGCGGGGGCGAAGTCGATCGGGCGGCCTGTATCGCCGAGATAGAGCGACGGTAAATCGGCTTGGTAACCCCGTCTTAAGTGCGTTCGTGCCATAAGATGCGCGAATTGCAGAGGGTTTGACCGGCATATGACGACGCATTTTTCTGAGCTTGCGCAGCGCGCAGCGGACGATGGACAGGTTTCGCCAGAGGAAGTCCTGGCGCTTCGCCGCCAGGGCTGGGGCGATGGTGTGATCCATCAGGACGAAGCCGAGGCTTTGTTTGCGCTCAACAATTCATTGAGCGAGCGCTCAGAAGAATGGTGCGATTTCTTTGTCGAAGCGATTGGCGAATATGTGCTCAATGGCACTAAGCCGCGCCTGCAATGCAACGATTCCGAGGCGGCATGGCTTATTGCGCAGGTCGATCACGATGGCGTGGTCGACAGCATGGTCGAACTGGAAACCATCGTCCGGATCGTCGAACGTGCTGAAAACGTGCCTGTTCGCCTCAAGAATTATGTTCTGGAACAAATCGAACGCGAAGTGCTCACCGGAACCGGCCCGACCCGCTGCGGCGGCGATTTGTCGGCCACACACATCAGCTCCGCCGAATGCAGGATCCTGCGCCGGGTGATCTTTGCCAGCGGAGGCTATGGCCCCGCTGCCGTGAGCCGGTTCGATGCCGAGCTTCTGTTCCGTCTGAAAGACGCAACGCTGGAAGATGAGAACGCTCCCGAATGGGCAGACCTGTTCGTCGACGGGGTGAGCAACTTCCTGCGCGGCTTCACGCTCGACAACGCGCAATTGAGCCACGAGCGCAAGCTGGAGCTGGTGAAATTCGTCGAAACCGAAAGCAAAGGCCACGGCGCATTTCTGGGCGCGATGGCGAACAGCACAGCAGGTGTCGGCGAACGCATCGACTGGGCTATAGAGCACCTCAAAGGCACGGACGGTCCGCAGAACGACTATGCCGTTGACTTTGCCGCCGGTGATGCTGTCACCGACCAAGAACAAAGCTGGGTCGATGCGCAAATCGATGGCGATGGACAGATCGACGATCTCGAACGCCGCCTGATCGCGCGGCTGGCCGAGGAAGACTGACCGCTACGCGCCGAAATCGAGCGGTGCTTCGGCGCCGCCTTGTTTCGGTAACGGCCCGCGTGGTGGAACTGCGGGCATGCGCATTCCGCTCTCCGGCGGTTTACGTGGCGGCCTTTGGCTCAAGTTTGTCTTGAGCACCCGCAAATGCGCGATTTCGGCCTTGAGCAGGATGATTTCATCTCTATCGGTCGCGGTATCCAGTTTCACTTGGAGCGCCGCCAATTCGCGCTGGATCAGCGCTACCACACGCACAAGCTTGGCGTGTTGGCGTAAGTCGCGCTCAACCCGCGCGGTGCGCTCTACGTTGGTGCGTTGCTGCGCAAGGCGTTTCTGCTCAATGCGAAAGCGACGCTCATTCTCGAGCGTGCGTGCCGAAATTGTGCGCCTACGCTCGCCCGCGTTGCGCATCAGTTCTTCGTAGCGCTTCTTGTAGTCAGGTTTCCGCTCAGCCATAGGTGCCTTACTATCACACTACACCGCTGTTCGCCATAGGCGCAGAGCCCTGAAGTCAGACCATAAAGCTCTCGCCGCAACCGCACGCACCCTTGGCGTTGGGGTTTTCGAACACGAACCCGGCGGTGAAATCGTCTTCCTGCCAATCCATGGTCGACCCAACGAGATACAACACGCTCGCGCCGTCGATGTAGAAAATGCCGCCCGGCGTTTCGATTTTCTCGTCGAATTTGGCCTCTTCGGCGACGTAATCGACCGAATAGGCAAGGCCTGAACAGCCTCGGCGCGGGGTTGAGAGTTTGACACCGATCGCATCGTCCGGAGCCTTGCTCATCAGGTGTGCGATGCGATCCTCGGCACCCTTGGTCAGAATGACAGCGGCTGGACGTTCTCTGGTTTTGGTGCTCATCACAGCATCCCCAGTTCGAGCCGCGCTTCGTCGGTCATCTTTTCGGGGCTCCATGGCGGGTCCCAGACCAGATTCACCTCGGCATCGCGAATTCCAGGCACAGAGGACGCGCGCAGTTCGACTTCACCGGGCATTGTCTCAGCGACCGGGCAATGCGGCGTCGTCAGCGTCATTGTTACAGTCGCATCGGCTTCGTCATCGACTTCGACGCCGTAGATCAGGCCGAGATCGTAGATATTGACCGGGATCTCCGGGTCGTAGATTTCCTTAAGCGCATCAATCACGGCCTGTTGGAGCTCGCTACCGGGGCCACCCACAGGACCTTCGGCAGGCTTGGCGGCGAGGAAGCCATCGAGATAGTCGCGTTCACGCTTAGCAGGAGCAGCATCCGTCTCGCCTTCATCGGGATCGACCGCATCGGACACGCGCGCACGGGGTGGTTTTGCAATCACCTCGTCATTCGGAGCCGGAGCTGCGACAAATTCGCGTTCTTCAGTGGGCTTGTTCATGGGCCTACTCTCTTCCAAAAATTCGTCTTGTGCGGGCAATGCCTTCGAGCAGCGCATCGACATCGGCATCGGTCGAATAGACGCCGAAGCTGGCGCGCGCGGTCGCGGGAACGCCGAGATAGTCCATCAAAGGCTGTGCGCAATGGTGCCCGGCGCGGATCGCGACATTGGCTTCGTCCAGAATCGTGCCGAGATCGTGCGGGTGGATTCCGTCGATCGCAAAGCTGACAATTCCGGCGCTGTCCGCCGGGCCGAAGAGTGTCACATCGTTCATCGCACCCAATTCGCGGCGCAGGCGCGCGACCAGCGCAGCCTCGGTTTCGTGAATGCGGGCCGTGCCGATTTCGGTGACGTAGTCAGCAGCAGCGGCGAACGCGACAGCTTCGGTGATGGCCGGGGTGCCCGCCTCAAAGCGCTGCGGGGCGGGTGCATAGGTGGTCTTCTCGAAGGTAACGCGGTCGATCATCGATCCGCCGCCTTCCCATGCGGGCATGGCATCCAGAATTTCGCTCCGCGCCCACAAGGCGCCGATCCCGGTCGGCCCGTAGAGCTTGTGCGCGCTGAAGACATAGAAATCGCAATTAAACGTCGTCACATCAACTGACATGTGCGGTGCCGACTGGCAGCCATCGAGCAGCAGCTTTGCGCCCACTCTGTGTGTCAAAGCCGCAGCGCGCGGCGCATCGAGCACGCTGCCGAGCACATTCGAGACGTGGCAGAATGCGACCAGCTTGTGCCGATCCGTCAGCATGACTTCAGCAGCGTCGAGATCGATCTGGTGATCAACGGTCAGTGGGCAGACATCGATTTCAGCGCCGGTGGCCTCCGCCACCATCTGCCACGGGACGATATTCGAGTGATGCTCCAACTGCGAGAGCAGGATGCGATCGCCCGGCTTAAGGTTTGCTCGGCCCCAGCTATTCATAACGAGGTTGATCGCCTCAGTCGCGCCGCGCGTGAAGACGATCTCATCCTCGCGCCCACCCAGGAATGTCGCAATCGTTCGCCGCGCACCTTCATAGGCTAGCGTCATCTCGGCAGAACGCGAATAGACCCCGCGATGTACGGTCGCATAATCCTCACCCAAGGCACGCGCCATCGCATCGATCACCTGACGCGGCTTCTGGGCCGTCGCGGCGGTATCGAGATAATGCCACGGCGCGCCGTCCCGGGTCACGAGGCCCGGAAAGTCGGCGCGCAGATCGCGGATGGTTTGCGTGTCCAAGGCGGCGGGTGCGTTCACTCAGAATTCTCCGCTTTGGGCGGAAATCGATCTCTAATGATGCCGTCGACATAATAGAGCGCTTCAGCTTTCCGAAGCTGATGGTTGGTAATCCTGATTTCGGCGCCGCTGCGATAGATTTGCATTACCGGATTACCCGGCTCCGAAATCGAAAGTGCACTTGCCTCTACCTCGGACGCGCATTTTTCGACAATCTTGGTTGCCCAGCGCCAACGCTCAGCATCCGCCGGGTGCCAGTCGTGTTTTTGTAGCCATTCGTTTGTCTTGGCGATCAAGCAATCGTTTGCCGCATCGAGCTCCGGCGTGCGCTGCTGAACGATACCCGGCATGGATTGGAGCAACAAAAGGCTGGCGATCAGGCTCACGGACATACCGCTTTCGTCCATTTCCCGGCATCGTCACCACGGGCGCATTTGCGCCGCATGCCAGCTTCAACCGCTTCCCAGCTTCCTGCATTGGCTCGCACGCCTAAGCGCAGTTGAATGCCGCGCACCGAATCGTCGCGTATTCCATCGACTGTCACCATCACGATCCGCATCGACACATCGCTGGGATGGTCAATCTCCTCGAATTCGGCATCACGAGCCTTGATACCAAAGTCTCGCAAATAGAACTCTGCGATGTCGCGCGGATCATCATAGCTAATGGCGTATCTTTGGATGGGGCTGAACGCGCTGACCGGCGGAGCCTCGGCACTCTTCGTGTCCTCGGCGTGAAGCACCGTCGCTCCTCCCACAAGAAGTCCAGCTACCGGTAGTGTCGCAAGCAGATACTTTTTCATCATCACACTCTCCCTTCCAATGCTTCCAATGCCTTTTCGAGAAGCCGTTCGCGCGTGGCCTCATCGTCAAGCGCAACAAATGCGTCGCCGATGAAGGCCTGCACCAGCAGCTTCTGCGCAAGCTCAGGCGATAATCCGCGCGCGGCCATGTAGTAGCGCGCCGCCTCATCGAGTTCTCCGACGGTCGCGCCGTGTGCGCACTTCACGTCGTCGGCGAAAATTTCCAGCTGCGGCACCGCATTGGCGCTGGCGCCGGCCTCCAGCAGTAGACCTTTGAAGCTCTGCGCAGCGTCAGTCTTCTGCGCGTGCCGGGCCACCTTGACCTCACCCAGGAAATTGCCAGTCGCCGTGCCCCATTGCACCGCGCGGACCGTCTGATTCGACGTCGCACCGGGCTGTGCGTGGACAGTAGTCGTCACGAATTCCTGCACTTTTTCGCCGCCGCCAATGGTGACGCCGCCAAACTCAAAATGCGCGCCTTCGTCCAGAGTCACTTCCAATTCGACCCGTGCATATTTGCCGCCGGTTATGACCTTGAACGCTTCGAACCTTCCGCCTTTGCCGACATGCACCCTGAGCCGATCGACCATGCCCGGCGAATCTGCTCCGGCGTCATGCGCCGTGTATTCGAAACGGGTTTCCCCCGCAGGCACGTCCAACACGCGCCAGTGATTGATCACCGCCGGATCGGACTGCGCAATGAAGTCCATATCGGCATAGCGCCATGCTTCATCGCGCCGCGTCGGAAGAGTGGCGGCCTCAGGCATCGACGAGACTTTCGTTCACGAGAGCATCGTAGCCTTCGTCTTCGAGCCGCAGCGCCAGCTCCGGCCCGCCGGTCTGCACGATCCGGCCATCAGCCAGAACGCTGACTTTGTCGGGTTTTACGACGTCGAGCAGTCGCTGATAATGGGTGATCAGCAGCACGCCCTTGCCGGGCTGACGCATGATCGCGTTGATCCCTTCACCAACAATCCGCAGCGCATCGATATCGAGGCCGCTATCGGTCTCGTCGAGCACCGCAAAGGCGGGGTCGAGAATGCCCATCTGCACCATCTCGGCGCGCTTCTTCTCACCGCCCGAAAAGCCGACATTGACCTGCCGCTTGAGCATTTCCATGTCCATTTTCAGCAGACCGGCCTTTTCCTTGGCGAGCTTCAGGAACTCGCCGCCCGATAGCGCTTCTTCGCCGCGCGCCTTGCGCTGCGAATTCAGTGCCTCGCGCAGGAACTGAACGTTCGAGACACCGGGAATTTCTACTGGGTACTGGAAGCCAAGAAACAGGCCCGCAGCGGCACGCTCATGCGGGTCCAGATCGAGCAGATCCTGACCACGGAACTCCACAGAGCCAGCCGTCACTTCATAGCCAGGCTTACCGCCGAGGACATTCGACAAGGTGGACTTGCCCGCCCCGTTGGGGCCCATGATGGCATGAATCTCTCCGACTGCGACTTGCAATGTCAGGCCCTTGAGAATGGCGGTATCGCCAACTTGGGCTCGGAGGTTGTTGATTGTCAGCATGTTGATCTCTGTACTATTTTCCGACGAAATCGGAGGAAGAGGGCGACGGCGCAGGTGAGCTGGACCGAGACTTCACGACCGAAGGATCAGGCAGATCTATCACCAGCGGTTTGGGGCGAGCAGGCGGTCCTTCAGCCTCAGCGCGCTGAACTGCGGCAATGCGCATGGCGAACTGTTCATCGAGATCACGCCCGCGCTGGATGTGAATCTTGCCAATATCGTCAAAGAGTTCTTCAAGCTGCGCTTCGGTCAATTTGGTCTTGGCATCTGCGAAAGTATTGATCGATATCGCAATCGACTGAGCGCGAACCTGCTCGCATCGCGGCACATCGCTGCGGTGTTGTTCTTCAAAATCGGCAACGCCTGTCACGTAACGCATCCCAAAGGTCAAACAGCCACGATAGTCGGCCACATAAGGCTGAATCACACGTGGATATTCGACTGTCCATGTCTCGGGATCATCATTGCGGATTGCCACGGCAGTTGTGCCAACGCCTTGGAGGCTCATAATGAGTGCGATTGCGGTTGAGATCATCGTATCAGTCCCTTCTCTGATCTTCGCCTGAACTGGAGTCGCTATCGTTATCGCGCGCTCTGCGGCTCGCTTTTCGGTCTTCGATGCGCATGCGCATCCCGGCGGTGATACGTTCCAGCACACCGTCCATATTGTCGAGTATCTCGGAAGCCTTGATCCGCATCACCTTGATGCCGACCGCCTCCAGACTCTTGTCCCGGCGCGAGGCCAGCGCTTCGTTATCGCCATCCTCGAAGATATCGACCGCCATGCCGAGCGAGTGGCAATTGAAGTCGACTATCGCGCTGCCGACAACAGCGTGGCGCTTGAACGTGTGCCGCCCAAGATTGGCCGTCGCGAAACGCTTAGCGAGCGCCTTGTGAGCGTCGGACGAAAACCGCCGCCGCTCACGCGCCTGGTTGTGCAGCTCATCAAGACGCGAATCCGAAATCTTCCACCCGCGCCCCTTCTTGTTGAGGGTCGCTGCAACGTCATCATCACCAGAGCCGGTACGGATGCCTAGGGTTTTGCGTTCAGTCATTGGTCAAGACCAAACAATCTTGACCAAAAACTACCCTTCGACTTTGGAGCCGCTTTTTGTTCAGAATGAAGAGGGGGCGGGCCTTCTGTTTCCGAACGAGCTTTCTGTCGCTCGAGGCGCTCCGCCGCTTTTCGCTCTTCTCGCTCCACCTCAACCCGCATCCCTTCAATCTCAGATTGCAGATACCCAGGCGTGTCGGCTGAATTTTTTGCGATGTCGAAGGATAGTCCCAAATAGGCACCATCGGTGAGCTGCGAGACGGCCTGCAAGAATATAAGCGCAACTAGATTTTCCCTGAAGTCCCCTCGGGTTACAGACATAACTCCCTGCGAGTCCTTGAAGTACGGATCCAGTTCGATAAGGTCGGGGCTGTCCTTCGAAAGATAGTAAAACTCGAAGCCAGTTTCATGACCGTCAAGTTTCGCTGGCAGATAGCCGGTGTGATTGAACATCTCGATCGTGGAATCAAACTCCACCGAATGGCCTGAGTCCTGGCACTTTGCGTTGATCTCGGAAACTGTTGGCATTCCGCTGTCCTGCCAAACCACGAGATTTTCCATCGACACTAGCCCACACTCCCCTCAAGCGAGATCGCCAGCAACTTCTGCGCTTCGACCGCAAACTCCATCGGCAGCTCTTTCAGCACGTCCTTGGCGAAGCCGTTGACGATCAGCGCCACGGCCTCTTCTTCGTCCAACCCGCGCTGCTGGGCGTAAAACATCTGGTCGTCGCTGATCTTTGAGGTGGTCGCTTCGTGCTCGATCTGCGCGCTGGGGTTCTTCACTTCGATATAGGGCACAGTGTGCGCGCCGCTCTCATCGCCGAGCAGCAGGCTGTCGCACTGCGTGAAGTTGCGCACGCCATCCGCTTTCGGACCAACGCGAACCAGGCCGCGATAGGTGTTGTTCGATCTGCCCGCGCTGATCCCTTTGGAGATGATCGTCGAGCGCGATCCGCGCCCGTTGTGGATCATCTTGGTGCCGGTGTCGGCCTGTTGGAAGTTGTTGGTCACGGCGACTGAATAAAACTCGCCGACGCTGTCTTCGCCGTTCAGGACACAAGACGGATACTTCCACGTCACCGCAGAGCCGGTTTCAACCTGGGTCCAGCTGATCTTGGATCGATCGCCCTGGCACAGCCCGCGCTTGGTCACGAAGTTGTAGATGCCGCCGACGCCTTCGGAATTGCCCGGATACCAGTTCTGGACGGTCGAATACTTGATCTCGGCGTCTTCCATCGCGACCAGCTCGACCACGGCGGCATGCAGCTGATTCTCGTCGCGCATCGGCGCGGTGCAGCCTTCGAGATAGGAGACGTAGGACCCCTTCTCCGCAATGATCAGCGTGCGTTCGAACTGGCCGGTATTCTCCGCATTGATGCGGAAATAGGTGCTGAGCTCCATCGGGCAGCGCACGCCCTCTGGCACATAGACGAAGGTGCCATCGGAAAAGACCGCGCAGTTAAGCGCCGCAAAGTAGTTGTCGCGCTGCGGCACGACCTTGCCGAGCCACTTTTTGACCAGCTCGGGATATTCCTTGATCGCCTCGGAAATGGAGAGGAAGATCACGCCGGCCTTCTTCAATTCCTCACGGAAAGTGGTCGCGACGCTGACGCTGTCGAACACCGCATCCACCGCGACTTTCTTCGCGCCCTTTACGCCAGCCAGAACCTCTTGCTCACCGAGCGGGATGCCGAGTTTGTCATAGACCGCCTTGATATCGGGATCGAGATCGTCGAGCGAATCCAGCTCGACCTTCTTGGTCGGCGCGGCGTAATAATAGGCGTCCTGATAATCGATTTTCGGATAGCCGACCTTCGCCCAATCCGGCTCTTCCATCTGCTCCCACATGCGGAACGCTTTCAGCCGCCAGTCGAGCATCCATTCCGGCTCACCCTTCTTGCCGGAGATGAAGCGGACAGTGTCTTCGCTCAGACCCTTTTCCGCGAACTCGGTGTCGATATCCGCCGACCAACCGTGCTCATACTCGGCCGCCGCTGCGGCTGCATCCTTCGCATCCGCATCCATTTCCTTTGGCATCTCTGGAGTTTCGAGATCAAGATTATCGGTCATTAGGCCGCTTCTTCTTTGAGAGGATTGGTCAGTTCAGGCGCAGGAGGATTGCGCAATTGATCGAGAGAGATAGCCGCCAGAGCGCCGCGTAGCGCGCTGTTGATCACAGGCCAGTGCGGTTTCATCGTGCAATTGGCCTCGAAATCGCAATCGACGCCGTCGACGCAGGCGGTGAGCGCAATTGGCCCTTCCACCGCTTCCACAATGTCGGCAACGGTGATCGCAGCTGCCGGGCGGCCAAGCTGCAAACCGCCGCGCGCGCCTCGTTCCGAGCGTAGCAGGCCTGCAGCGGTCAATTTGGAAACCAGCCGCTGCACAGTTGGCACCGGTAAGCCCGTTTCCGCCGCCAATTCCGCTGCGCTCACACGCCCATCGCCGCAATGACGCGAGGCCTGCGACATGGTGATGACAGCATAGTCAGCGAGATTCGAAAGGCGCATGCAACTCAAACAGTAATTCGGACAGATTCGTTCCGAATTGGGAAATAAGAGCAATTTGGTCGGAATTCAACGCAAATGCGCCTGTTGCGAGTCGTTAGCGTTTCACGCGCGTGAGACCTCTATCCGACCACGCGAAACGGCTTAAGGCGCTCCAGATTCTGCATATGCGTTAATCGTTGAAACATGGGTCCACCCTCCCCGCCAAGACGCGAAGGCGTATACCCACAAAAGCGGCGGATCTCCTTAGCCATGTGGGATTGATCGAAGAATGCTTCGGCGATCTCGGCTTCTGCTTCGTCGGTGAGATCGGGCTGCGACAAGAGATTGGCGGCGCGGATTGCCCGAAACTTACGCGCAAGCGCGCTTGGAGTGAACCCGAAATAGCGCAGCACCAGGCGCTCAATCTGCCTGCGCGAATAATCCCGACCGTAGAAAAGCGCTTCGACAGGAGGATTTAGCGAAGTCCCCAGCCACGCAAGCACCGCATCAATCAAGTCTTCGTGAGATTTTGGGACAGGCTTCAGGCGAGGGCGAATCCACTCCGCAACCTCGTCACATGCCTGCTCTCCCGAAATTTCTCCTGCCAGACACCGTTCGGTCAGCTCATCCGAAAAACGATCAATATCCTCGCCCAACACCTGACTGGCGGGCAAGAAGCTATTGCCATGAGTGTTGACAGGCGCCTGTGTCAGCGAGGCCCAGCCATGCGGTGAAAGTGAGGCCCCCAGACATCGCCAAGGCCCTCTCAAATGAAATGGCGCGGCAACTTCAAAAGCGTTGAAGAGGATGGGACCGCCATCAACCTTGTCGGTACGATCACCGAATTTTGCATATCCGCGTCCCTTGATCGTAAAGAACAACTGGCCGAGCGCGCCGGGGTGACGATCCTCGATCAGATCCTCGTTCCACTGCAAGTCGAAGGTGGCCAGAATATACTTCTCCAAACCTTCCGGAGGATCAAAGTAGGTGAGCTTGAAATGCTCGGTGCTGGCATCAATCGCCGGCTTTGGTCGATCGTCTGATTCACTCATTCAATTGCTCGAAACTCCTTGAGTCGATCAAGGTTCTTCATTTGGATCATCGTGTGGAAAAGCGGGTCTTGAGGGCCTCCAAGCCGTGTTGGAGTATAGCCGCAGAAGCGCCTGATTTCACGGATCATGTGCGGCTGATCGTGGAATGCCAATGCAATCTCGCTTTCTGCTTCGTCGCTCAGATCCTGTTTCGAAAGCAGAGCGGCGGCGCGCACCGCCCGAAATTTTCGCGCCAAGGCTGCGGGCGGCAACCCAAAGTATCGTTCGACCAGCCGCTCGGCCTGGCGGCGCGAATAGGTTAGCTGTGAAAACAGCCTCTCCATTTCGGGATTGAGCGACGAACCAAGCCAGCCAATCGTGCTTTCGATCAGTTTTTCATGAGAAGAAGACACAGTCGAAAGGCGCGGCGCGATCCAGGCGGTCAGCTCATCGCAGGCGGCTTTCCCTTCGATTTCATCCGCCAGAAACCGCCGATTGAGATCGTGCGCAAAATGGGCAATCTCGGGACCAAGCAGCTCCTCGGCAGGATAGAATCGATCAAAGTGTTCACCAGCATGTCTGTTGGTCAGCGCCGCCCAACCGAGTGGTGACAATGACGCACCGATTGCGCGCCAGGGCCCCTGCATCTGCATCGGAGTTGCCGAACTGAAACCGCTGAAAGCATAGACCCCGGGACCGGCAGGATCGAAGCGATCGCCGAACGTAATGCCCCCTTCGCCGCTAGGAAACAGAACCAGCTGGCCCAATGCACCGGGATGCCGGTCTTCGAGCAGTATGTTTTCGGTCTCGAAGCAAAAAGTCGTCAGGATATGCCTGCCGAGCTCCGGCGGCGGATCATAATAGTCCAATGAAAAATGGGTCGGCATAGCTGCCTGGAGCGACCCTCAGCTACACCGACCCACAGGTATCGAAACCAGGTCTGATTGACCCATTTTGGATACTGCGGGGACAGTGATTAAGGGGCGAATTGGTGGGCGCATTGTACCTCAGCGACATTTCAATACATCGAAGATACCTGTGGTACCATTCAATCGATCAGACGCCCTTCGTGCTCGCAATCCAGCCATCGACATTCTCTTCCAGAATCGAAAGCGGCACCGGTCCGCTGACAAGCACGGTATCGTGGAACCCGCGAATGTCGAACTTGTCTCCAAGCTCCGTTCGGGCTTTTTCGCGCAGTTCCATAATCTTGAGTTTGCCGATCATGTAGGCTGTCGCCTGGCCCGGAGTGGTGATGTAGCGCTCGATCGCCTTGACCACGTCGCCCTGCGGATTGGGGGTGCTCTCGGAAAGGTAGGCAATCGCTTCCTCGCGGCTCCATTTCTTCGAGTGGATGCCGGTGTCGACGACTAGCCGGCAGGCCCGCCACAGCTCCATTCCGAGCCGTCCGAAATCGGAATGCGGGTCTTCATAGAAGCCCATGTCCTTGCCCAATTCCTCGGTGTAGAGGCCCCACCCTTCGGTATAGGCCGTCCAGCCACCGAACCGGCGGAATGGCGGCAGATCGCCGAGTTCGGTTTGCAGCGCGCGCTGTAAGTGGTGGCCTGGAAACCCCTCGTGATAGGCGAGCGCCTCCAGCTCGTTTTTCGACATGTCCCGGAGGTTATAGAGGTTCACATAATAGGTGCCCGGGCGAGAACCGTCTGGCGCGGGGCTTTGGTAGAATGCCTTGCCGGCGCTCTTTTCACGGAACGCCTCAACCGGCTTGATGATCATTTTTGCCTTGGGGAGCCTGCCGAAATAGTCGGGCAGTTTGACTTCCATCGCATCCAGCTTGGCCTGTGCGTCGCGCAGATAGTCCTCGCGCGTCTCGTAAAAGAACCGGTCGTCTGTGCGGGTGAATTCGAAGAAGTCCTGCAGACTGCCTTTGAACCCGACCTTGGTCATGATGGCGCGCATTTCACCGTGGATACGTTCAACCTCGCCCAGGCCGATATTGTGGATCTCGTCAGCGGTCAGATCGGTCGTCGTGTAGCTCTTGAGAAGAGCAGCGTAGTATTCATCACCGTTCTGCAAGCGCCAGATGCCATCGTCGGTCGGAGCGATCGCTTGCTGCCGTTTCATTTCGGCAAGCAGGCGCTCGTAAGCTGGGAGTGCGGACGTATTCCACGCCTCGCGAGCCATATCCATCATCGCAATAGCCATGCTGGCTTCCGCCTGCGAACCTTCTGGCAGATCGGGAATGAACGGTGATAGTTTCTGGTTGAAGTCCTGAAGTACGGCGTTGTCATCACCGGCTGCGATCAGTGCTTCCAGATCCGAAATCACATATGGATAGACCCAGTCGGGAGGCATGACGCCTGCACTGGCTCGTTCGCGGCTTTCGGCAATTAGGGCGTCAAGCTGCGGCCCGATACCTTCGATCCGAGAGATGTACGCATCTACATCTTCCGTCGTGCTAATCCGATGAATGTTGATCAGGAACGCTGGTATCGAGGTATGCGCACCTCGGCGGTGATCGAACAAAAAGCCATTCTTGCGAAACGGATAGAGTGACGCGCTGCGTTCGGCGGTCAGCTCGAACAGGCGGTAAGAAAGCGCATCCTGTTCGGACAAGCCGCCTAGGTCATAGCTCGCGCGCATCTTCGCTGCGTTATCCTGGAGCAGCCGATGCTCGCGTTCGTCAGCGGCGTCGGAAACCTCGTCCCACTTGCCGTAATCCTCGTCGCGAATGCCGCGATAGGCCTTACTTGTCGGAGACAGTTCCAGCCGTGCCACATCGTATTCTTCGAACAGGATGTTGATGCCCGATTGGGCCGCTTCAGCTGCACTCTCGGGAGCAGTCTCGGCCAGAGTCGGCGCGACCGCTGGAGCGGCAAGAGCAAAGGCGGAAGCGGAAAGCAGAACGAAACGGCGCATGAAGATCCCTCGGTTGATGCTGCCAAAAACGAATAACGTAGCAGCACGTAATAAGTGCCGCGCAGCGCACAAACTATCCCAGCTCGCGGAAATTCTTTGGGTCGATCATTTCGCTGAGAAACGGGTTGTCATCGTCCGACAGGCGTGCCGGCGTCCGTCCGGCAAACCGGTTGATCTCGCGAATCATGTGCGGCTGATCAAAGAACGCATTGCCCAATTCGGCTTCGAACTCGGGAGTGAGCTGAGGGAATGACAGAAGGGCAGCGGCTCTCAACGCCCGGTACTTGCGCGCCAACGCTTGCGGCGGGAGCCCGAAGTACCGTTCGGTCAGGCGCTGAACCTGACGATCCGAATAGGCCGCTTTCCCCATCAATTCGCTCAGTTCCGGATTCAGCGACGACCCAAGCCAATTGTTCACCACGCGAATCAGCTCCGCATGGCGCGAATTGATGGGCTTGACCTTGCCTCCAATATATTCGCCCAGAGCTAGTGCGCAGTCACGGCCGCTTTTCGTACCCGAGCGATAATCTCGGATGAGGTCCTGACCGATTGGACCAATATCCTCACCGAGGATCTCACTGGCCTCGCGCAAGCGATCTCGATAGTCACCAGCGTGAAGACCTGTCAGCGACGCCCATCCAAGCGGCGTCAACGCTGCGCCAATCACATGGAATGGCCCGTTGACGATAATCGGCGTCGCTGTCGAAAGCGGCGTCAGGATTGCGATTTCAGGATTGGGATCGCGGTGTCCTTCGCGAAAGTGCATCTCGCCTTTGCCGCGCGGAAACAGGCTGAGATGACCGACCGACGCGGGCTGAATATCGCGGATAACCGGTTCTTCGCAGCGGAAGTGATAGAGCGTCGTGACATAGTCGCTGATCGCTGCAGGAGGAGCGATGTAATCGACAGTGATGAGCGATGACGCGGTAAGCTCGTAATCGGCCTTACCGAAATCCAGCGAGTCCTGGTCTGTGTATGGATCTTCAGAATCGTACATGCGAGCGCCCCGACACGCGTCATGTAACTGGTTTTACTGAGAATGGCACAAAAAAAGGGCGGCCCAGTGTGTGGGCCGCCCATTTGAGTTGAGGAACTCTTCGCATTGCTGCTCCGAGCCCTTCGGGTCGCAGGGAGATGTCTAGCCACACTTCCGCGGGAAGAATTGTATGCAAACGACAAGGTTTAACCCTAAGTGATTTTTCTAGCGATTTTACCGACTCTTAGAATCGGGGCGCAGGGCTAAGGAGCCTTCTGCGTCATCAAACCGAGCCAATCGCTGATCGCCAAACGACCCCTCGACAGGCGAATCGAATTTGGCTTAGGCGGCGGCAATGCTGTTCCGACTTCTCAAACCCGCAATATTTGCTCTCGATTCGGAAACGGGCCACCGGCTTGCCATCGCCTCGCTCAAGAAGCTGCCGGCACGAGGCGTAGGTTCTCGCCCCAAAGATGCAGGGCCGCTCTCGATCGATGTGGCTGGGTTGTCGTTTCCCAATCCCGTGGGCGTCGCGGCTGGTTTCGACAAAGACGCCGAGGTGCCCGACGCATTGCTAGGGCTCGGATTTGGCTTCACCGAAGTCGGGTCGATCACGCCGCGTCCGCAGGCGGGCAATCCCAAACCGCGCCTTTTCCGGCTGGTTGAGGACAATGCCGTAATTAACCGCATGGGGTTCAACAATGCGGGCGGTGAAGCGGCGCTGGCACGAATCAAGGCGCGGCAGGCCCGTCCGGGTATTCTCGGGATCAATGTCGGCGCAAACAAGGATTCCGAAGATCGAATCGCGGATTACGCGACGATGACGCGGATGATGGCACCCTATGCCAGCTACCTTGCCGTGAACATCTCAAGCCCCAACACCCCGGGGCTCAGGGCTCTGCAGGACGAATCGGCGCTGACGTCGCTGATCGACGCGGTGATCGATGCACGGGCGGAAGCGGAAGGTGGCGCAAAACCGCCAATCTTCCTCAAAGTCGCCCCCGACCTGGAACCAGCCGATATCGATGCGATCGCCCGCATCGCGATCGACAAACAGCTCGGGGCACTGATCGTCTCCAACACCACGATTTCGCGTCCCGAACTTCGCTCTCACCATGCCACCGAGACGGGCGGCCTATCGGGAGCGCCGTTGCGCGCGCTTGCGCTGGAGAGGCTGCGCGATTTCCGCAAGGCAACCGGGGGCGCGATCCCCCTAGTCGGAGTTGGCGGGATATCCAGCGCCGATCACGCCTGGGAGCGCATCCGTGCCGGTGCCAGTCTGGTCCAGCTCTACTCCGCCATGGTCTATGAAGGTCCGGGTCTTGGTGCACGGATCGTTCGCGGGCTTGAGCGGTTGATGCGGCGCGACGGCTTCACCAGCATTGCCGAAGCGATCGGAACCGAATAGCGCGAGAAACTATGACAAAGACACTTCTTACCTGCCTCGCCCTCGCCGCCTCTTTGGGCGGTTGCGCCGAATACAGTGAGCCAACCTCTGCGGTAACACCAGCCGCCGAGCCATCTTCGCGCGGTGCCGTCAGCGCTGCTGACCCGAGAGCAACCGAAGCGGGCGAAGAAATACTGGCGATGGGCGGTTCTGCGACCGACGCCGCGATTGCGGTGATGCTCGCTTTGACGGTCGTCGAGCCGCAAAGTTCGGGCATCGGCGGCGGCGGCTTCATGGTCCGGTCTGATGGCGACAGCCTTGTAACGATCGATGGGCGAGAGACCGCTCCTGCGGCCGCAACCCAAACCCGCTTTCTTGACAGCGAAGGCGAGCGGCTGCCCCGTGACAAGCGTATAACGTCGGGCCTTAGCGTCGGCGTCCCTGGTAACATCGCGCTCGCAGCTGAAGCGCATGCTCGCTACGGCAAGCTGCCTTGGTCGCAGCTGTTCCAGCCCGCAATCAAGCTCGCCGAAGACGGCTTCGTGATGAACCGCCGGCTGAACGAGTCGCTGACCAGCCGTAAAGAACGCGCCGGCAAAACCGAGCAAGCTCGCCGCGTCTTCTTTGGCCCTGGTGGAGAAGCCAAACCAGTCGGAACGCTGATACGCAATCCTGATCTCGCCGAGGTTCTGGAGGACATCGCCGTCACCGGTCCGGAAGCGATGTATCAGAACAACGCAGCAGACATCGCCGAGTATATCGCGACGGAGACCCCGCAAGACGGCACGATGACCACTGCGGACATCAATGCCTACAAAGCGAAAGAGCGCGATCCAGTCTGCGCGAAGTATCGCACTTACAAAGTGTGCGGTATGGGCCCGCCTTCCTCTGGCGGAGTTGCGGTGGCGCAGATGCTGGGCCAGCTTGAGCGGTTCGACCTCGCCGCGCTCGGCCCGGACAGCGCGGAATTCTGGCACCTTTTTCTGGAATCGCAGCGCGTCGCCTATGCCGACCGCGAGCTGTACATTGGCGACGCGGACTTCGTGTCGGTGCCTGTTTCCGGTCTGGTTGACCCCGATTACATAGCCAGCCGCAGCGCGTTGATCGATCCAGCCAAGGCGCTGGCAGAAGCGAAGCCCGGCACACCTCCGGGCGCACCGCTCGCCCGCGCCGATGGCGACGAACCGATGGAAAACGGCACCACCCATTTCTCGGTGGTCGATGGTGACGGCAATGCAATCAGCTACACGTCCACGATCGAAGGCGCGTTTGGGTCGGGCCTGTTCTTCGGTGGGTTCTACCTCAACAACGAACTGACCGACTTCAGCCTTTCGCCAGAGCGCGATGGCAAGCCGGTCGCCAACCGGGTTGAAGGCGGCAAGCGGCCACGCTCGTCGATGGCTCCAACCATCGTCTTCGATGCAAACGGTGACGTCGTACTGGTGATCGGCGCGGCTGGCGGACCGACGATCCCCGTGCAGGTCACTCGCTCGATCATCGGCGTGGTTGATTTCGGCATGACCGCGCAGGAAGCGCTCGGCCTTCCGCTTATCATGGCCTTTGGCCCATCAGTCGTGATCGAAAAGGGCACGGTGCTTGAGGGCATGGAAGATGATTTCAAGGCGCGAGGCCACCAACAGATCCGCGCCTTCGGGCCGCCGCTCAAAGCGAACGCGCTGCGCCGCAAGGATGATGGCAACTGGGAAGTCGCCACCGACCCGCGGATCGCGCCGAAACTTGTCTACGAGTAAGGCTCTGAAATTCCTGTCTTCAATCCTAATTGGTGCCGGATTGCTGTGGTAGCAGAACTTGCCGCTACGGCAATCAGTCCCTAATTCGGACGCATAGAGGAAACATATCCCGGTCGAGCCGCGCCGCAATGCAGGTGCCGGTTTGAGGGAGGAGGAGCCCGCCCAGGGCGCAGGAGTATGTCAGTGCATTCCCCAACCGTACCGCCCAGTGCGGCACCCGTCGTGAACCCGGCCGATGATCAGCATTTGCAGGATATCGACGCAGCCACCAATCTGGTCGAGCTTTTCCTCAAGCGTGCCGATGAAAAGGGTGACGCGCCGTTCCTTGGCCGCAAGCGTGATGGCGAATGGGTCACGCAAAGCTGGGCCGAAGTGGCGGATGACGTCTGCCTGCTCGCGGAAAGCCTGCGCAATATCGGCCTGAACGATGGCGACCGCGTCGCGCTGGTTTCCGAAAACCGCCCGGAATGGTGCATCGCCGACCTTGCCGTTATGGCTGCGGGCTGCATTTCGGTGCCGACCTACACGACCAACACCGAGCGCGATCACTGTCATATTTTGGACAATTCGGGCGCGCGCGCAGTTATCGTATCAAACGAGAAGCTACTCGGACCGCTCCACGGCGCGATCCAGTCGACCGGCATTGCCGAGCACGTGATCGGAATCGAAGACCTGCACCGCAAGCAGGCCAGCAGCTTCGAGTATCACGATTGGGGCAAGCTGATCGAAGGCGACGCTGCATCGGCGCGCAAGGCGGTCGACGAACGCATTGCCACGATCTCCCGCGAAGATACCGCTTGTCTGATCTACACCAGCGGTACCGGCGGCGCGCCGCGCGGCGTGAAGCAACACCACGGATCGATCCTCTGCAATGTCGCTGGCGCTGCTGAGATCCTGATCACCGACTTTGGCATTCAGGACGAACGCTTCCTGTCCTTCCTCCCTCTCAGCCATGCTTACGAACACACCGGCGGGCAATATCTGCCAATCGCGGTGGGCGCCGAAATCTTCTATTCAGAAGGTCTCGAGAAGCTCGCTTCGAATATCGAAGAAGTGCGCCCGACCATCATGGTGGTGGTTCCGCGCCTGTTCGAGGTGCTGCGCACGCGGATCATCAAGCAGATCGAGAAGCAAGGCAAAGTTGCCAACTTCATGCTCGATAAGGCGATCAAGATCGCCGACAATTCGACCGAGGGCAGAACCCGAAAACGCGACAAGCCGCTGGATTTCCTGGTCGAGAAGACGCTCCGCCCGAAAATCCGTCAGAAATTTGGCGGGCGGATCAAGGCGATGGTTTCTGGCGGCGCCCCGCTCAACCCCGATGTCGGCAATTTCTTCGAAGCGATGGGTCTCACCATGCTTCAGGGTTACGGCCAGACCGAGGCTGGTCCGGTGATGAGCTGTAACCGGCCCCAGGTCGGCCTAAAGATGGACACGGTCGGCCCGCCCATGCGCGGGGTCGAGATCAAGATCGCCGAGGATGGCGAGATCCTGTGCCGCGGCGAGCTGGTGATGCACGGATACTGGCAGAACGACGCCGAAACCGCGCGTACGATCCAGGATGGCTGGCTGCACACTGGCGATATCGGCCACTTGGACGACAAGGGCCGGATCGTGATCACCGACCGCAAGAAAGACATGATCGTCAACGACAAGGGCGACAATGTCGCGCCGCAAAAGATCGAAGGCATGCTGACATTGCAGCCGGAAATCGCGCAGGCGATGGTGAGCGGCGACAAGCGGCCTTACGTCGTGGGCCTGATTGTTCCAGACGCCGAATGGGCGCTAGAATGGGCGCGCGCGAACGACGAGAAATTCGACATGAAAGCGCTGCAAGACCTGCCGGCTTTCAAAAAAGCAGTACGTGCAGCCGTCGACCGGACGAACAAGGACCTATCGGTGGTCGAAAAAGTCCGCAAGTTCGAATTTGCGGATGAGGCCTTCGCGATTGACAATGAAGAGATGACGCCGAGCATGAAAATCAGGCGTCACAAGATCCGTGATCGGTATCAGGAGCGGATCGACGGGTTGTATTGAGGCGTGAGCAGTGCAGCGCTCACGGCGTTCACGAAGGCGTGGGGCGGAAGTTACCACGAGGCCAAACCCGTGACTGAGGCCGCCTTGGTAATGGCTGAACAAGAATTGGGCTCCGAGCTCCCGCGGTCATACAAGAGTGCAATCTTACGTGCCGGCCTCCCGAGTCCGACCATCGAGCTGCTCGATTTCATATGTGATCATGAGATCGATCTACCCGATCTAAGTGATTTTCATTCCCCTGAGGATATTGCCTCGTCCACGATCGACTGGCGAGAAATGGGCATGCCCGAACACTTGATCGCTTTCGCCAGCGACTGCTCTGGCAACCTATTTGCATTCCCGACATCGACGACTGGAAACCGCGACGAGGTCTGGTTCTTCGATCACGATTTTGGAACTTCAGACAAGCTCGCCGATAGCTTCGAGGACTGGTTGAACCTCTACAACAGCCTCAAGAACTGAGACTTAAGCCGCCTCAACATCCTCGACAAATTCCGGATAAAAGCTCGGCGCTCGCTCCGACCATCCCGGGGCGGTCGCTGCCGCTTCACTAAGCGATTGCAGCAGAACCTTGCGCTGCTGCGGGCGGATTTGCGGCAGGGCGGCGGCGGCGCAGAAGGCTGCGGGCAGGTATGGGCGCGCTTCGGCACCCAGCAGGCGCTCATAGAGAAAGCGGAAGGCCGAAAAGCTCTCGATCCGCTCCTGTTCAAGGTCGAATGTCACCATCCGCACCAGCTTGCCGATAAAGCGCTCGATCTCGCCGATTGTGCCCTCTTGCGGCACGATATCGCGCAGCGACTTCAGGTCCTGGTAGACGACATACTGCCGGCGGATCGCGGTGTTTTCGTGCTCGGTCCGACCCCACAGCTTGAACGCATCACAGCGCGCCAGCCCGATGTCGAGACTGCGCTTGATATAGCGCTGCTCGCACGGGGCGAACCCCGCAAATTCACGCATCTCGCTGATGGCCATCGTGGCTGTATTGGCAAGTGTCACGGTCGTCTCCCTGTTGGAAGACATTTGTCGGCTAACTTGGTTAATACGCGGTAAGCGTGGTTGGCTTTTTTGCGCTGCCACCCCGATCACGAAGCGACCGATCGTGACCTAGATTAAACCAGCAAGCGGGCTTGAGGGATCCGCATACTTCCGGCGACCCATGCGCCCTGCGAGATAGGCTTCACGGCCGCCTTCGACTGCGAGTTTCATGGCGCGGGCCATGCGGATGGGGTGCTTTGCCTCTGCTATGGCGGTGTTCATCAGGATACCGTCGCAGCCCAGCTCCATTCCGACTGCTGCGTCAGACGCTGTACCCACCCCAGCATCGACCAACACCGGGACATTGGCGCCTTCGACGATCAGCCGGATCGTGACCTGATTCTGGATACCCAGTCCGGAGCCGATCGGTGCGCCAAGCGGCATGATCGCGACGGCACCGGCATCTTCGAGCTGCTTCGCCGCAATGGGATCGTCGACGCAATATACCATCGGCAGAAATCCCTCTTTCGCGAGAGTCTCCGTTGCTTTCAATGTTTCGCGCATATCCGGATAAAGCGTGCGTGCTTCACCGAGCACTTCGAGCTTTACGAGGTCCCAGCCGCCCGCCTCGCGCGCCAATCTCAGGGTCCTCACGGCATCTTCACCTGTAAAGCATCCGGCGGTGTTGGGCAGATAGGTGGTTTTCTTGGGGTCGATGAAGTCGGTCAGCATCGGTGCTTTGGGATCACTGACATTGACCCTGCGTACAGCCACTGTGACGATTTCTGCGCCGCTCGCCTCAACCGCAGCAGCGTTCTCCTCGAAATCCTTGTATTTGCCGGTTCCGACTATCAGCCTCGACGTGAAGGTGCGACCAGCGACGGTCCATGTGTCTGGCGCGGCACCTTGATGGTCGCCGCCACCGACAAAATGGACGATTTCCAGCGTGTCGCCGGCGCCGAGTGCCGCTTGCTCCAGCGTCGAGCGCGGCACAATCTCGCCATTGCGTTCGACTGCGACTTTCTCGGGCGTGAGTTCAAGTTCGCGCACGAGATCGGCAATTGTTGCTGCCGGTGTCTGGCGCGATTCGCCGTTCAGGGTGATGGTCTTGGTATCGCTCATGGGGCTGGAAATAGGGCCATGGCGCGCGCGCGCAACCATGAGTTTCGAGGGGCCTGCTAGCGCGAAGCCTTCAGATTGAGCAGGTGGCCGAGAGAAACCAGTCCAACGCCGATCAGCGTAAGGACGAATTCAAACGTTCCGTGTGGGGCAGCCAAAGCCCCGCCCATAAAGGTCAGACCCATCATCGCAGTGACAAATGGAGCTCGGCGGCGGTGCTTGAGCGCCCCCCAGCCTATCGCAACCGCAGCGACGATCAGCGCAAGTGCCAGACCGAAACGGTGAATCTCCGGCGAAGCGAGGAAGTGTCCGCCCAGCCCAAGGGCCGAGACAATGAGGATCGTGACCAGGCAATGGAGCGCGCACAGACCAGCCAGCCCGATCCCGATGTGATCCAGGCGCCGCCGTACCGTTGAAGAATCATGTGTGTCTGCCATGGCGAGAATGCACATATGTAATGTTGTTACATTTCGCAAGTGTTGAGAGTATCAGGGCCCAACAAACTTGCGGTCGGCGCATCGCCGCTTGCGGCAATCGGACTTGCAACTCAGCTTCGTGCGGCACAATTAGGCGCAATAATGGCAACCACAGCCCCTACACCTTTATCGGATAGCACCCTGCTCCCGGCCAGTGCGACACCACTCGCACTCGCTCGGTGGCTCGAAGTGGTGGCATTCATGATCGTAATCATCGTGATGGTCGGTGGGATCACGCGGCTGACCGAAAGCGGTCTGTCGATCACTCAGTGGCAGCCTGTGACCGGCACTCTGCCACCTTTATCAGAGGCAGCTTGGGAAGCGGAGTTCGCCGAGTACCGCGCGACTCCTGAATATCGTTACGAGGCAAGCGTCGGCGGAATGACGCTGTCCGAGTTCAAGTTCATCTATTTCTGGGAGTGGTTTCACCGCTTTCTGGGACGAATAATCGGTCTCGCCTACGGGCTTCCCTTGCTTTGGTTCTGGATAAAGGGCGCAATTCCCATCGGCTACAAGCCGCGCCTGATTGCTTTGTTGGGGCTCGGCGCTCTGCAAGGGACGTTTGGCTGGTTGATGGTGCGCAGCGGATTGTCGGGACAGATGACCGATGTCAGCCATTTCTGGCTCTCGGTCCACTTGCTAACGGCGCTTTTCACGCTCGGCGGGTTGATCTGGACTGCATTGGACCTGAGGCGATTGGCGCGGGACCCAGCCTCGGGCGCCGCACCGCTTACGCTTGTTTCTGGCATCGTCGCTGGCGTCCTGTTCATTCAATTGCTGCTTGGAGCATGGGTTGCCGGTCTCAATGCGGGACACGCGGCCTATGACTGGCCTCTGATGAATGGAAGACTGGTTCCCGAAGTCGATTGGTCCGGTGGATTCTGGTGGACGCTGACTCATGATCCGTTCCTGCTGCATTTCCTGCACCGCTGGTGGGCATGGGTCGCGGTAGCGGCGCTGGTGTGGATATCGCGGCGGGTCCGCCAATTCGAGCGGCGCGCTTCAGTCGCCGTGCACAGCGCGTTTGGCCTCATGATCATTCTCGGGATTGCAACAGTGCTGAGCGGCGTTTCCCTATGGATCGCTGTCGCGCATCAACTCACCGGAGCACTGCTGGTTGCAAGTGTCGCGTGGGCCATGCACGCCGATGGCGTGAGGCAGGCTGCCGGACGCATTGCAAGGTAGGTGAACCATGAAAAAGGTCATCGCGGCGCTCGCCTGGTGCCCCTTCCCTGATCGCCCAACGGCCCGCGATGTGTCCGGGCTGCTCCTCGATGAACGCTTGATCGGGTGCGCCAATGTTATCGGCGACATCGAATCCATTTTCGAATGGGGCGGCGAACGCGGTAGCGGCACAGAAGTCGCAGTACTCTTCAAAACCAACGCTGGTATCGTTGACCGAATGGTCGAGCGTTTGGGCCAGCTTCACCCTTATGATACACCGGCAATTGTAGCTTGGCGCTGTGATGCTGCCCATCCAGCAACGCTCGCCTGGCTCGGCGTCATTGGGGCAAGGGAGCCATCATGAGGGGGATCACGCGTCGAGGCGCGTTGCGCGGCTGTGCGGCCGGAATGCTTGCAGGCTATTTTTCCGCCCCAGCGTTGCTGTCCGCAGCGCACGGTCTGGATATTCCATTGCGTCCGATGCGGCTGGTCCGCAGACTCGAACGCGGGATGCGGGATGGAGCGATCCTGGCAGTTGAGCGGGCTTGGCAGATTGAGTTCAAGCCTCAGGGCAGCGGTTTTGCAGTTCTTGGCCAGCAAGTGTCTGTTACTGTGGACGCGCCTCGGCAGCTCGCATCCATCGCAGAGATCGAGCGATCAAGATCGACTGCAGATATGTTTCCTATCTTACTGAGTGCGAACGGTGTCATCGCCGCCGCCGGACAATACACCAAACACCAGGACCTTGCCGCAGCAGTGCGGGAGGCCGAGACCATGATCGCAGACAGGCCGATCCCGGCGGCTGCGAAGTCTCAGCAAATGCTGTATCTTTCGCAGCTTCAACGCACTGGCACCACGTTTCTTAAGCAATTGCCGCGCGACCTGTTCTTCCCAGCGGGTGAAGGCATGCGTGCGGTTCGCTCGGTCGAACTGCCAGGCGGTATGTCGGGCGAGTTCGAGATCACTTACGATGCGCGCTCGAAACCCGGTCGAGGCTGGTTGGAATACGCTGTTCGCCGTGTCGTCACCCGGATCGGGCAGAGCCAGCGCCTCTCGCGCGAAGTCTGGTCAATGTCTTCGATCTGACCCTCAGGACGGCTGATTTATCAGCGCGGTATCATTTTACCTCCCCTGAAAGTCCCGCTTTTGCTTGACTTTCACGCCTTCGCCGCACAGATGCGCCGCACTTTCGTGTCTCGGTTACCCTTTTTCCGACTCGCGAGTTCAATCATCCAATTTGGGTCAAGGAAACAGCCATGAAGGCTCTGAGCAAACAGACCCGGTCGATTAAACCGGCCGAGGTCGAAAAGAACTGGCACCTGATCGATGCCGACGGCCTTGTGGTCGGTCGGCTCGCTTCAATCATCGCCAACATCCTGCGCGGCAAGCATAAGCCGAGCTACACGCCGCATGTCGATTGCGGCGATCACGTGATCGTGATCAACGCCGACAAGGTGAAATTCACCAGCAACAAGGCGAGCAAGAAGATCTATTACAAGCACACCGGCCACCCCGGTGGCATCAAGGAAACCACGCCAGAGAAGATCCTCGAAGGCCGTTTCCCTGAGCGCGTGCTTGAAAAAGCGGTTGAGCGCATGATCCCGCGCGGTCCGCTGGGCCGCGATCAGATGCGCGCTTTGCACCTCTATAATGGCACCGAGCATCCGCATGACGGGCAGAACCCGCAAGTGCTCGACGTCGCTTCCATGAATCGCAAGAACAAGGTCACCGGATAATGGCTGACGAAAAGAACAACGCAGAAACTGGGGTTGAAACTGGGGCCGAAACTGCAGCGGAAACCCCTGCAGCTACCGAAACAGCTGCGACCACCGAAACCGCGGCGGAAGCGGAAGCCAAACCTGCTGAGACCGTATCTGATCTCGCCGATCTGAAAGACATTGCCGGTGACGCACCAGCTGCGGATGCAGCCGAGATCGCCCAGAACCCAGCTGCTCCGCTACGTGAGCAAGAGCTCGACGGACAGGGCCGCGCTTACGCGACCGGTCGCCGTAAGGACGCCGTTGCTCGCGTCTGGCTCACACCAGGCACTGGCAAGATCACGATCAATGGCAAGGATCAGGAAGCGTATTTCGCACGTCCGACCCTGCGTCTGATCATCAACCAGCCGTTCGCGATCACCGATCGTGCCGGTCAGTATGATATCGTTGCAACTGTGCGCGGCGGCGGACTCTCCGGTCAGGCCGGCGCAGTCAAGCACGGCATCAGCCAGGCTCTGACCAAGTACGAGCCGGAACTGCGCGCGACCGTGAAGTCGGCTGGCTTCCTCACCCGCGACAGCCGCGTGGTTGAGCGTAAGAAGTATGGCCGCGCGAAAGCACGTCGTAGCTTCCAGTTCTCGAAGCGTTAATTCGCTGCGATCGCTTTGCGGTCACAACAAAAGGGCGACTTCCCATTGGGAGCCGCCCTTTTTGCGTTCAGTGGTCCGGTCGCCTCATTGGGCAGACCGGGACCTTGTCTACTTCTGAAGAAGCAATAGGCCCCACGATAGGCCCGTTCCCGCCAGGAACATCGGCCAGGACCAGTACATCTTATAGTCGATGACATCCATTGCATGGACCGCGAGCGCTCCACCATTGGACCCCTGCGAGCCTACGACCAGTGCAACACACCAGGTCAGGATCGCTCCAAAAAGAATTGCTTTAACCATGTCCACTCGCGCCTTCACCGGAAGGTTGCACACCCAAAAAAGCTAATTTTGCGACCGCTCACGTTGTTATGCAGGAGATCGCCTAAACGGATGTGCACAACAAATCGTTACCGACGATGCGATAAAAAAGGTTAAGCGCCCGGAGGGGACAATCACGGATGCCCGTCAGCGAAGCGGCGCAGCTCGACTTCGACCGCTCCGCCCGGCTCAATAGTGAGGGTCTGATACGAAGCGGGTTCCCCGTGCCGCAGCCTTGTCGACAAGGTGCCAGCGCCGATCATCCGAGCCGAATGATCGCCTCGAATGCGAACTTCGTCGAAGGGTCGGTGGACATGACCAGAGATCACGGCGTCTGCTCCGGCGGCGGCAATCGCGGCAAAAGCGCGGTCGCCGCCTATGGTCGGATTGCCTCGCTCATCATGCGGGCCCAGCAATGGGTGGTGCGCAGTGACAATCACAGTGCGCGGATCGTCCTTTAGCTTGGCCAATTGCTCAAGAGTTCTTCCAAGCGCGCTGCGCATCACCACCCCGTCAGACCAAGGAAAGCGCCGCTGCGCTCGGACCGTTGTCTTGAGCGGGACCAATACAACGTCTTCAGACGAGTAATCGCTCGCCACACGGTCTTTCAGGCGCCGGTAACGGCGATACGGATCGGTGAAGCGCTCGATTGGACTGTAATAGGGCATGTCATGATTACCAGGATCGAGCCAGATGGGGACACCCAGCGAGGCAAACCACTCAGCAGCCGCGGCATATTCGCTGTGCTTCGCGCGCTGCGTCAGATCTCCGGTGCAAACAACCGCATCAGGCCGTTCGCGCACAACCGCTTCTGCTACCGACGCCAGTGCAGCGCTGTCTTCGACACCGAAATGCACATCGCTGATATGGAATAGTCTGGTTGTCATTGTTTCCGTTCAAGAGCGGGAATAGCGGCGCACTGCAACGAATAAGTACGCTCTTGATGGCGCGGCACCCGCGATCCGCTCAAATCCGTCCAGTCAGTATCAGCCATGCAGCGAGAGCGTTCAGCCCGCTGTAGCCCGCGTAGGCCCATGCTAGCATCGGCCAGCCATTTGCAGCCAAGAGCGCAGCGGCGAGCAGCACAAGAAACTCTGCCACAAGCGACAGCCGGCCACCCAGTGAATGCACGAAGCCGGGCATCTGCCCGATCATGGGATGATCGCTGTCCAGAACCGCGCGATGCAGGGCGAAATTGCCCACGCCTAGGATCAGGATCACTGCAACTGCCAAATTCATGAATGACAGTATGGCGTAAACCCCGGTCGGGTGGAAACACCCTTTTGTCGGCGAAACTCCAACATCGGTCCCGATCCTGCCACGCCAATCGACGCCGATCCCCCCGCAATCGACCAGCGCGTGATCGACTCTCTTGGCGAACGTATAACCGATCTTGTCAGGACGGTTCTTCAGTCCCCCTTGGTTCGATCCCCCTTCGAACAGAAGCGTACTGGCAGGAGGAGAACACCCCATGAAAACTATCGTATTGGCCGCAGCAGCCCTCGGCCTCGTCGCCACCCCCGCTTTCGCTGGCCCAGCAAAAGGTGAAAGCACTTCGGTAAGCTTCGCCGGTCTCGATCTCGAAACGGCAGAGGGCCAGAAAATCCTTCAGGCCCGGATCGACTCCGCTGCTCGTTCAGTCTGTCAGGTCGATCGCATCCGCACCGGCACTCGGCTCAAATCATCTGAAGCGCGGGATTGCTACGCCAAGGCCCGTGCCAGCGCCAAGCGCCAGGTAGCCACAGCGATCGCCGATCAACAGTTCGGCGGCTGACGCACAACCAGCTTGCACCTCCCCCGGTGCACACATCGCGGCTCGGACCCAGCCAGTCCCGGGGTCCGGGCCGCACTCGTTTTGGATTTGTTGGAACTAGCGAGGAGCCGCGCGATCAGCGGCCAACCTCAACGGCCAGTCCCTCAACGACCGGCCATAGCCTTGACCTTGGAAAGATAGGTCCGTCCAATCCGCAGCGCGTCTCCATTCTGCAGCTCTGCCGACCACACGCCGAGCCCATCGTGCCGCAGCCCGCGGATATTGTCGCGCCGCAGGATGGTGGAGCGGTGGATGCGGATGAACTCTTCGGGATCAAGCCGTGCTTCAAGGCCTGCAATGGTCTGGAGCAAAAGATAGGAGCGCGACTGATCTCCCTCCCCGACATGCAAGCGCACATAGTCTCGCTCGGCATCGATCCGGTGAACCTCGCTCACCGCGATCCGGAGCAGTTCCGAGCGATGCGGCACCCACAGTTCTTCTAGCCACTCGCTGGCTTTTTCCTTGCGTGCCCCGCGCCGGGCAATCGCGCGCTCGATTGCGCGTTCAAGTCGGTCGGCTGAAACTGGCTTCAAGACATAGTCGATCGCTTCCAGATCGAAAGCCTCAACGGCAAAATGATCGTGAGCCGTCACGAAGATAACTGCTGGCGGATTCTCGGTTTCACCCAATTTGCGGGCAACACCAAGCCCGTCGACTTCGGGCATGGTCATGTCGAGCAACATCAGATCGGGATTGAGCTTGTCGGACAGTCGTAGGGCACCTGCGCCGTCGCTGGCGGTGCCAACGACATTGATCGCGTTGATCTCGGCGCAAATCACCTGAATCCGCTCCACGGCGAGCGGTTCATCGTCAACGATCAAGGTGCGCAGGGCGGCGGTCTCGGTTTCTGAATCAGCCATGTCGGGTCAACGGTATGCGGATTTCTGTCTGGTAGCCATCGGGAGTGGGCGCCGACGTTAGGCCGATATCCGGCCCAAAGCGCGCCTCGAGCCTATCGCGGACATTGGCAAGGCCAATGCCGAAACCGTGCCCAACCCCTTCAGGGACACCCGGTCCATCGTCACCAACCGTCACAACAAGCCGATCAAACTCTTCACGCGCAGCCACAGTAATCGTGATCTCACGAGTCACTGCCGAAACCGCGTATTTGACCGAGTTTTCAACCAAAGGCTGCAGTATCATGCCCGGAACCCGCGCATCGGCCAGGTCGGCTGGCAGGTCGAACACGCATTTGAGCCGCTCCGGAAAACGCACTGCTTCGATATCGAGATAGAGCTGCTGCAGGTCGAATTCGTCTTTCAGCGGCACATCCGAAGTTGGTTCGTCGGCCAGGCTGTGGCGATAGAATCGGCTGATTGTCTGGATCATCCGCTCTGCCCGATCCGCTTTGCCCGTCATCACCAGTGCGGAGAGCGAATTAAGCGTGTTGAACAGGAAATGCGGATTGACCTGATAGCGCAGGGATCGCAGCTCGGCCGCCTTCGCAGCAGACCTGAATTGCTCTTCGCGGCGCTCGGCCACGCGGGCCTGTGCAATAGCGGTAAGTGCGATAAACAAAGATGCCCAAGTCAGCAGGATATAGTAGCGGCTGAGCGCGGCATCGACGATCGGTAGCCACTTTTCGCCTTTATCGTCAGCGTCTTGGAGCGTCACGGTGACCATCGGGGTCCCTTCGAGCCCGTCATCATCGCCCTCAATCGTGCCGCCAGTGGTTTGTGGGATCTCGGCAAACAGGTTCCCGGCTTCGTCGCGGCGTAGATTGATGCCGCGTTCCGCCGCGAATTTCTTCTCCATCTTCATCTGGATCGGCGCAAACAGGACTTGGTTGACCTGAGCTATCAGCACGGCGCCCGGCAGCGCTGCAACCAGCGCCACAACCATCATGACCCAACGCTTGCGGGCCTCGAACAGGCGCAGAATGGCCCAGAGAACCAGGGTGACCAGAACGGCGACTGTGCAGACGGTAGCCCGCCGCCAAAGCAGATCGACGTCGAGATCCATCCCGACCAGAAAACCGCGCGCTGTGATCAAAATGAAATACACCGACCACAAACCCACCGCCGAAATCACGACGGTGCGCAGCGGCAAGCTCGACTGCGATTCTGTGTACAGTGCCTTATCCATGGACATGGGGCGCAATAGACCCTCCGCCTGTCCAGCGCCAAGTCCGCGCCGGTCGAATTATCGGTCTATGTCATACTTTGGTCGAAATGGGACGACCGTAGACCGTGCCGAATCGTCCTTTAATCCCGTGGCTTGATCATTTCTGAGGGCACAATCCACTCGGCAAATTGTTCTTCGGTCAGCAAACCGAGTTCGAGACCAGCCTCTTTCAGCGTGCTACCATCAGCGTGCGCTTTCTTCGCGATCTTTGCGGCATTGTCATAGCCGATATGCGGGTTGAGCGCGGTCACCAGCATCAGGCTTTCATTCATCAGTTTGTCGATGCGGTCGGTGTTCGCTTCGATTCCCACAACGCAGTTATCGGTGAAACTGCGCGACGAATCGGACAGCAATCGGATCGATTGCAGCACGCCGTAGATCATCACCGGCTTGAAGACGTTGAGTTCCAGATGCCCATGCGTGCCTGCCACACTCACAGTCGTGTGATTGCCGATTACCTGGGCGCAGACCATGGTCAGCGCCTCACACTGGGTCGGATTGACCTTGCCTGGCATGATCGAAGAGCCCGGCTCATTTGCCGGAAGTGCAATCTCACCCAGCCCCGAACGCGGACCGGAGCCGAGCAAACGGACGTCGTTCGCAATCTTCATCAGGCTGACCGCGACCGAATTCAGCGCGCCCGACAATTCGACCAGCGCATCATGCGCGGCAAGCGCTTCAAACTTGTTGGCGGCGGTGACGAAATCGTGGCCCGTGGCCTTGGCAACGTGCGCGGCGAACTTTTCCGCGAAGCCAGCCTTCGAATTGATCCCAGTGCCGACAGCAGTGCCGCCCTGCGCCAACTCCAGCACTCGCGGCAGAGCATTTTCGAGCCGGGCAATCCCGTACTCCACCTGCTTGGCGTAGCCGGAGAATTCCTGACCCAGTGTCAGAGGGGTCGCGTCCTGCAAATGCGTTCGACCAATCTTCACGATGTCTGCAAAGGCGTTTGCCTTCGAATCGAGCGCGCCATGAAGATGCGTCAGCGCCGGGATCAGCTGCTCAATCGTCTCGCTCGCCGCAGCGATATGCATCGCGGTTGGAAAGGTGTCGTTGGAGCTCTGGCCCATATTGCAGTGATCATTCGGATGCACCGGGTCTTTGCCGCCGTGCTGTCCGGTCAGGATCTGATTCGCCCGGCTGGCGATCACCTCATTGGCATTCATATTCGACTGGGTGCCTGAACCGGTCTGCCACACACTCAGCGGAAACTGGCTGGCAAGCGTACCGTCGATCACTTCGGCTGCAGCTTGGACGATGGCATCACCCAGCTTCGCATCGAGCACGCCGAGTTCCATATTCGCTCTCGCCGACGACTGCTTTTGAATTCCAAGCGCCTTTACCAACGGCACTGGCATCGTTTCGGTGCCAATCGCAAAGTTCGCAAGACTACGCTGAGTCTGGGCACCCCAATGTGCGTCCGCCGGTACCGCAACCTCACCTAGCGAATCGGTTTCGACCCTAACTGTGCCCGTAGCGCCAAAAATCTTGCCGTCGTTTTGAATGTCACTCATCGAAGCGTTCCTTGTCCCGGTCGATTGCGGGGTCCCATAAGCACTGCGGATCGGACACGTCAAAGCTCTTGGAACCGAACGCCGCGATGTATAGGAAGGGTTGACGTACTGTATTGCCCATCTAATACAGTTATTCGGAGTGCAAATGACCAATATCGCCGCATCTTTTGACACCGCTGCCGCACGCAAGGCTATGATCGATAGCCAGCTGCGCACTAGCGGTGTGAACGAAGAATTCGTGCTCGGCCGAATGATTGCCGTGCCGCGCGAAGAGTTCCTGCCAGAGGGAAAGGCTGAAATCGCCTATATCGACCGCGCAATTCCGCTCGGCGATGGTGGCTATCTCGCCTCGCCCCTGTTCTACGGAAAATTGCTGATCGAAGCCTCGCCCATGCCCGATGACCGTGTGCTCGTCGTCGAAGGCGGAACCGGATACCTCGCTGAACTACTGCGCCCGCTCGTCGCGCATGTCGACACTGTGAGCGCCAAGGATGCTGCCTCCGATTTCACAACCGACAAGTCATATTCGCTCGTCTTGGTCGACGGTGCCATCGAACAGCTTCCCGGTGGTCTCGCAGACTGCATCGAAGATGATGGCCGGATCGTTTCCGGTCTGCTGTTGCGCGAAGTCACCCGCCTTGCATCGGGTCGCAAGATCGCTGGCAAAGTATCGCTGCTACCCGTCGAAGATCTCGGAATTCCGGTGCTTGACGCGTTCGCCAAACCGAAAAGCTGGTCTTTCTCGTGAGTTCTGCCAGCCACCTGCGAAAGTTGGCACTTGGCGCCGCGGGCTCAGCGCTAGTTTTGGGCGCCCCCGCGCAGGCTGACACGCTGCGTGAAGCGCTGGTTGAAGCTTACAACACCAATCCCACGCTCGAAGGGGCGCGTGCGAACCAGCGCGCAACCGATGAAGACGTGCCGATCCAGCGTGCGCCGGGATTGCCTGGTGCAACTGTCACAGCGACTCATATCGAATTCCTTCAGCAATCGGCGAACTCTTTCACTGCTCCAACTCGGAATTTGGGCGTGAACGCTTTGCTTCAGGTGCCAATTTATTCCGGCGGCGCAGTCAAAAACGGGATCAAAGCGGCAAAGGAGCGCGTGAGCGCAGGTCAGGCCGATCTCCGCGCCACCGAAAGTGCGATCTTCAGCCAAACAGTCGCCGCCTATATGGATGTGCTCCGCACCGAGGCTCTCGCCGGCCTTGCCGCCAACCAGGTCGATGTCTTGCGGGTCAATCTCGAAGCGACAAGCGACCGTTTCGAAATCGGTGATCTGACACGGACCGACGTCGCCCAATCGCAGTCGCGCTTGGCGGTAGCTGAAGGCGATCTTCAAACCGCCTATGGCAATCTGATCGCGGCGCGAAACACCTACATTCAGCTGGTTGGCAAGGCGCCGGAGAATCTCGAGGCTCCGCCGCCACTCCCCGGACTACCTGGCACTGTCGATTCGGCTGTGGTCACAGCGCTCGAAAACAATCCTGATCTGATCGCCGCAAAGGAACGCGCGGAAGCCGCCGGTTTCGACACCAAGGTCGCAGGTGCAGGACGGCTCCCGACAGTCGGGCTGTTTGCGAATTACGACTATTCCGATTTCTTCGGCACACTTGGCGGACCGATTGCGGCCGATTTTGTCCAAGCTGAAAGAACCGCCAATGCCGGCGTGCGGATAACCATCCCGCTGTTTCAGGGAGGCTTACCTGCTGCTCGCCAGAGGCAGGCAGGTGCGAGAGAAACCGCCGCGCTTGAACAGGTCATCGCGACCGAGCGCGACATCATCTCGCAAACCCGATCAGCCTATTCGAGCTGGGAAGCGGCCAATGCCGTGATTGCCAGCTCGAAAGTGGCGGTCGAATCGGCGGAAGTGAGCCTCGAAGGCGTGCGCGCTGAAAATTCGATTGGCAATCGCACCATTCTCGATGTGCTCAATGCCGAGCAGGAACTGCTGCAAGCGCGCGCTCAATTGGTGACAGCACGGCGCAACGCTTACGTGGCTGGTTTCACCTTGCTTGCCGCCATGGGCCGCGCCGAAGCCCGCGATCTAAATCTTGATACGGGCGGCCCGCTTTACGACCCGCAGGTCAATTATGATCGGGTCCGCCGTCGTCTTTGGGATTGGGACCGCGATCCCACACCTGCTCCAAATTCAACCAGAACCGTTGACATTCCGGCCCCTGACGCAACAATTGGCCCGAAACTTGAGCCGAACGGTTAACCATCGTATCGGCCTGATTCAGGGCGAAAACGATCAAGGCAGGCAATGGCGCAGGACAACGAAGCATCCGTCGAAGAGATTCTTGAGTCGATCAAGAAAGTGATCGCGCGCGACAACCGCGACGGCGCTCTAGAAGCTCGTCGTCGGCGCGAAGCGGATGCGGACGAAGCTGCAGACCGCGTGATGGCTGCCCAGCAAGACGTTGATGAGCCAACGGCCACCGATGAAGGCGAAGAAGTGCTCGACCTATCGGAAATGGAATTTGCCGCCGGGGTCGATGATGATGGCGACGCCTGGGTCGAGGACAACACCACCAGCGACGATGAACCGCTGATCGCCGACGAAGTGCGCGGCGCGATGCAGGAAAACCTTGCTGCGCTCGCCATGCTTTCCGAACCCGGCGCCAAACCGCAGATCGTGCGTTCGGGCGAAACGTCGCTTGAAGGACTGACCCGCGAGCTGCTTCGCCCGATGCTCGCGGAGTGGCTCGATAAGAATCTGCCGGGAATGGTGGAGAAGCTGGTTCAAGCAGAAATCGCGCGGATCGCAGGCAAGAAGGGCTGAATTCGCCCTACCGTCAGACTTTGTAGCGCCGGTTTTGCTGGCGACTCTTCTGCTCTCGGTCTAGTCCGCATGCTCATGAAGAGAATGCCCATGATCGGCGCGGCAATCGCATGCGCCTCGCTCATTTCATCGCCACTGGCGGCTGACGACCACACTGCGACCACTCCACCGGAAATTCCCGGTGTCTCGACCAAGCCTTTGTCAGCGGAGGATCTGGTCACCGTGCCGCGGCTCGGCGGGCCAACGGTGACGCCTTATGGTCGCTATGCTGTCTATTCGGTCACTGAAACCGATGCCGAAACATATGACCGGGCCGGGCAGCACTACCTGCTTGATCTGGCCCAGCCGGGCGCGCAGCCCGTTGCGCTGGACCTTGGTCTCGATGCATATTCGCTGACATTCGGTCCTGACAATTTCCTGTATTTCCTGAGTTTCGAGCATACCGACAACGAAGCAGAGGAACGTGCGCGGGTGTGGCGCGTCGCTCTTGAAGGCAATGGCAACGTGACCGGGCCTATTCCGGTCGCTGATATTCCCGGCACCGACATTGCCGGGTTCAAACTCGCACCCAGCGGCGACAAGATCGCTTTGTGGTCGGAAGTTTCACGCGATTGTCAGCGTTTCGGTTGCGAAGGTGATGGCACGGCGCACCTTCCAGGTCCTGGCAATGGGCGGCTCTACGAAGGCGATGGCGGTTTCTTCCGCCATTGGGACCAATGGTCAACGCCGGGGACGTACAACCGAGTGTTCGTGTTTGGGATGGAGAATGGTGAAACGATTGGCGCCGGAGTGCCGGTCGACGGGCTCGATCCAACTACCGGCGTTCGTGGCAACACCCCGACCATGCCTGTCGGTGGCGGTGAAGACATCGCCTGGGCACCTGACGGATCGGGCGTCTATTTCGTCGCACGCCAAGCGGGCAAAACCGAACCGTTCTCGACCGACACCGACATCTATTACTCCGATCTGTCAGGCTCAGCGCCGCGCGAACTGACTGCCGCGAACGAAGCTGTCGACACTGCGCCGATGCCGTCACCCGACGGCAAATACCTTGCCTATCTTGCAATGGCGCGGCCCGGATACGAATCCGACAGGTTGGTGGTGCAATTACGCGACGTCGCGACCGGCGAGACACGGGCGCTTACTCAAGATGTCGACCTTTCGTTTGGCAGCATCAGCTGGAGCACAGACGGACGCCACCTGCTCGCCACCGCAGCCGATGTGCTCGACACGCCGGTTTTCCGAATCGATCCGCGCACAGGCGACACAACCAAGCTCGACCTGATCGCGGGCAATGAAGCGCATATCGGCAATCTAGTGAACTTGCCGGGAGACCGCCTGCTGTTCACCCGCGATTCGATTGGCTTGCCGAACGAACTCTACCTTTCGACCGGCTTCAAACAGGCCAGACCGCTCACTGACGTCGCGACAAGTCTCATGGGCGAAAAGGCATCGACCGTCACAACCCGGTTCAGCTTTGCTGGCGCCGAAGGTGACACCGTCTGGGGTCAGATTACCCGATTGGAGGAGCAGGAAGGGCCGATCCCGGCGATCCTCTACATTCATGGTGGCCCGCAGGGTTCATTCGCCGATCGCTGGTCATCCCGCTGGAATCCGCGCGTTTTGGCGAGCCAGGGTTATGCCGTGATCTCGGTCGATTTCCACGGCAGCACGGGATACGGGCAGGCCTTCACCGATGCGATCAACCGCGATTGGGGCGGCAAGCCGCTAGTGGACCTGCAAAAAGGTCTCGCAGCAGCCTTGGAACTCGATCCGCAGATCGATGGCGATCGCGCCTGCGCCATGGGTGCAAGCTATGGCGGCTACATGGTCAACTGGATCGCCGGGAAATGGCCGGACCGCTTCGATTGCCTCGTGCAGCATGACGGCCTGTTCGACATGCGCAGCTTCTACTATTCGACCGAGGAATTGTGGTTCCCGCGTTGGGATTTCGGCGGTTCCTACAGCGAAGCGCGCGAAACCTACGAGCGCTGGAACCCGGTCAACCATGTCGACAAATGGCAAACGCCGATGCTGGTGATCACCGGTGAGAAGGATTTCCGCGTCCCTTACTCGCAAGGCCTGCAGAGCTTCACCGCGCTCCAAGAACGCGAGATCCCGTCACAGCTGCTAGTGTTCCCGGACGAGAATCACTGGGTGCTGGGCGCAAAGAACTCGCTGCAATGGCATGAAACGGTGTTCGGCTGGCTCGATCGACACCTCAAATCGGGCGAAGCGGCGGAATGAGCGATCAGGACCTGCTGGCGGCAAAAACCGCGCTGGCAAAAAAGTATGGCGGAGCAAAGCAAGGCGACGGGATCGAGCGTCAGATATTCCTGTGCGCGCTTTCGGAAAAGCAGAAATGCTGCTCGCGTGCGGAAGGTGAAATCGCCTGGCAGTTCCTCAAGGATTGCCTGAAAGAACGCGGCTTGATCGGCCCAAAACGCACCGCAGATCATCCTCGCGGGCCGGGCGGTGGAATCCAGCGGACCAAGGCCGATTGTCTGCAAATCTGCGGCGCGGGGCCGATCGCCGTCGTGTGGCCGGAAGGCACCTGGTACCACTCATGCAGCCCCGATGTACTCGAACGGATTATCGAAGAGCATCTGGTGGGCGGTGTGCCGGTCGAAGAGTATCGGCTTACAGCCCCGGAAAAGCGCGATTCCTAATCGTCTTCGGGACGTGACCAGAGTTCGTCGCGGCTGGGCAATTTGTTGTCGACCGATTCGTCATGCCCGGTGCCGTTCGAAAGGAATGCGAGGCCCATCAACCCGCCCCCGAGCAGCATCGTGAACGAAATACCTAGCGCGACAGCGATGTAGAAATGCACCGAAATGGCGCCGTTGAAGGCATAAAGCAGACCTAAAGCCAGCAGCACGGTCGCAACCGTCACCCACATCAACAATTTCATGATCTGGCGATAGCGCGCCCACGCATAGGCGGCGTTTTCGGGATCATCCAGAGGCGATTTGCTGACCATGGTCATCTAATGGGCCGCGCGACGAGGCTTTGCAACGACTTAGGGGCTGACTGGTTCAGTGACACTGCGGATTCGCTTTCTGGTCGGAAAAATGGCATTTTCTGTCTTCTGAAAGAGGAATCTCATCATGACCATTGCAAAGATCATCACCAATCGTGCGGCAGACGATGTGATTGCCTGCGATGTCACGACCCGTGTGTCTGATGCGGTCCAGATGCTTGCGGGCAAGCGGATCGGCGCTTTGCCGGTGCTTCGTGACGGCAAAATTGCCGGAATCGTGTCGGAACGTGACGTAATTTATCGGCTTGCCGAGAGCGGTGGAAGCTGTCTCGATCAACCGGTTGAAGCGATCATGACTTCGCCAGCGATCACTGTGGAGCCAAGCACCAAGATTGACGATGCGCTGGCCATGATGACCAAGCGCCGGTTCCGTCATTTCCCGGTGGTCGAGGATGGGACGCTGGTCGCATTCATTTCAATCGGCGATCTGGTGAAGAGCAAGATTGACGAGGTTGAGCACGAAGCCGAGGCGCTGCGCAGCTATATCCAGACCGCTTAAGCTTGAGTACGACTACGCCGCTTCCTAGATAGGACGGATCATGGCCGAAACACTCACGCTCACACCTGCCGCAGCAAAACGCATTGCGTTGATCGCGGAGAAGCAGACCAAGCCCGCAATTCTGCGGCTCTCGGTCGAAGGTGGCGGCTGCTCGGGCTTCCAGTACAAGTTCGACCTGGCTGAAGCGCCGGACGGTGAGGATTTGGTGAGCGAAACTGACGGTGTCAAACTCGTCGTTGACCCAATCAGCCTCGATCTCGTCGGCGGCAGTGTGGTCGATTTTGTCGAGTCGCTCGGCGGTGCCGCGTTTCGGGTCGAGAACCCCAAGGCAGCCGCTGGCTGCGGTTGCGGCTCCAGCTTCGGCATTTGAATTAGACCCAGGCTATTTTGTCGGGCAGTAGAGCCGAATGAAGATCGCGACTTTCAACATCAACGGGGTCAAGGCGCGGCTGCCGCGCCTCAAGGAATGGCTCGCCGAAACACGCCCGTCCGTGGCCTGCCTGCAAGAGATCAAATCGCAGGACGATGGCTTCCCGGCGAGCGAGCTTGAGGCACTGGGCTATCATGTCCTCACGCACGGCCAGAAGGCGTTCAACGGTGTGGCGATCCTGACAGACAAGGAAGCGGGCTACGACGCGCCAAGTGAGGTTCAGCGCGGGCTGGGCATCAATGGTCCGAAAGAGGGCGAAGGCGAGCAAGCGCGCTATCTGGAAGTCGACATATCCAAGGATGGCGGCGATCCAACTCGGATAGTCTGCATCTACCTGCCGAACGGCAATCCGCATCCTGGGCCGAAATTCGACTACAAGCTCGGTTGGATGGAAAAGCTCCGCGCGCGGATGGCGGAAATCTGGGCTGAAGAAGTGCCAGCCGCTGTGCTTGGTGACTACAACGTCATTCCTGAGGATGATGACACATTCTCAGTGAAAGCCATGGCGTCCGACGCATTGATGCAGCCCGAATCGCGAGCGGCCTATGCGCGGTTGCTCGCAGATGGTTGGACCGATGCAATGCGCACTCTCAATCCTCGCGGCGGTGTTTGGACATATTGGGATTACCAAGCGGGCGCCTGGCAACGTGATCACGGGTTTCGGATCGACCATATCTTGCTTACGCCCGAGATGGCGGATCGATTGCAGGCTGTGGGAGTTGATCGAGAGCATCGAGGCCGCGAGAAGGCCAGCGATCACGCCCCTGTGTGGGCGTCTTTGTCCGACTAGCGTCGGGCGCACGCCATCCGGCGAGCGATTTCCTTGCTCATGCGATCAAGGATCGCGTCGCTGCGGACGGCCGGGCGGCCTAGCGGCGGCTAGCGCCGCCGTTTGGTGCCCGGGTCACGGCAGTCAAAGGCCGACTGGCCGTCGCGGCCAATGCCGCGAAGCCAAGGCGGACGGATGTCCGCCGCCCGGCGTTTGAGGGCTATCTATAGAAGATATGCGTGTCGATCGTGGCAGTGCGCGTTTTGCGGTAGCTCCATTTCGGGCGGACATACTTCGCGTGGAAGTACACCGCTTCGCCGACTTGCGATTCCCACATGCCGTCATGGGCGATCCGCGCGATCGACTTTGCGCGATCCCAGGCTGCCGAGCTCGTCTTGATGCGCGGCATCCGGCCGTTTTTCACAAATGAGAATTGCGCGCGTTGGTAGACAACACCGCAATAGCTGGCAGGGAAGCGCCGGTCGTCAGCACGGTTGATGACAACATTGGCAACAGCCAGCTGCCCGTCGAGCGGCTCACCGCGCGCTTCGAAATAGACGGCACCGGCCAGACAACGCATCTGTTCGCTCATGTCGTCGCTCTGGTCGACGAGGCCGACCAATTCGCGCAGCGAACTGGCTTCGAAATTGCTGGTGGACTGCTCGGTCGGTTCAGGAAGCGGCTGAACCACTTCTTCGGATACGAAGACCGGCTGCTGCGGAACGATTTCGATAGCGGCCAGTGTCTCATCCTGCACATTGGAAGCGATGGCCGTGTCGGCCTCGACTTCTTGCGCGAACGCACCGGCGCCATCGGCGCTCGAAAAGCTCAAACTTGCGATCGCGACAACGGCGAAAGCGCTCATGGAATAAGTCTTACGACTCATAATCTCGTCAATTTATGCGGTGAGCGAGCTCAGACGCAGGCGTGAACCTGTTGCGGTATTCGCAGATTGTTATGATGGTTCGAGTGTTGCCTGCCGGCTGCCCCCCGTCTGCGTGCTAGCGAGTCGACTGTATTGTCGCACCCAACAGCCTGCGCACCTGGAAGCTGGCGAGGCAAATAGTCACAAATGATACCAAGTCAACTTATCGGGGCAGTTCCGCGACGAACCGTTCCACATCGTCGACGTCTACCTCCAAAATCCAGGTATCCGGGTCCTGAGAGCTGCGACGGTCGAGGTATTCTGAAAATTCAAACGGTTTTTCAGGGTCTTGTGCCTTCGCGCGCATGAATGATCGCGAACCGTCGAGCTGCGGCATTCTTTCGAAAAGCTCGGCATTCTGTCCGCGGCACATTGTAACAAGCAGGATTGTGCCTGCATCGCGCTCGCCCTTCGCAAGCACCATGCCCGATCCGCCCTGCGTCTCAGCGAGGCGAATCAAAGCTCCGACTTCCAGATGCGCGGGTAGCCGCGTTGTCATCAGTCGCCAGGACCCTTCGTGTAACCATCAAGGCTGGAGAGCGCGATCCGCGAGCGCATGAAGGTGCCCGTACCGCGCCCGATCTCGTCGCCTTCCGCATCAACCAGGCGTGATTCGGCGACGAATACCCGGCGCTTGCCGCTGACCCAGCGCCCTTCGGCCACGACCTCGCCAGCCCGCACCGGCTTGGTAAAATGCAGGTTGAAACTGGTGGTCAGCAGAAAGCGGTCGGTCGCAAGCGTATTGGCGGCGTAAAAAGCCGCATCGTCCAGCATTTTGAAATAGATCGTGCCATGCGCTGCGCCCGCCGCGTGATAGACTTCCTCATCGACCGTGAAGGTCAGCCGCGACATTCCTTCGTCAACAATTTCCATTCGCGACGCGAATTTGCCGTTGATCGGCGCAGAAGCATAGAGCCTCTCCAGCGCGCGGTAATGCAGTTCGGCACCGGCAGAGTTGGCCGGACCGGCTGTCGCCCCTTGATCGTCAGGCGGCATCACGCAGGAACTGATTGGTCAGCACCGAATAGAGCGCATCGCTGTCTGGCGCATCGAACAACATCTGAAGCATCGCTTCATCGCGGGTCGGACGCGAGATGGCTGCGAGCGCGTGGAGATGCGTCGCCCCAGCATCTTCCGGCGAAACGAGCCCGAATACGAGCGAAACCGGCATCGCATCGGCTGCCGCGAAATCGACCGGACGTTGCAGTTTGAGCAAGACGCCGGTCGGGCGCTTCACCTGGCTGCTGCGACAATGCGGAATCGCAACGCCTCGGCCGAAACCGGTGCTGCCTAGCGCTTCGCGCTGCTCCAATCCTTCGAGCAGGTCCGCTTCATCGAGTCCGTAAACCTCGGCGAAAATCTGGGAAATACGGCTGAGAACTTGCTGCTTGGTTTCACAATCAGCAAGATCGACCGCCTCAGGCAGCATTTTGAAATTGACGTTCATTGTAAATTCGAGATCCCGTAAACGAATTACATGTTCTCTCACGGCACAGCCGAAAGCGCCTGCGGGGTCCGCAGTGTCCCTTCCGTCTCCGTGAGCTGAACCTCTGTCGTTACCGACCGATTGTGGCGAAAAACTGTGCTTCGCGAGGTTCTATTGCGGTTCGACCCATCCGATCGACCCGTCTGCGCGGCGATAAACCATATTATGCCTGTCAGTTCCAGCATTTTTGAAAAACAGCGCTGGTGTATCGCGTAAATCGAGCATCATCACCGCGTCGGCAACACTGCTGGTCGGAATGTCCACGCTGGTCTCGGCAATCACTGGCGGTGCGTCGACAGTGACCTCTTCCGCCTCTTCGTCGACTGCGAAGATCGTATAAGCCGCTTCTTCCTCGGCACGGGCGTGTTGGGCCTGCTCGTGATGGTCTTTCAGCCGCCGTTTATAACGACGCAGCTGCTTCTCGATCTTGCCCGCCGCATCATCCAGCGCCACATGCGCATCGTGGGCATTGCCCTGCGCTTTCAGGATCAGGCCATGCTTCACATGTGTCACGATATCGCAGGTAAAGGTGCCCGCTCCGCCTTTGCCGAATGTCACATGCGAGGTGAGAGCGCGGTCGAAGTACTTCTCGACGATACCTTCCAGCCGATCCGTCGTATGCTCCTGCAACGCAGCGCCTGTTTCCACCTGATGTCCTGAAATGCGGATATCCATCGTCGCTCGGCCTCCTTCTCGAGTTTTGACCAATCCCGCACACGATGCCTTCGTGCGAGTTCAGCGGGCCCAGATCGCATCCTTGATCCCAGCCATGAATTCCTGATGCCGCGCGAGTTCATCAGCGCTCGCTGCATGCGGTCGCGGCTCGCGGCGAAGGCGCGCGGGGCTTCCGCCTCTTTCACTAACGGTTTCGGCAACACCTTCATCAATCGACGTCGTTACGCGTTCGGCAGCAAGCTCCAACCCGATCTGACGGCCACCGGTCAGCTCAACATAGACCTGCGCGAGTAATTCTGCGTCAAGCAGCGCGCCGTGTTTCACCCGGTGGCTGCGATCGACGCCGTAGCGTGTGCACAAGGCATCGAGTGAGAGCTTCGCGCCCGGATGCTTTTTCCGCGCAATCGCAACGGTATCGACCATCCGATCGAGGCTGATCGGTTCGCGCCCGATCCGCTCCAGTTCGGAATTGAGAAACCCGAAATCGAACCCGGCATTGTGCGCGACCAGGGGCACGTCGCCGAGAAATTCGAGCAGTTCGTCGACACCTTCGGCAAATTTGGGTTTGGTTTCGAGAAACGAAATCGAGAGCCCATGCACCGCTTCGGCAGCGGCGGGCATATCGCGTTCGGGATTGTAATAGGCGTGGAACGAATTGCCGGTTTCGACTCGCCCGACCATTTCGACACACCCGATTTCGACCATCCGGTCCCCTGTCTTGGGGTCTAGGCCGGTGGTTTCGGTGTCGAAAACGATTTCCCGCATTCTTGATACTATCGGCTCAACACTTGCGAAGCGCAAGAGGGGTTTATCGCGACAATAGAGCTAACTGGCAGTCGCTTTCATTTGCTCGATCAACGCGGCTACTTGAGCCTCGGTTTCCTCAAGTGTCGTGCCAGTGTCGATCACATGATCGGCACGCTTGCGCTTGTCGGCATCGGGGACCTGAAGGCCAAGGATGTGCTCGAATTTCTCTGCGGTCATGTCGGGCCGAGCGAGCACTCGCTCACGCTGCGTTTCGGGAGGAGCCGAAACCACTACCACAGCGTCGAACGCCTCGTGACCACCGTTTTCGAACAGTAGGGGGATGTCGAACACCAGCATCTCTGCCTCAGCGTTTTCCTCGTGGAACTGCAACCTTTTCAGACCGACGGCGGGATGAACGATGGATTCGAGCCGTTTGAGGGCGTCCTTGTCGCCGAAGACGAGCTTGCCGAGGGCATCGCGATCGACTCCGGCTTGGCCAGTTGATCCCGGGAATTCTGCTTCGATAGCAAGTAAGAGTTCACCGCCCGGTCCCTGCATTTTGCGAACTTCGGCATCGGCGTCGAATACGGGGATCCCGGCGCGCTCGAACATGGCGGCTACGGTTGATTTCCCCATGCCGATAGAGCCGGTCAGGCCGATCAGTTTGGGTTTGAGGGCAGACTCTTCGGTCATGCGCTGAGCTTCTCCATCAACTGATGATCGAGATCACGCGGCGGGGCCTCACCGAAGAACTTCTCGAACGCCGTCGCTGCCTGACCGATGAGCATCGACAGGCCGCCAATTGCGGCAAATCCTGCGCTTTTGGCGTTCGACAGAAATTTGGTCTCAATCGGGTCTGTGACGATATCGTAAGCGATGCTGCCCGGCGGTGCATGGCTCCAATCGAAAGCGAGTTCAGGCTGGCCGCGCATTCCTAAAGGCGACGCATTGATCACGAGGTCGAGACACCCTTCGCGATCGTCGAATTCGAAATGGGTCTCTTGCGCAAAGTGACTGAGCGGCGCGGCATAGTGTTCGCCATCGGGCACAAGCTCCTTGAGCAGTTTGCGGCTTTTGCCTTGATTCCGCGCTGCGAGGACAAGTGTGAAATTGTGCTGTGACAACGCGGTGATGATCGCCCGCGCTGCACCGCCATTGCCGATGATTCGAGCCATACGGAACAGGTGATCAGCGGCAAGTTTGTCCCGCAGAGGTTCAAGGAACCCCTCCGCATCGGTGTTCGCACCAATCAAGGTTCCACCTTCTCCTCGATAGACGGTGTTGACCGCGCCGATGGCCTTTGCCTGTGGTTCGATTTCGTCGAGCAGCGGGATTACGTCCTGCTTTAGCGGCATCGTGATATTGCACCCGCGCCAGCTCGAGTCTCCGCGGCGTTCAGAAATGTAGTCCGCAAGGTCTTCGCTCGCCACGCGGCGAGCCACGTATCGTGCCTCCAGACCAAGTTGCTCAAGCCAAAAGCCATGAATCAGCGGAGATTTCGACTGCGCAATGGGATCGCCGATTACCTCGGCATAGGGAAGCGAGCTGTCCTCGTTCATGTTTTCAGGACACCGTGTTCGCGCAACGCACCAAGAACCGGGAGCAGAGGCATGCCAAGCACGGTAAACTGATCGCCTTCGACTGCATCGAACAATTGCACGCCCATCGCTTCGATCCGGAAAACCCCAACGGTGTAGCCAACCTCGGGCCATTCGCGCTCGAGATAGTGCTCAATAAAGCCGTCTGACAGATCGCGAACCTGCAGCCGCGCAATATCGGCATTGCTCCATTCGCACACATCATCGCGAACCAACGCAGCGGCACTGTGCAATTCGATGGTCTTGCCGGAGAAATATCGCAGATGCTCAGCCGCATTCTCGCGAGAAGTGGGCTTGTCGAAGCGCTTTCCCTCAACGACTACAAGTGAATCGCTGCCGAGTATCAAGGTCTTGGGATGTACACGCGTTAGCGCCGCGGCCTTGGCGACACTCAACGCCTCGGCGATTTCGGGCGGTGACGCGCCGGTCAGGCCATCCTCAAGAGCGCGCTCGTCAATATCCGCCGGGATCGCTTCATACTCAACACCGGCGGCATCAAGCATCGCGCGGCGCGAAGCGGACTTCGACGCGAGGATTAGTTTCTCGGCGCTCATATCGGTTTCGCCACTCCGTCGACCGGTTTTTCGCGCCGTTTGCGCTCTTGCACCAGCCGAATGATCGCAGCGGCGCTTTCTTCAATAGAACGCCGAGTGACGTCGATCACCGGCCAGCCATTGTCGGCGAACATGCGGCGCGCAAACTGCAGCTCGGTCTTTACGCGCTCATTGTCGACATAGGACGTCTCCGTACCTTCATTGAGCGATAGCAGCCGGTTGCGCCGGATCTGGACCAGCCGCTCGGGCGCCGTGGTGAGGCCAACGACCAAAGGGTTGCGCAGACCGAACAGGCTCTTGGGTGGAGGGCTTTCGACCACCAGCGGAATATTGGCTGTCTTGTACCCGCGATTGGCAAGATAGATGCTGGTCGGTGTTTTGGAACTGCGCGACACGCCCGCGAGGACAATGTCGGCCTCCTCCCAATCCTCATGCGCGATCCCATCGTCATGGGCGATTGTGAACTGGATCGCATCGACGCGCCGAAAGTAGTCGGCGTCCATCGAGTGCTGCCGGCCAGGTCGGCCATGCGCTTCCTCGCCCAATTGCGCTTCAAGCGCCGCTGTCACCTGATCGAGCACTGGGACTGCAGGCAGGCCGAGATGACGGCAATGTTCTTCCAGCCTTGCCCGAGTCTCGGGATTCACCAGAGTGAAGAGAACCAGACCGGGATTGTCGGCGAGATCGGGAACAATGCGGTCGAGATGCTGGAGTGAGCGTACCATGGGCCAGAAGTGCCGACTGACATCCGGATCGTCGAACTGCGCCAACGCAGCCTTGGCAATCATCTCTAGCGTTTCGCCGGTAGAGTCCGAAACAAGGTGAAGATTCAGGCGTGTCATGAGGTGATTCGGCGCGACTTCTTCGGCTTGTGGACAGTCACAGGCATAAACCACGGGAGAGAACGGTCGACAAGCTGGGCATGCATTTTCATCCGCGTTCCGAGTCATTCAGGCGGGTTATTTCTCTACATGGGACAACAGATTTCGACAGGTTGGGGACAATGGGGATAGATTCCGATTGACCGCGTGATTACGCAGATTCGCACAGAGGTGTGGGGGTGTTCAGGTCGGGAGAATTCAGGCAGGAGCTGGGAATTCCCGCTTTCCACAGGGCCAACAGACTCCATCAAACCTTTTATAAAATATTAATATTTGATTAGAGGAACGCCATGCCTGGTCCGCTACTCGATTGCCTGAAGGGTGCCAAACCCGATATTGCTCCCGTCTGGCTCATGCGTCAGGCTGGGCGCTATCTGCCTGAATACCGTGAGTTAAGGGCCGACAAGGGCGGATTTCTGGAACTGGTCTATGACAGCGAAGCGGCTGCCGAGATCACAATCCAGCCGATCAGGCGATTTGGCTTCGACGGGGCAATCCTGTTCTCCGATATCCTGATCGTCCCGCATGCGATGGGACAGGGGCTGGAATTTCTTGCAGGGGAGGGTCCGAAGCTGAGCCCGACGCTGCTCGAGACAACGCTGGCGGACTTCACGCCCGCCTATGAGCGGTTCGATCCGATTTACGAAACCGTGCGGCTGACGCGTTCTCAGATCAGCGATGATGTGACGATGCTGGGCTTTGCAGGCTCGCCCTGGACGGTCGCAACCTACATGATTGCTGGCCAAGGGTCGAAGGATCAGGGGCCTGCCCGATTGCTCGCGTATCGCGATCCTGGCCTGATGCAGGCAATTGTCGACGCGATTATCGAAGTGTCGGTGACATACTTGCGTGGACAGATCGATGCAGGTGCGGAAGCAGTGCAATTGTTTGATAGCTGGGCGGGCAGTCTTGCTCCAGATGAGTTCGAACGCTGGGTCGTCGCGCCTAACGCGGCCATCACGGCGCAAATCAAGCAATCGCATCCGGACACGCCGGTCATCGGGTTTCCTAAGGGGGCAGGGGCCAAGCTGCCGGGATATGCCCGCGAAACGGGAGTTGATGCGATCGGGATGGATGAAACGCTGGATCCGGCCTGGGTCCATGCGAGTCTGCCGGATGGCATGCCGGTGCAAGGCAATCTCGATCCTTTGCTGGTCGAGGCCGGCGGACCGATGCTGGCGAAACGAGTTCGAGCCATTATCGATGCCTTTGAAGATCGGCCGCATGTGTTCAATCTTGGGCATGGAATTGGCCAATTCACGCCGATCGAGCATGTCGAACAATTGCTGGCGGCGCTGAGAGGATAGGTAGCGCGAATTATGGATGCTCTGCTTGCGATCAGTGATTGGCTGCGGATCGGCCATGTGATCTTCATGGTGTTCTGGCTTGCGGGGCTGTTCATGCTTCCGCGCCAGTGCATCTATATGCTCGATCATGCGCCAAGTTCCGAGGGGGAGGCCAAATGGGCGGATCGGATGGGCAAGCTGCGCAAGATCATTCTTACGCCCAGTCTGATCCTGGTATGGGTGTTCGGTCTCGCGATCGCTATTCCGGGTGGCTATTTCAGCGGGGCAGGGTGGCTCCACGCCAAACTTACCTTGGTGTTGATCCTGAGCGGCTATCACGGCTGGCTGGTGGCACAGACCAAGAAGATGGCGCGCGGTGAGCGACCGCTGTCAGAGAAGACCTTGCGCATGATCGGTGAAGTGCCCGGATTGCTGCTCGTGTTGATTGTCGCATTGGTCTATCTCAAACCGTTCTGAATTGGTTTTTACAGGACCTGGCAGATCACGCATTGACCTTCCCGCCAGCGACTCGTATTTTGCGATCCTCAAATCCGGTTTGACGGCGCAATTCCTGCCCCGTCTGTCTGCTTTCTCCAAGCCCAGCCTCTCTGACCATCATGGTCAAATATAGAGGGGCGCCTCGTCCAAAGAGGTACTGACCTGCCGGCCACTCCGACACTCACGGAATTAATTCACAATGCATCTTAAAGACCTCAAAGAAAAAACCCCGGCCGAACTGGTCAAAATGGCAGAAGAGCTGGGCGTCGAAGGCGCCTCGACCATGCGCCGCCAGGATCTGCTGTTCAGCATCCTGCGAGAGCTGGCCGAAGACGAAGAATATGAAGAAAAGATCATGGGGATCGGCACCATCGAGGTGCTGCAAGATGGTTTCGGCTTCCTGCGCTCGCCCGAGGCGAACTATCTCGCTGGGCCGGACGATATCTATGTCTCACCCAACCAGATCCGCAAATGGGGTCTGCGCACTGGCGACACGGTGGAAGGTGAAATTCGCGCTCCGAAGGATGGCGAGCGCTACTTTGCGCTGACGATGTTGACCACAGTCAACTTTGAAGATCCCGATGCGGTCCGGATGCGCACCAACTTCGACAACCTCACGCCGCTCTATCCAGATCAGAAGCTGAATCTCGATACGCTTGATCCGACTGTAAAGGACAAGTCTGCGCGGGTGATCGATATCATCTCGCCGCAGGGCAAAGGCCAGCGTGCACTGATCGTCGCGCCGCCGCGCACTGGTAAGACGGTGCTGCTGCAGAACATCGCCAAGGCGATTACCGACAACCATCCCGAGGTGTTCCTGCTGGTTCTTCTGGTGGATGAGCGACCCGAGGAAGTCACCGATATGCAGCGCAGCGTCAAGGGCGAGGTGATCTCCTCAACCTTTGACGAGCCAGCCAATCGTCACGTTCAAGTTGCTGAAATGGTGATTGAAAAGGCAAAACGTCTGGTCGAGCACAAGAATGATGTGGTGATCCTGCTCGATTCGATCACCCGTCTTGGTCGTGCCTACAACACGGTTGTTCCGAGTTCGGGCAAGGTCCTCACCGGCGGTGTCGATGCCAACGCATTGCAACGTCCAAAGCGCTTCTTCGGCGCGGCACGTAACATTGAAGAGGGTGGTTCGCTGTCCATCATCGCGACCGCGCTGATCGATACAGGTAGCCGAATGGACGAAGTTATCTTCGAAGAGTTCAAGGGTACCGGCAACTCGGAAATTGTGCTCGATCGCAAGGTTTCCGACAAGCGCATCTTCCCCGCGCTCGATGTCGGCAAGTCCGGGACGCGTAAGGAAGAGCTTCTGGTCGAGAAGGACAAGCTCTCCAAGATGTGGGTCCTGCGCCGTATTCTCATGCAGATGGGCACCGTAGACGCGATGGAATTCCTGCTCGACAAGATGAAAGATTCGAAGACCAACGAAGACTTCTTCGACACCATGAACCAGTGATCCGATTGCCGAGCTCCGGAGGCCAGACGTCTCCGCAGCTTTGCGATTGGCATTCGGCGTGCCCGGGGTTAAGGCTCCGGGCAAATGCTTAGCCAATATCTCTACATCAGCACCGCTCCGAGCCTTTCGCGCGACGACGTGGAATCAATTCTCGCCACCAGCGCACGGAATAACCCGGCCAACGGAATAACCGGGTTGCTGCTCTATAACGGACGGAACTTCCTTCAGCTGCTTGAAGGGGAAGAGGGCGAGCTAAAGACGCTGATGCTGCGGATTGGAAACGACCCGCGCCATTCAGGAGTCTCATTGCTCTCCAGCAAGACCATTGAAGAGCGCACCTGCCCTGAGTGGGCGATGAAGCGCATGTTTATCGCGGAATCGGTCGATAGCCGCAGGGATACGCTGGAATCGGAGCTTCCCGAGGGACTGGATTCCGAGACCCGCAAGATGATTGTGAATTTTGCGGTGTTGAATTAGCTGGGGCTAGCCTGACTGAGCTTTTTCGAGCTGTGCAGCCATCATTTCCCACACCTTGTTCACCGCTTTGAGCGGCCTCACCATCACTTTGAAATCGGTGATCAACCCATCATCATCAAAGGTGATCATGTCGATCCCATTGACGTGGATTCCATCCATCTCCGTGGTGAATTCCAAAACGGCGGCGTTCTCTCCCACAACTTCGCGGACGTAACGAAAACTTTCATTGCCGAGCGTTTGCCCCGCTGCACTCAGGTAGGCGACGACGATTGCTTGGCCAACCTGAGGCGTGTGAACCACAGGAGAATGGAACACGGCATCTTTGTGCATGATAGATCTGAGTTCGTCAGTTTTACTGCCGTTGCTGGCGACTTGGTACCAGCGGGCGAGGACATCTTCTATCTTCATTTCAATGCCTTACGATAGGTTTTCGGCAAAGAAGGCCGATGTGCGGCTATCGGCCAATTGCGCGGCGTCTTCGTCGCGGCGCTTACCGACTTCGGTGGCAAATCCATGGTCCAGACCTTCGTAGTCAAACAGCGTAACCTTGGGATGATCGTCAAGGCCTGCATGCATTGTTGCTTGGGTGTCTTTGTCGACGAACCCATCTTCGGTCGGAATGTGCAGGACGACCGGATGGGCGATGGCATGCTTCTCGCCAAGCAGCCCGTCGATCCCGACGCCATAATAGCCAACCGATGCGTCGATATCCGTGCGTGCAGCGGTCATGAAGGCGAGCCTGCCTCCAAGGCAATATCCGACGCATCCAACCTTGGCGACGCCGAGCTCGCGGCGGATGTGATGAATTGTCGCCTCGATATCGCGAATACCGATGTCTTGATCAAACTGCCCCATGAATTCAAGTGCTTGCTGGAACTCCGGTTCGATATCGGGATTGAGTTGGATACCGGGCTTTATCCGCCAGAACAGGTCGGGCGCGACTGCAAGGTATCCCTCTGCGGCGAGGTTGTCGCACTTCTGCCGAATGCCGGGATTCACCCCAAAAATCTCCTGAATCACGATGATTGCGGCTTTGGGAGAGCCGTGCGGATGAGCCACATAGGCTGAAAAGCTGGCGTCACCCTCAAGGGTTGGGATCGAGACGGTTTCGGTCATCGCATTGCGCTCCTGGGGTCGTGATAGGTGTTGGAAGACATCTATCCATTGCTTTGGTCTCGTTCCACACCCAAATGGTAGGAGGACCATGCTACGCGATGCAGGACGAGAGGAAACGCCATGAAGATCAACGTTGAAATCGAATGCACGCCTGAAGAAGCGCGTACCTTCATGGGTCTGCCCGATGTGAGCCAGGCAAACAGCGTCTATGTCGACAATATTGCGAAGGCGATGAAGGGCGTGAACAGCCCCGATCAACTCCAAGAATACGCGCAGGCACTTGCGCCGATGGGGCAGGTCGGTTTGAAACTGTTCCAGAGCTTTGTTGAAGGCGGAATGCGGGCCAGCTCGCCACGCTCGAATAGCGACAGCGATAAATCGTCTGATTGATCGATCCCGCGCCGATTGATCTGACGGGGCCAGAAATGACCCAAGCCACCATTTTTGCGATTTCAAGCGGCGCGCCACCTGCTGCAATCGCTGTGATTCGCATTTCGGGTCCGAAGGCGGGTGCGGCGCTGAACGAGCTTTGCGGTCGCGAGTTTGAGCCACGCCGAGCATCACTTTCCAAATTGATAGACGAGAATGGTGCCTTGCTTGATGAGGCGCTGGTCCTGTGGTTCCCCGGACCGCATACGGCGACAGGCGAAGATCTTGCGGAATTGCACTGCCACGGGGGTAGGGCGGTTATCGCGGCGATTGAGCGTGCCTTGAGTGCCATTGATGGCTTGAAGGGCGCCGAACCCGGCGAATTCACACGCCGTGCGTTTGCCAATGGTCGGATCGACTTGGCGGAAGCAGAGGGTTTGGCCGATCTCCTCTCGGCGGAAACTGAGCTGCAGAGAGCCGCCGCAGTGGCGAGCGCTTCTGGCACCCTCTCTTTGAAGTTTGAAAGTTGGAGATCGGAAGTTCTGCGTCTCTCGGCCCAGGTTGAGGCGGCGCTCGACTTTTCCGATGAGGATGATGTTTCCGAGCTCCCCGAGGGTTTCACGTGGAACATTGAACGCCTGGAAGAAGAGATATCAAGTTGGCTTAATCGACCGCGGTCAGAAAAGCTGGGGGAGGGCTTTCGTGTGGTCTTGGCGGGGCCTCCGAATTCGGGGAAATCCACTCTATTCAATGCCTTGGTTGAGAGTGAAGCGGCAATCACGTCTCCGATTGCTGGTACAACTCGGGATGTTATTGAGCGTTCGGTTGCCATAAAGGGTGTGCCGTTTTCGTTCGTTGATACGGCAGGATTACGCGACAGCGCGGCTGAAGACATCGAGGCAATGGGTATCGACCGCGCAAAGGGAGAATTGGCGAAGGCTGATCTGGTTCTGTGGCTGGGCGACGAAGGGCAGGGTCTGGTTGGGGCGTGGGAGATTGCCCCGCGCCGTGATGCGGGTGACTACGTTGCAAAGTCTGAGCCCGTCGCTGTGCTGTCGGCAAGGACCGGCGAAGGCATAGCTGATTTGAAGTCACGATTGCTGGATGCTGCACGCGATGCGTTGCCCAAACCCGGTGAAGCAGCGTTGAATTCTCGGCAGCATTCGCGTTTGGCTGAAGTCGCTGAAGCGCTGTCTGCGGCAAAAACTCTGACGGATCTGCTGCTCATCGGAGAAGAGTTGCGCCGGGGCAGATTGGCTTTCGATCGGCTAATTGGGCGAGCGACAACCGAAGACATGCTCGATGCACTATTTGGACGCTTCTGCATCGGCAAATAGCGGTGAACGGTCGTCGATGATGTTTCACGTGGAACACTCAAACTCTTCACGGCGGAATCAGCTTTGACGGGAAGGGCGCGAGTCCCTATTTGGCGCGCCATGCACAGCTTCGATGTTCTTGTGATTGGTGGCGGGCACGCCGGTGTTGAGGCAGCCTGCGCAGCGGCTCGTATGGGTGCTCGCACAGGACTGGTGAGCTTCGACCTCGACGCTGTTGGAGCGATGAGCTGCAATCCTGCAATCGGTGGGCTGGGTAAGGGGCATCTCGTTCGCGAAGTCGATGCGCTAGACGGTGTCCTTGGTCGTGCCGCCGATGCCGGCGCAATCCACTATCGGATGCTCAACCGTTCCAAGGGTAGCGCTGTCTGGGGTCCTCGTGTTCAGGCTGACCGTGTGTTGTTCAAGGCGTCTGTGCAGCAACAGGTGAGGGCGCAGAAGAACCTGACGCTCATTGAGGGCGAGGCTGCTGCCCTGTTGCTCGATGGTGAGGTTGTTGCTGGCCTGGAGCTTGCGGATGGCACGGCTCTCTCCGCTTCGCGCGTGATCCTCTGCACCGGCACATTTCTTGGTGGCGTGCTGTTTCGCGGGGAAGAGCGCTTTGAGGGTGGTCGGATCGGTGAAAACGCTGCGAAGCGCTTGGCAGAACAGCTGCGAGGCGCTGAATTGCCGATGGCTCGACTCAAAACCGGAACTCCACCAAGGCTTGATGGGGGTACGATTGATTGGGCCGTTTTGCCCGAGCAGCATTCCGATAACGAAGCATGGACGATGTCGCCTCTTACTGGAAAGCGAGCCAATCCGCAGGTGTTCTGTGCAATCACGCGAACGACCCACGCGGCCCATGATGCCATTCGGGCGAACTTGCATCGCTCGCCGCTATTTTCCGGGGCGATCGACGCTGCTGGGCCACGCTATTGCCCCTCGATTGAAGACAAGATCCACCGCTTTGGTGATCGCGACGGACATCAGGTTTTCCTGGAGCCGGAGGGGCTGACTACGCATCTGGTCTATCCCAACGGCATCAGCACATCGCTGCCGGTCGATGTCCAGGTGGAAATGCTCCACGCGATGCCCGGTCTTGGGCACGTCAATGTGGTCGAGCCTGGCTATGCGGTCGAGTACGACCACATCGATCCCCGCGCGCTGACGCCTGATTTGCAGGTGCGGGCAATCCCCGGACTGTATTGCGCTGGGCAGATCAACGGCACGACGGGCTATGAGGAAGCGGCTGCGCAGGGCCTTGTTGCAGGTCTGGAGGCGGCAGCTGCGGCCTTAGGAACCGAGGCACCTCAGCTTGATCGAGCCAACTCTTACATCGCGGTGATGATCGATGATCTCACACTGCAGGGTGTGAGTGAGCCTTATCGCATGCTGACCTCGAGGGCGGAGTATCGTCTGCGGTTGCGAGCCAATAACGCATCAACTCGGCTGACGCCGCTTGGCTTGGATGCTGGATGCATTGGAGACGCTCGCCGGCATTGGTTCGAAAAGCGCGAAGTCGATCGCGAGGAACTGACATCCGCATTCGCTCGAAGAGTTCACTCCCGCGAGTTGGGTGATCAAGGGTTGCCAATCCGCCGTGATGGCGGGGAAAAGGCGTTGAGCGAGTGGCTACGCCATGATGGTGTCGAACTTGCCGATCTCAAGCCATGGTTAGACGGGCTTGATGCTCTCGACCCTCTGCTCGCAGAGGAAATGGTCGAGGACTCGTCCTATGAGCCCTATCTGGCGCGCCAGGAGGCAGAACTGCGTGACCTGCGTGCGAGCGAAGAATTGCCTCTTCCGAGCGACTTTCCTTATGATGCTGTACCTGGCCTTTCGAACGAGATGGTTGAAAGGTTGAGTGCGGCTGCGCCAACCACTCTGGCTGCCGCTGGCCGGGTCCCGGGTATCACACCTGCCGCGCTTTCAGCTTTGCTGGTTCACGCGCGCCGCCGTCAGACCATAGGGCAGCGCGCCGCGTGAGTGATCGGAACTTGATCGAAACCGAAGAGCAGGCGCGCGCCTATGTCGAGGGTTGGGCAGATCAGGCAGCGATGGATCGGTTAGAGACTTTTGCGACGCTGCTCCTTGCAGAGAACCAAAAGCAGAATCTCATCAGCAAGCCTTCCCAAGCGCAGATTTGGCAGCGTCATATTGCCGACAGTGCGCAATTGCTTGAGCATGTTCCACGTGGAACACCTGCCAATACGTCGGGGCCCTGGCTGGACCTCGGAACAGGCGCGGGCTTCCCGGGCATTGTGATCGCAATCTTGCGCCCTGACATTCCGACAGTTTTGTTGGAATCTCGCGCGCGACGGGTAGAGTTCCTCCAACACAGTGTCGATCAGCTCGGTCTTAACAACTGCCGCGTTATTGGCGAGCGGCTCGAGAAGGTGAAGCCCTTCGAAAGTTGGGTCATTTCGGCACGCGCCTTTGCTCCACTGGAAAAGCTCCTCCGTTTATCCGCACCCTTCTCCACAAAGGAGACGCGCTACGTCTTGCCCAAGGGGCGCTCGGCAAAGCACGAGTGGAAACAGCTAAAACCGTCGATTCGGACAATGTTCCACGTGGAACAGTCGCTCACTGACGACGAAGCGGGCATCATCGTGCGTGCCTGATGCGGCAAAAGGCGCTATTATGCGCCGAGAAGGGAAAGCCTGAGATGCTGACAATCGCCATTGCGAACCAGAAGGGCGGGGTGGGTAAGACCACGACGGCGATCAATATCGCTACCGCGATGGCTGCCACTGGCTGGAAAACCTTGTTGATCGACCTCGATCCGCAGGGAAACGCTTCGACCGGCATGGGCGTAGGGGCGGAATCCCGAGGTCTTTCGAGCTATGATGTCCTTGTTGACGAGACGCCGCTCGCCAATGCCATCGTTGAAACCAGTATCCCTGGCCTCGACATCGTGCCAGCGACACAGGATCTCAGCGGCGCAGAGGTGGAGTTGGTTTCGGTCGAAGAGCGCACCGAACGCCTTCACTCGGCGCTAGCGAACCACACAGGCCATGAAATCTGCTTTATCGATTGCCCGCCGTCGCTTGGATTGCTGACTCTGAATGCACTTTGTGCGGCGGATACGCTGCTGGTGCCGCTGCAATGCGAGTTTTTCGCGCTCGAAGGGCTTAGCCAGCTGCTTCAGACCGTTGAGCGGGTGCAGCAGCGTTTCAACACTTCGCTGGACATCATTGGTGTCGCGCTGACGATGTTTGATCGCCGCAATCGCCTAACTGACCAGGTCGCTGACGATGTGCGCGATTGTTTGGGAAATCTGGTCTTCGAAACCGTAATCCCGCGCAATGTGCGGCTCTCCGAGGCCCCTAGCCATGGCTTACCGGCCCTCGTCTATGACCATTCCTGTGTAGGAAGCCGCGCCTACATCTCACTCGCGAGAGAATTGATCGGTCGTTTCCCTCCTGAAAGACAAGCAGCATGAGCAAGAGCCCGACAGATCCGATTCGTTTTTCCGTACCCCAGCGCAGCCCGGCGGATCGAAAGAAGAAGCTTGGCAAAGGACTTGGCGCTTTAATGGGTGAGACGAAGCGTGAAGAACCGCTAGTGCAGGGCGAGGATGCAGGCGCGGCCACCTCTAGTGGCGCGTCGCCGAGCGATTCGCCCCTTAAGACGATCTCCATTGCGTCCATTGAGCCGCTACCGGGCAATCCTCGTAAGCATTTCGATGAGGCGGCGCTTGATGAACTGGCCGCTTCGATCGCGACCCGCGGTGTGATTCAGCCAATTATCGTCCGGCCAAAGGGTAATGGCCGATTTCAGCTTGTCGCAGGTGAGCGGCGTTGGCGGGCGGCGCAGAAGGCGCGGCTGCACAATATTCCGGCTCTGGTCCGCGAGCTCAACGACCGTGAGGTCATGGCGCTTGCCTTGATCGAAAACCTTCAGCGTGAAGACCTCAACCCGGTAGAAGAAGCCAGGGCATATCAAAGGCTTAGCGATGACGAAGGGATGACGCAGGCAGAAATCGCCCGCATGGTCGAAAAATCCCGTAGCCACGTCGCCAACATACAGCGTCTGTTGAATTTGCCCGAGAAAGTGCTTGATCTGGTCGAGGCGGGGCGGCTCTCAATGGGCCATGCGCGGGCGCTAATCGGTCAGGACGATGCCACGTCGCTCGCCCAGCGTGCGGTCAACGACAATCTCTCTGTCCGTGAAATCGAAAAGCTCGTCCGACAGGTCGCCAAAAAGGTGATGGGCGGTGTGAATGGCAAGGCCGATCCCGCGCGCAGCGCAGAAGAAAATGCCGACATTGCAGCGGTTCAGCGGCACTTGGAGGATTTTCTTGGTCTCAAAGTGCAGATCAAGGCGGACGCTGATCCGCGCTCGGGAGCCATCACAATCCGCTATGGCACACTCGACCAGCTCGATCTCGTCTGCCAGCGCCTTACAGGCGGCGATATTTAGTCCAAATTAAGCACGGGTGGTGACGCGAAATTCCCGATCTTTCGGGGGTTTCCCTCTGCGCTTGCCCTGATTCCTTACCGAGCCGGTAACCATACTCAAAAACGAACCTTGAACTCGGTGATCATACTTAGATCGAGCGATCGGGCAGTTGTGTCCGAATCGACAGGCGTTTCTCGCAGACCACATTGAGGGCGCCTGCATCGGGTTTAAAGAAGACCACGCTTGGAAGGACCAATAATGACCAAGACTTTTCGTATCGGCGTCGCCGCCATCGCTACCTTCGCCGCCATGGGCACCGCTGCTCAGGCTCAAGATTCTGCGACGGCTGATGCTTCGGCTGAAGTTCTCGACGCTCTCGTGCTGACCAATAACGGCGCACTTGATTTTGGTGCCATGGTTGTCAGCGGCGCTGGCACTGTCACTCTCGACTCTGCAAACTCGCTGACCTGCACCGATCCAGACATCGTTTGCTCGGGCACGACTTCGGTCGCTGCTTTCGACGTTGCAGGCACCGCAAACCGCGATGTCACGATCAACCTGCCAGCTGGCACGGTGAACCTGCGTCACCCTAGCTACAACGTTGCAACCAGCACCGGTGAGCACACCATCGAACTCGACGGATTCACCTCGAGCGACAACAACGCTGTTTCGGGTGATCCGGAAGTCAGCCTCGACGGAACAGGCAATGCGACCTTCACCGTTGGTGGCACCATCACTATCGACGGCAGCGAAGAAGCTGGCCTGTTCGAAGGCACCTTCGACGTTTCGGTCGAATATTCGTAAGAATTGCACTTCTGCCTGAAGGCAGAGGACAATCTTCACAAGCGTTGAGCCGCGTCCCCAACAGGGCGCGGCTCTTCGCATTTTCGCAGTTGGCGTCGCGAGGTGAACCCCGCAGATGTTTAATCCATCTTAACCCTCTTTGCTTACCAAGCTCCGTGAAAACACGCGGTTTGGTGCGTTTGCGCGAGCCGTAACCAGACGGGGGCCACCTTCATAATGCCATTCAAATCTCTTCGAAAATTGAGCCGTAGCGCTGCAATCATTGCCGCGATGGCGACGACGGCAATCGCTACGCCCGTAAGCGCGCAGGGCGATCTGCTGGTCGCGCCGACACGCGTTATTCTTGATGGCAGCCGCGGAACTGAAGTGATTCTCAGCAATATCGGGTCTGAAGAGGCGACGTATCGGATCGGTCTCGAGTTACGCCGCATGCTTGAGAATGGCCGGCTGGTTCCGGTCGAAAAGACCGACGCGAACAACACTGAAGAGGCCGCGCTCGGCATGATCCGCTACGCGCCTCGCCGGATCACCTTGCCGCCGGGCCAACCGCAAGCAGTACGCCTCGCTGCCCGTCCAGGCGCGGATCTCCCCGATGGCGAGTACCGCGTGCATATGTCGTTCAAGGCAATTCCGAAACCGCGCTCGGTTACCGATGAGCAGCAATCGTCGGAAGGCGTCTCGATCCAGTTGATTCCGATCTATGGTGTGACGATTCCGATCATCGTGCGCCACGGCCGGGTCGAAGCTCAGGTAGCAATCACTCAGCCGCGCATCGTCCAGGGCGAAAAGGGCCCTGAACTGGCGATCGATATCAGCCGCACAGGTGACAGTTCGACTTTCGGAGAGCTGCGCGTGACAAAGTCCGGCGTTGAAGATCCGCTGGTGCTGCTTCGCGGCGTCGCGATCTATCCTGAGATCGGGAAGCGCGAAGTGCGCATCCAGCTGACTCAGGAACAGGCTGCACGTTTCAACGGCCAGCTGCGTTTCGAGTATCGCGACATGCCTGAAGCTGGCGGCGCGGTGATCGCAGCTGTCGACGCGTTTGTCGGCTAAAGCGAGCTGCCGGTGGCTCAGCCACCTGGCGCAACGATCATGTTCTTCTGCCGAAACCGAATCATGGGCGCTGCCGCGAATGTCGCGGTGGCGCTCAGCGCGTTCGGCCTTGGCGCAGCAACCCTTTCGAACCCGGTTCAGGCACAGGAGAGCTCGGCATCGACCGCTGGCTGGCAGGCCAATGACGATGATTTCTTGTTTCTTCAGCTCGTCGTCGGTTCCTACAAACTGAATTACGACGTTCGCGGCTATCAGACCGATCGCGGCGTTTGCCTCGATCTGGCCGACGTCATTCAGTCGCTCGACCTTCCTGTCCGCATCGACAAGAAGTCGCGCCGCGCAACTGGGTGGTTGTTCAGCGAGGATCAGAAATTCACGCTTGATCGCGACTCCAGTACAGTACAAAACGTGAACACAGGCAGCGCTCCGCTCAAAAGCGACATTTACGATACGCCTGAAGGGTGGTGTGTGAATGTGGAGGCTCTGTCGAGCTGGTTCGATATCGAGTTCAAGCCAGATCTCTTCAATGCGGTTGTCAGGCTCGAATCCGATCGCGAGCTGCCATTTATTCAGGCCATTGAGCGCAGAAGTCGCGCGGCACGACTGCGGGGCAAGCCCAAGCAGTTTGATCTTTCGAAGTTTCCGAACAAGGAAATGGAATACCGGCCCTGGCGCACTCCCTCGCTCGATGTGGTCGCACAGGCGGGCTATCAGGCTGGAAATGCGGTCGGTTCGCGAGATGGTGCGACGGGTCGGCTAGAACTGTACGCTGCGGGTGAGGCGCTCGGCGCGAGTTACACCGCGCGATTGGCGACCGATGATCAGTTGGGTCCGCAAACTGTCCGTCTGCGCGCCTATCGTAATGATCCCGAAGGCAACCTGCTTGGTCCGCTCAAAGCGACACAGGTGGCCGCAGGTGACGTCGAGACGCTAGCCGGACGGCTGACGGGGCAAACGGCCATCGGTCGGGGCGCTTTTGTCAGCAACCGCCCACTCGGGCAGGCGTCGCGCTTCTCGGCAACGACCTTGCGCGGCATTCTGCCGGCAGGATGGGATGCGGAGCTGTATCGTAACGGCCAGCTGATCGCGTTCCAGGATGATCGCGGCGATGGTCGTTACGAATTCCTCGAAATCGACCTGTTCTTTGGTCGGAATGAGCTGGAAGTAGTCTTGTATGGACCCCAAGGGCAGATCCGGCGCGAGAAGACGTCAATCCCGGTCGGCTTCAACCAGATTGAGCCCGGGGAGACCTATTACTGGGCCGGTGTCGTCCAGAACGATCGCGATCTGATCGATCTAGGCAATGGGGTGCAGAACCAACCGCAGAAATGGCGCTGGGGTCTGGGCGTTGAACGCGGCTTGGATAAGCGAACCAGCGCCGCCATCGGCGTCCAGAACCTCTTTTTCGCCGGCGCCCGCCGCACTTATGCGGAGGGATCGGTTGCGCGCAGTTTCGGGCGATTGCAGCTCGAGCTGGCCGGTGCGCATGAGTTTGGCGCGGGCAGCGTTGCCGAGCTGAATACTGCTGGGCGCTTTGGGCGATTCAATTTCGGAACCAATACATTGGTCTCATTCGGGAATTTTACAAGCGAGTTCGCCAATGAAGAGCTCGACTTCCGCGCCGGCTTCAACGTCGATACGTCGCTCAAGCTCGGCCGGTTCGGATTGCCGATCCAGGCTGAGGCCACCCATTCCAAATTGAGCGATGGGTCGGAGGTGAACGAATTCCTGCTGACCACCTCGGTCAGTGCGGGGCGTGTGGCTGTGTCGGCGCAGCTCGATCACCAGCAGCAATCCGCAGGTGAGACGACAAGCGCGCGGAAGGACACGCGCTTGCGCCTGCTCGCGAACACTCGGCTCAAGGGTCTTCGGTTGCGCGGCAACGCGACATTCCTGCTGAATGGCAGGAACAAGGGGCTCGATACTGCGGATGTGCGGATCGATAAGGAACTCGATCGCGATTCCGATCTGCAGGGACAGCTGGAATATATGGCTCGCACCGATGAATTCCGTCTCGCAGCCGGATATTCTCGCCGCTTCGAGAAATTCTCACTGCGCGGAGATGCCTTTGTTACCTCGAGCGGGGGAGTTGGGGCCAACGTGCAGCTCGCCTTCAGCCTGGGACCAGACCCGGTAGATGGCGGGATCCGCGTTTCGCACAACAAGCTGGCCCGCAGTGGCCAGGCGGCAGTCACGGTGTTCCGGGACGATGATGGCGACGGCATTCGTGATCCGGGTGAGGAATATCTCAAGGACGTGCTGGTCGAGGCGGGGTTGCGCACGACCGATGCCTATACCGGAGAGAATGGCCGTGCGATCGTGGATGAACTTCGCCCGTTCCGCCCTGTCCTGGTCGGTGTGGACGAAACAACTCTGGGTGATCCATTCCTCGCTCCGAGCAACAAGGGCGTCGTTATCACTCCTCGTCCCGGCGTGATCGCACAGATCGAGCTTCCCATGTCGCCAACAGGCGAGATCGAAGGCCTTCTGCTGAATCCCTCGGGCTTGAAACAACCGGGGGTGAAGCTCGAACTGCTCAATGCCAGAGGCGCTGTCGTGGCCGATACGATCAGCGAGTTTGACGGTTTCTTCCTGCTGCAGAAGGTGCCCTATGGCGAATACCGCCTGAGGATCGCTGAGGATGCGGCGCGTAAACTGGCCGTCAGTCAGGAATTGACCAGCGAGAAACTGGTGAACGGACTGCGCGTGAACCGCAAACAAGACATCGTCCGTCTCGGTTCGATCAAACTGCGTTCGGCGGATCCCGAACCGGAATCCGCCGACACGACAGTGATCGCCGCTGGCCCCACGGCTTCACCGGGGAACGATGGTGCGCTTGGAAGTCCGCCGCTGCCTTAGGGCAAGACGGCCAAGGCTCGATCAGTTCTTGATCATTTTGACCGGGCGCGGTGCCGGTGCAGGACGCGGGACCTGCTTGATCATCTTGGGCGAAGGTACTGGTGGAATGTAGCGGCTACCGGGGATGCGTTCCTCGCGAATCGTCTCTCGCACGATTACGCGCTGGCGCACTTCGGTCTGGACCGGCACCCACACAACCTGTGGTTGCTGGCAGCCACACGCTGCAGAATAGCCATACTGACCGGTATAGGCCGGAGCATAGCCGGGATAGCCATAGCCGCCCGCAGGATACGGGATGGTACGCGCAGCGCCCGGCTGGCCATATTGCGAAATGTAACCGTCGAGTGCGGCTTCACAATCGTAGCGGTCGTTCTTCTTCCCGCCGCCGATCAGATTGCCGAGCAGCAAACCGGCAAGCCCGCCAGTGCCAGCGCCGATCAGTGTCCCAGCCAAGCGTTCGCCGTCAGCCACTCGATTGCCGATGATCCCGCCAGCAACTGCACCTAGCAGTCCGCCGATGATTCCGCCCTTTTCCTTTTCACTGCGGCCACTGGTGCGCCGGCGGCATTCCTGCAGCCATTGTTCGCGTTCGAACACGACTGGAGCATGTCCGACCGGACCGCCCGGATAGGGTGCGTAATGCTGCGGATAGGCCTGTTGCGGCGCATAACGCTCACGTTGCACATTGCCGGGATAGGGGACCGAACGCTCAATGCGGCGAGTGCGAGTGATCGTCTCGACACCGTCGGGGCCAACAATGGTCTCTTCTTCGTAGCCCAGCGGACGTGCTGTAGGAGCAACTGGAACCGGCGGAACCGTACGAACCTCGGTCGCGCCGACTTGCGAAGGCACGGGCAGAGGCGGCAGTTCGGCTTGAGCCATCGCAGGCGCGGCCATTGAAAGCGCAGGAAGCGCTACCGCAAGACCAGTAATGGCGCGGAGCGAAGAGCGAAGTGTCGGCATGGAATTCCCCCGGACTTGGACAGGTAGCAGCGCTCGAATCGCACCGCAGGTTGCACATTTCGTTAGCTAAATGTTTACCACTTTGCCGTGCGCCCGACCAAGGTACGCCTTGGCCCTGTCTCGTTTCGGGGCGTTTGCTGGTGTGAATATGTGCGCGTCAGATGCGGTCTGAGAGCAACCGCGCCAGTTTCTCGAGCCCGCGCGCATCACCTTCCGTAAAGCGCGATGGGCTAGCGCTGTCGAGATCGATCACCGCTATCACTTCGCCCTTACGCACCACCGGCACGACGACTTCCGATCGGCTCGCCGCGTCACAGGCGATGTGGCCAGGAAATGCATGGACGTCCTCGACCAATTGCGTCTCGCCCGATTGTGCCGCTGCTCCGCAGACGCCTGCGCCGACAGGGATTCGGATACAGGCAGGCCGTCCGACGAAGGGTCCGAGCACAAGTTCCGGCGCGCCATCGGCATTATCGCCCATGCGATAAAAGCCCGCCCAATTGAGGTCTGGCACAAATTCCCAGATCAGTGCGGCGACATTGGCCATATTGGCAACCGGGTCCGGCTCACCTGATGTCAGTGCGTCGGCCGCTTCGAAAAGCTGGCGGTGACGTTCGGCGGTGTCGAGGCCCGGATCGGGTTGGAAATCGTACATTCGCAAGTCCTTGGAGCGATCGCCCGGTTGCCGCAAGCACCCGCGCGCATTATCGCCTTCACATGGCCATTCTTCGCAAACTCGCAATCGCTCTTGTCGTTTTGATCCTGATCGCAGGGATCGCGATCTACTTCCTTTCCCGCGGCGACACCGCCGAACTGTCGGTCGATGAAGTTGCCGGAACAGAACCGACGCTCGAAGCGCCCGCAGCGGAGAGCTTCCCCACCGTGCAGATCGCCAAGCCAGTTGGATGGAAAGAAGGCGAACTGCCGGAGCCAGCAGATGGCCTGGTGGTCAATCGCTTTGCTGAGGGGCTTGAGCACCCCAGAGTGCTATACGCTCTGCCGAACGGCGATGTTCTCGTCACTCTGACCCGCGCGCCCAAAGCCGAAGATGATGGCGACAGCGGGATTATGGCGACAATCCGTGGCTGGGTTGCATCCTATCTCTTCTCCGAAGCTGGAGCATCCGGTGACTCGCCTAATCAGATTGTGCTGCTGCGCGACGCGGATGGAGACGGCGTTGCAGAGACACAGAAGATCATTCGCGAAGAGGGGCTCGATTCTCCCTCGGGTATGAGCTGGCATGACGGCACGCTCTATGTTGCCAACCACAACGCCGTGCTCGCGTTTGACTACGCGCTTGGCGCTGATGCTGTAACAGGTGAGCCGCGCAAACTGATGGATCTTGCACCAGGCGGCGGGCACTGGATGCGAAACATGGAGATCCACCCCGATGGTGACCGGCTGTTCGTGGCAGTCGGATCAGTCAGCAATATCGGCGAAAGCGGAATGGAGGTCGAAGAAGGCCGCGCGATGATCTGGGAATATGGTCTCGAGACCAATCGCCAGCGCAAATTCGGAGTCGGACTGCGCAACCCCAACGGCATGGATTTCAGTCCCTGGAGCGGCGAATTGTGGACCACCGTGAACGAGCGCGACATGCTCGGGTCGGACCTCGTCCCCGATTACCTCACTAATGTACCGGTTGGCGCGCAGTACGGCTGGCCGTGGTTGTATTTCAAAGACAACATCGATCGCCGGGTCGAAGCGCCCATGCCGGCTTACATGATGGAGTATACGCGCAACCCAGAGTTCGCTCTGGGGCCGCATGTTGCGGCACTGGGTCTTGTCTTCACTGCGGAAGGTCACCGTATGGGCGATGGCATGGCGAGCGGCGCCTTCATCGCGCGCCACGGATCATGGAACCGCAAGCCGCCATCGGGATACGATGTCGTCTATGTCGAGTTCGACGAACGCGGAAATCCGATTGGTAAGCCGCAGCCTGTTCTGACTGGCTTCCTCAATGACGATGGCACCACCAAGGGTCGTCCGACCTGGGTCGAATGGGGCGGCGACGGATCATTGCTGGTCTCGGATGACACGGCTGGTATCATCTGGCGCGCAGTCGCTCCGGATTCAGAGCCGGGCGCCGGTATCGAGCGGATTTCCGGAGAGCGTTTGCCTCCGCCGCGCGAATTGCAGGATCCGCGCGCGACTTTCGAAGAGGATTACCTTCGCACCCAAGCAGGCCAGTCGAACTGAGTTAAGGCGCTTTGCCCGCGCGTCCGGCAAGTTCGGCTGCGTATTGGTACGCCGTGCGGCCGGAGCGATTGCGGCGTGCAATGGTCCAGGCAAGCGCTTCTTCTTCGTTGATTTCGAGTCCAAGCGGGTCCGTGTAAGCTCGCAGAATCTCCAGATAAGTTGCGCGGTCACACGGGTGAAAGCCCAGCGTAAGGCCGAAGCGATCGGCGAGGGCCAGCGCATCGTCCCGCTCATCGCGTTCATGTAGCGCGGCGCTTTCATCCGGATCGCGCTGGACGATAGCGCGGCGGTTCGAAGTGACTGCTACCCGGATACGTGAAGGGCGCGGCATCACGCCGCCATCGAGCAGGCTGCGAAGCGCGAGCACGTCCTGAGCCTGATCCGCGCCGAATCCGAGATCGTCTATGAACAACAAAAAGGCGCGGTGTTGATCGGACAGCTGCTCGATCAGAGCGGGAAAACTGCCAAGCGTCCCGGGAGCGAGCTGGACCAGTGCGATGGCTCCCGGGTCAGTTGACTGGATATTGGCGACGACCGAGCGGACCAAGGCCGATTTGCCCATGCCTCGTGCGCCCCATAACAGCATGTCATGCGCTGCTGTGCCGCTAGCCAGACGGCTTAGGTTCTCACGAACTGCTGCCTTCTGCTCGTCGATCCCCCTCAACGTCACGAGCGGCAAAGTATCGGGCTCCGACACTGCACGCGCGGCTTCTCTATCCCAGATATAGGCGGGCGCACCGGCCCAATCGGTCGGCGGCGTGACGGCAGGCGCAATCCTCTCCAGCGCGTCGGCAATCCGTTCGAGCGGCTCTCTCGGAGTGCTCATAGTCGCGCCGCGCAACCTTGCACGGTCAGCCTGCGAGCTTTTCGGCTGGCAGCGCGTAGAGCAAGCCGGCTCCGGCGGTTGCGCCCGCTTTCAAACCAAGTGCTTCGGGCACAATCCGATCGAGGAAGAAACGCACCGTCACCGGCTTGGTCTCTGCCAGCGAGGGCGCAGCGCCACTCGCGACAGCTTCCGCCTGCTTCATCAGCTGCCAACCGGCGACCGCCACCGCCGCCATCGTGCAGAAAGGCACACTACCGGCAAGACGATCATCCAGGCTTGCTTCGTCGCGCATCCAGCGCGCGATGTTGGCGCAGTCGGTAGCGAGCGACGCCAATCCTGCTTCGTCCGAAGCATCGCGCGCGATCTCTTCGAACAGTGCGACCATCGCTTCACCGCCATCAAGGCCAAGTTTGCGGGTGACGAGGTCAGCGGCCTGAATGCCGTTGGTGCCTTCGTAAATCGGGGCGATCTTGGAATCGCGCCAATGCTGCGCTGCGCCGGTTTCTTCGACGAAGCCCATTCCGCCATGGACCTGAATACCGATCCCAGCCACTTCTACGCCCGCATCTGTGCCCCATGCTTTGACCATGGGGACGAGGATGTCGGCGCGGTTCTGTGCATCGGAATCGCCGATTGTCCCGCGATCGACCTGCCCAGCGCAGTAATAAAGCAGCGCGCGAACACCTTCGGTCAGCGCCTTCATGCGCAGGATCATCCGCCGCACGTCCGGGTGCTCGATGATCGCGACCGGGTTCTTGTCCGGTGAGCCTGCGCGCGCCGATTGTACGCGGTCCATGGCATAGGCCAGCGCCTGCTGCGTCGCACGTTCGGCAATCTGGTTGCCCTGGTTGCCGACATTGATCCGCGCGTTGTTCATCATCGTGAACATGGCCATGAGCCCGCGATTGGGCTCGCCGACGATCTCGCCAATGCATTCGCCGTTGTCGCCATAGGACATGACGCAAGTCGGGGAGGCGTTGATACCGAGCTTATGCTCGAGGCTAACGCAGCGCAGATCATTGCGATTGCCCAGCGATCCGTCTTCGTTGACGTGGTACTTGGGGACGAGGAAGAGCGAGATACCGCGTGAACCTTCAGGAGCATCGGGTAGCCGCGCCAACACAAGGTGGATGATGTTGTTGGCCAGCTCGTGCTCGCCCCAGGTGATGTAGATCTTCTGACCCGTGATCAGATATTTACCCGCATGTTCTCCATCCTCGATGGGTACGGCGGTTGAGCGTAGCGCGCCCACATCGCTGCCGGCGGCCGGCTCGGTCAGGTTCATCGTGCCAGACCATTTGCCGCTTACGAGATCGGGCAGGTATTTCGCTTGCTGATCCTTGCTCCCGTGATGCTCAAGCGCTTCGATCGCGCCAACCGATAGCATTGGCAGCAGATTGAACGCCATGTTCGCTGCGCCGAGGTTTTCGAGCACGTTGCACGACAGCGTGAAGGGCAGGCCCTGACCGCCGAACTCTTCCGGCGAGGCAATCGCGTTCCAGCCCTGTTCGACATAGGAATCGTAGGCTTCCTTGAACCCATCCGGCAGTCGGACCACGCCGTTTTCCAGCTTTGCGCCTTCGAGATCACCAGTGCGGTTGAGCGGGGCGAACTCGCCAGCAGCGAACTGGCCCACGCCTTCGACGATGGCTTCGACAAGGTCGGGCTCGGCATGCGCGAACTTTTCGGAGGCTGCGAGTTCCTCGATCCCGGCATTTACGCGGATGGCGAGCAGCTGGTCTTGGGTGGGCGGCGTGTAGGGTGTCACGGTGGGATTGTGTCCTCTGAATGGGTTCGCGAATGCGCGGGAGTTACGTGTGCCCCTTGGCACCGGTTGCGCAAGAATATAGCGCGTGCGCCATGAGCGGCAAGAACGTTACGGAAGTGGTGCAAGCAGATGCCGAAGGAATCGCCCGCGCGGCGCGAATCCTGAAGGAGGGTGGGCTGGTCGCAGTGCCGACCGAGACGGTCTACGGTCTTGCGGCGCGGGCTGATTCTGCCGAGGCTGTGGCCAAGATCTATGCCGCAAAAGGCCGCCCGGATTTCAACCCGTTGATCGTGCATGTTCGCGATTTGAAGCATGCTCAGAAATTGGCGCAATTCGACGATCGTGCGCGTGATTTGGCGGAAAGGTTCTGGCCCGGACCGCTGACCTTAGTCCTTCCACTGCGCGAGGATGCGGATGTGGCTGGAGCCGTCACGGCTGGTTTGCCGACCATTGCTTTGCGTCAGCCGGCGCATAAGGTGATGCGCGCAGTGCTTGAGACGACCGGGCTGGCGCTTGCTGCACCTTCGGCCAATCGCAGCGAGGAAATCAGCCCGACGTGCACCGATCATGTCATGGCGTCGCTGGGCGGTGCGTGTCCTCTCGTCGTTGACGGTGGACCGAGCGAAGAAGGAGTGGAATCGACGATTGTGGCCCTGCGTGCGGGTGGCGGTTGGTCGTTGCTCCGCCCCGGTCCGATCACGATAGAGACGCTGGATCGTATCCTCGGCTCTGAGTCTGCGCCAGAGAGCCTCAGGGTTGAAGCGCCCGGCCAGCTCGCACGGCACTACTCACCCGGAAAGCCAATGCGCATAAGTGCGCCAGCGGGTGAAGCGGACGAGTTCTTCATCGGCTTTGGCGTAATAGAGGGCGATTGCAATCTGTCAGCCGATGGCGATCTGATCGAAGCCGCCGCGCGACTATACGATTGCCTGCATCAGGCGGCTGCTTCGGAAAAGCCGCGCATCGCCGTGGCACCGATCCCGTATGGCGAGGTTGGCCGGGCGATCAACGATCGCCTGCGCCGCGCCGCGACGCCGACAGACTAATCGTCGCTCGGTTCGGCCGGGATCGTCGGAAGCAATTCCTGCATTTCGGCATAGGTTTCGCGCGCATCTTGGCATGCGCCGCGATCGCCGTCCTCGCAATCGTCACTTTGCTTCTGATAGCGGCGCTCGAGCTTTCCGAGACGCTCCTCGCGTTTGCGAATTTCGCGTCCGCGCTTCTCGTCGGCTTCGGACTGGCTGGTCGTGGCGAGGTCGACCGCTTTGCTGCCGACACGGACGGGTGCCGTCACGACGTTAGCAGCCGTGCGGACCAGGCATCCGGATAGAGCGAGGCTGGCTGTAAGGGCGACTAAGGGGGCAGCGATCCGCATGCCCCCTTGTCGCGCGCCAAAGTTACGAACGCAAGCGCGGGGCGTTACGGATCATTCCGCTGCCGCAGTATCGTCTCCGTCCGTCTCATCCGTGGCAGCGGTGGCGGCCGCTGGCTCACAAACGAGCGATCCCGACCCGGCGGCATCGATGGAACAGGTCGCATTGCCAGTTACACGAATGTCACCGGATCCAGCGATGCTGGCATTGACGGTGCCATCCGATGCCAGCTCAATATCGCCTGAGCCAGCGATTGAGATGTCGACCTTTTCAGCCTTCAAATCGGCGAACCTTGCATTGCCGGAACCTGCGATCGAGATTTCAAGGCTATCCGCAGTCCCTGATGTCGTGACATCTCCATTTCCGGCGATGCTCACCTCAAGGCTATCGGCATCGATGCTCGCAATTTTCACGTCACCGGATCCAGCGATGCCAATCTCAGCATCGGCAGCCATCGTATCGGCTTCGATTGCGCCGCTGCCTGCAATGCCAAGCTCGCGCGGCGCGGGCATGGTTACGCGGATGGTCGCCTTGCCGGAGCCGTCGAAGATATCGGTGTCGCGGCCAATCTCCAGCGTCTCACCGTCGCGGTCGAACCGTACGGCCGCGACTGCATCGGGATCCCCATCGATCGTCACCGCGAAATCGCTTCCTTGGGAGATCACCACGGAATCGGGCCCGGCCAGCTCAATACCGACCGGGGGATCGCCGCCCATATCGAGCTCTGCGAGCGGGACGCCTTCGAACGAAGACATGTCGAAATTCATGTTGCAGCCGCCGAGCGTTGTGCCGAGCGCCAAGGCGACCGCGGGGGCCACGTTCCGAAAGAAACTGTTCGTCATACTACTTCTCCACCTGACCAAGCGATGTGCTACCGTATTGGTGATATAATACACCACTTCTGTCCGCGCAAGGTGCCAGGGTTCTGCTCGCAGGGCGCTGTATGCTGATCGTCGAATCAAAAAGGGCCGCCCAAACGGGCGACCCTTGAAATTGGCAACTGAAACGAGGCGACTTAGCTGTCGTCTTCGTCGTTGTTGTAATACTGCGGAGCGTGCTCGCGCAGCACGTCGAGAATTTTCTCGAGCGCGGTTGGTTCGTCGGTCTCTTCCATCGCCGCGAGTTCGCGGGCGAGGCGGCTTGAGGCTGCTTCGAAAATCTGACGTTCCGAATAGCTCTGCTCAGGCTGATCGTCCGGACGGAACAGGTCGCGCGTCACTTCGGCAATCGAGACCAGCTCGCCCGAGTTGATCTTCGCTTCGTATTCCTGCGCGCGGCGTGACCACATGGTGCGCTTCACCTTGGGCTTGCCTTTGAGCGTTTCCATCGCGTCTTTGAGCGTTTTGTCCGATGACAGCTTGCGCATGCCGATCGATTCAACCTTGTTCATCGGAACACGCAGCGTCATGCGCTCTTTTTCAAACCGCAGGACGTACAGCTCCAGCTGCATTCCGGCGATTTCTTCGTTCTGCAGTTCGATCACCCGGCCAACGCCGTGTTTGGGGTAAACGACATAGTCTCCGACCGTAAAGGCGGGCGCGTTGCTAGCCATGCGAGTTCCTTTCATGCGGCTTTCTGGCACCGAACTTGGGACGTCTTTTCCTGCGGGCTCGCGTCACCTCGAAAGAGAGCGAGCACCGTGTTGTAACCGTCCGAATATGTCGCTGCTGGACTAAAGCCTTTCTGGTTTATTCGTCGCCTGCACCGGGTCCGACCGGCGCGGTTGATCCATTATATAACATATTCGCAACAAAATTGCGAGTCGCTGTGTGTTATCGATGAATGGAGCGAAATTTGCGTTTCGAACACGAACGCAAATTGGGGCGATTCGGTTAGTCGCCTTCGCCGGGTTCGGCGCTGAAATACTTCTCGAATTTGCCCTCTTCGCCCTTATGGTCGTCGGCATCTGCCGGCGGCTCTTTCTGGCTGGTGATGTTGGGCCATTCGGCAGAGAACTTGGTGTTGAGCTCCAGCCATTTTTCAAGACCGTCTTCAGTATCAGGCAGAATCGCTTCGGCCGGGCATTCCGGTTCGCACACGCCGCAATCGATGCATTCGCTGGGATTGATCACCAGCATGTTCTCGCCCTCATAGAAACAATCCACCGGGCACACCTCGACACAGTCGGTGTATTTGCATTTGATGCAGTCATCGGTGACGACGTAAGTCATTGGGCGTCTTTCAATTCAACTCTGTGCACTTGACGGCTGCTATGGCGATTTAGCCGCTTCGGTCAAGCTCACGATAATAGGACTTGGCAAGTGCGGGCGAAGCCCGTCGCTCGGGCAGCGAGAGCACCTCGACTACCCGAACATCGTTGCCGATTACTAAAGTCAACACGTCGCCGATACTGATATTCTCGGATGGTCGCAGCACATGTTTTCTATTGCGGCGCAAAGTGCGCTTCTCGATCATCGAACAGGCGATTGATCGGGTTCGGGCAAAGCGCAGGTAGACCAGAAGTCGGTCGATCCGGATGGTCTCCTGCGCGTTTTCGCTCATCCGCCGAGCAGATCCGCCAATCCATCGAATGCGCCGCTGGCGCGTGCTGGGCCGGTGTTGGACTTCTTATCGCGAGGTTTTCCGCGTTGATTGCGGTTTTGCGGCGATTTGGTGTTGCCGTTCTTTGGGCCGCCTTTGCGTTTGCCCTTGCGCTGATTGGCATGGCGAGGATGGTCTGGCCTCCCGCTGGTGCGGTTGGGCCGCCAGGTCCAACTGTCCGGCGCGGCTGGTCCAAATGCTCCCTCGGCCAGGGCGCGTGCGCGTTGAAGGCGGAATCCGGCGCTGCCGAGCAGGCGGCGCGCATTCTCCTCTTCGAGCCCGATGGAGATAGGCAGTGCTAGATCGAGTCGGAAACGTGGGTGACGCTCTTTGGACGTCTTATCCGTCGCCTTTGCACGGGCATCAAAGGCGGCGCGCAGGATCTTCTCCGCAAGGTCCACCCGGATTGTCTGACCGCCCGCCGGGCGATACCCCGCCGGAAGACGCTTTGCCTCGGCCAGAACGGGAAGCATTGCCGGTTCGAGCGGACGTTTGTCCAATCCCAGAGCGTGTAGAAGCTGCCGCGGCGCAGGCTTCAGCAGATCCCGCGCGAAGATGTCCAACGCGCCGAATGTCACCCCTAGTTTGCGCAGGAACGGGCGCATTTCCTTGGGCAGATGCTCCAGCCCAGCTTTTTCGCGGCTCACGACGCCGCGCGCATCGATAAGCGTGATCAACAGTGCGCGCGCCTGCGACCCAGCTTCGGGATTGCGCGCGGCTTCTGCCAGTTTGCGTAAGGGTGCCAATGGTTCGAGCTGCTTTTCGAGCCAGGCGGACAAGCCCGCCTCCAATTCCGTCCGCGGACCATCGGCAAGCATCGAGATTTCACGCGCCAAATTCAGGCGCGCTGCTCCAAAGTCCTCAGGCATCTCAATGGTCGCCAGCGAGCGCCCCTGCCAACAGATCGCGCCGCGCACCAATTCAAGTTCTGCGAGCCCTTCCCCCAGCAGCCATGTCGCCCGCTGCGCTAGGATAGACGGCATCGCCTTCTCGCCTGCCGACAGCAGCATCTTGCGGTCCGCCACGGTGGCATTGGGATCGACCGAAAACCGGAATCCGTCCAGCCGCCCGATCGCTTCACCTTCGACGGTCACCTTGCCATCGGGTTCGAGCGTCACGGGCAGCGCGCTGGCATCTTGTCCAAGCGATTTCATTAGTATTGTCGTCCTCCGATTCACGAACCGCTCGGTTAGCCTCGCATGCAGCGCATCCGAAAGCTTCGCTTCGACCGCACGGGCACGCGCCGCCATCTCATCACGCGCGAGCACCCAGTCTGGCCGCTGGCAGATATAGGCCCAGGATCGGATCGCGGCTATCCTTCCCTGCAAAGTGTCGATGTCGCCCTGCATCCGGTCGAGTTCTGCGATCCGTGCAGCGACGAAGTCTGCTCCCAAATAGCCTTCATTGAGATCCTGCCACAGCCTTGCGACAAAGCGGGCATGCGGATCGACGCCGATTTGGCGGAAGTCTGGTAGTGAGCACGCTTCCCAGAACCTTCGCACCGAGCCGTGCCCTTTGACGGTTTCGGCGAGAGGTTCGCTGGCGAGGCGTTTGAGTACCGCGAGATCAATTGCTTCCGGTGCAGCGCGCAGGACATCGTTTCGCGGCTTGCTTTCAAGATCGCCGATCAGGACTTTGACCGTGTCGAAACGCGGCTCTGCTTCGCGCCAGTAGAGTTTGGTCAGCGGCGCAAATTTGTGCTCCTCGATCGCGAAGACTTCTTCCTCGGTGAATTCGAGCGGAGCGCCCGAGCGTGAGCCTCCGCCTGCCAGCGTCCCAAAGCTACCATCGCGCTGGTGCCGTCCAGCACGGCCTGCGATTTGCGCCATTTCCGAAGGCGTGAGTCTGCGCTTGCGCTTGCCGTCGAACTTCGAAAGCGCCGCGAAAGCGACGTGATGCAGATCGAGATTGAGGCCCATGCCGATTGCGTCGGTGGCGACGATGTAGTCGACATCGCCGTTCTGGAACAACTCGACCTGTTTGTTGCGCGTTTCTGGCGAAAGTGCGCCCATGACCACCGCCGCGCCGCCGCGAAAGCGCCTGAGGGCTTCGGCCATCGCGTAGACTTGCTCGACCGAGAAGGCGACGACCGCACTGCGCGGCATCAGACGTGAAAGCTTGGTCGTGCCGGAATGGGTGAGAGTCGAGAAACGCGGGCGCTCGACCAGTTCCGCATCGGGGATCAACGCTTTGACGATTGGCTCCAGCGTCGCCGAGCCGAGAATCATGGTCTCTTCGCGGCCGCGCGCATTCAGCAACCGGTCCGTGAAGATATGGCCACGTTCGGGGTCCGCGCCGATCTGTGCTTCGTCGACCGCAACGAAGGCGTGCCCGCCTCCCATCCGGTCCATCGCTTCCGCCGTGCAGCAAAAATAGCGTGCGTCGGGTGGTTCGATCCGCTCTTCGCCGGTGATTAGCGCAACTGCCTTGGCGCCCTTGATCGCCCGAACCCGGTCGTAGACCTCGCGCGCCAACAAACGCAGCGGAAAGCCCATCATGCCGCTCGAATGGGCGCACATCCGTTCGATCGCGAGATGGGTCTTGCCGGTATTGGTTGGGCCGAGCACGGCGCGCACGCGGCTGTCGGAGGAATGCACTGTCACAACAAACAACATGTGTCAGGCGAAACCGGCTGGGGCAATGCCGCTGCCAAGCTGACCCACGGTTGGACGATATCAAACGCCGCTTTGCATCCGCTGCCCGCATAGGGGAAACACCCTACCGCGTATGCGAGTCGCTTGGCCGATGGTTAAGTGCATATTTACCTTGATTGGGCAGGGATAACCGCCAAGAACGCGCAAGAGAGTTGAGGTTGTGCACCGCACCATTGGGGCGGTCAAAGGACACATGTTGGATCACGCAAGCGATATGAGGGATGATGATCGGGCCGAGCCCGAACCCTTTGGCGCGGGCGCGTTGGTTCCATACCTCAAGAATGCGGCGCGTGCGGCACCTCCGACCAAGCAACAGGCGTACAAGCGTCAGGCGCTCTCTCGGGTGCGCAATTTCAGCGATCGCTACGACGAATGGAAGCTTTCGGCGAGTGCTTGGTTCGATGGACTCGACCTTGCGCCGGACCTTGCCGAGAATATCGGCAGCCGCAGGTGGTTTCGCGGTGTTGGTACGATGCTGGGGCTGGGTGCATTGGCGCTAGCCTTCTGGCCGAATATGACGCCGCTTGAAGCGCGTCCTGCGATGCCAGCGGATGAAGAGATCCGCGACGAGTTTCGCAGTCAGATGATCATGCCGCTGGCACTTGGTGCAGATAGCGGTCGCCGTATGGGGCCGACATCGGACGTGATCCCGCTCACCAACGCACCCGAGCGCCCGCAGATCGAATTGGTCGCAACGCTTTCGGAAGGCGACAGTTTCGCAACCATGCTGCGCCGAGCCGGCGTGTCTCGCGGTGATATTGGCCGGGTCAGCGCTCTTGTGGGCGAGGCCATGCCGGTGAGCGAGATCGCGTCGGGAACGAAGATCGACATTGTGCTTGGTCGCCGTGCCGGGCCCGATGCGCCGCGTCCGCTTGATGCTCTGGCGTTTCGCGCGCGGTTCGATCTTGAGCTCAAGATTGCAAAACAAGGCGAGGATGGCGAAGGCGCACTCACGCTTGAGCGCAATTTCATTCGCGTAGACGACACGCCGCTGAGATTGCGTGGGACCGTTGGACCGAGCCTTTACCGATCAATGCGCGCGGCGGGCGTTCCGGCGAGCGCTGCGCAGGAATATCTCAAGAAGATCGACGATCATGTCGATATGGACCGCGACGTGCGCTCAACAGATGAATTCGACATCATCGTCGCCTATCGGCGCGCGGCGACCGGAGAGCGGCAGGCCGGGCAATTGCTCTATGCCGGGATCGACCGCGGCGGAAAGCCCAAGACGCAGCTGATGCGCTGGGGTACAGAAGGCCGTTTCTTCGAAGCATCAGGCGTCGGCGAGCAGCGCCGCGGTTTGCTCGCACCGGTTCCAGGCCCGATCAGTTCGCGCTATGGCATGCGCCGCCACCCGATCCTTGGTTATCGCCGGATGCATTCGGGCATGGATTTCCGCGCACGTCGCGGCACGCCAATCGTTGCCGTGACCGATGGCCGGGTCGTTTCTGCCGGGCGCGCAGGCGGCTGCGGTATCACGGTCAAACTGTCGCACGGCAACGGTCTGCAGACCCGTTATTGCCATATGAGCCGGATGTCGGTGCGCAGCGGCCAGAACGTGAAGCGCGGCCAGGTTATCGGGTATGTCGGCTCGACCGGCCTTTCGACCGGACCACACCTCCACTACGAAATGTATCGTAATGGCCGCGCGATCAATCCGGCCAGTGTCTCCTATGTCACGCGGTCCGAATTGACGGGCACCGAATTGCTCGATTTCCGCCAGCAATTGATCAAACTGCGCGAGATCGAACCCGGCGCCGCGCTGGTCGATCTTGAGCCGCTCAAGACCGAAGTCGAAGAGCCAGTGCGGGAGATCGAGAAGATCGACAACGCGCAAGAGATCGACTGAGTTCGAACGCTCCGGCGTGATTGCGCCGCTTCGCAAATTCCGGCAACACTCCGCGCCATGACTGGTAGCTATCCCAACACCCGCCTGCGTCGCACTCGCGCCACAGGCTGGAGCCGAACTCTCCACCGCGAAACCATGCTTTCGCCGGCTGACCTGATCTGGCCGCTGTTTGTGACCGAAGGGCAGGGCGTAGAAGAGCCTATCCATTCGCTGCCGGGTGTTTCGCGCTGGTCAGTCGATGGCATCGTGGCCCGGGCAAAGGAAGCGGTTGCACTGGGCGTGCCGGTGGTCGCCCTGTTCCCGAACACGCAGCTAGACCGCCGCAGCGATGACGGCGCCGAAGCGCACAATCCCGACAATCTGATGTGCCGCGCGATCAAGGCGATCAAGGATGCCTGCGGTGACAATATTGGCGTGCTGACCGACGTCGCGCTCGACCCCTATACCAGCCATGGACAGGACGGGCTGCTCGACGACACCGGCTATGTCGTGAACGATGAGACCGTCGCGGTGCTGGTCGATCAGGCCATCAATCAGGCCGAAGCTGGCGCAGACATCATCGCCCCGTCGGACATGATGGATGGCCGCATCCACGCCATCCGCATGGCGCTGGAAATGGGCAACCATCCCAACGTCCAGATCATGAGCTACGCGGCCAAATATGCCAGCGCGTTCTACGGCCCGTTCCGCGATGCAGTGGGATCGGGTGGTCTGCTCAAAGGCGACAAGAAAAGCTATCAGATGGACCCGGCCAATAGCGACGAGGCTCTGCGCGAGGTTGGGTTCGATATCGCCGAGGGTGCAGACAGTGTAATGGTCAAGCCCGGCCTCGCCTATCTCGACATCGCAAGGCGTGTGAAAGATGCATTCGGTGTGCCGGTTTTCGCCTATCAAGTGAGCGGCGAATACGCGATGATCGAAGCGGCTGCAGCAGCTGGCGCAGGCGACCGCGACGCGCTCGTTCTCGAAACGCTGATGGCCTTCAAGCGCGCCGGCTGCAGCGGTGTTTTGACCTATCACGCACCGGTTGCAGCCCGACTTCTCAATGGCTGACTTTCGCCACGAAACCGAACGGCTGATCCTGCGCGATTGGCGTGAGGAAGATTGGGAGCCGTTCTGGCAGCACCTCAACACCCCCACTGTCATGCGCCATCTTGGCGGAGTTGCCGATGCCGAGACTCGCCAACGAGCGCAGGAACGGCTGATCCAGTACAATAACGAAGCCGGGCACACTTTCTGGGTGGTCGAGCGCCATGATGATGGCGGGCACTTATCCGATGAAATCCTCGGTTTTTGCGGATTGAAGCTCTGCAACGAACCGAAGGGCCCGATTGGCGACGTGGAAGCAGGCTGGCGGCTGCGCGAAGATGCTTGGGGCCGCGGCTACGCCAAAGAAGCGGCGCAAGCTTCGCTTGATCTTGCCTTTGAGCGGTTTGACGCGCCGCATGTGATTGCGCTGACTGTCGAGGAAAACGTCGCAAGCTGGGGCCTGATGAAGCGGCTTGGCATGAAGCGCCGTGAGGACATGGATTTCCCCGACACGGTCTCCTGGGCGCTTGGCGAAACCATCATCGTCTACCGGATCGAGCGGGACGAGTGGGAAGCGCAGCATGGGTGATCTTGTCCTCGAAACGGAGCGGCTGGTTCTGCGAAAGATCGACGAGAATGACGCGGTTCTGCAGCACCGGCTTTTGAACACGCCCACTGTGATGGCGCATCTGGGCGGGGTGAAGGAACTGCACGAAATCGAAGCGAAGCACGCCAAAACAATGGCGAGTTTCGCCCGCAACGGTTTTGGTTTCATGATGATGATCGAAAAGGCATCCGGCGATCTGGTTGGCCATGCCGGATTGAAGCAGGTCGATAATCCGCTCGCTGCCAATACCGGTGACTATGAGATCGGGTGGCTGGTTCGCGAGGATCGCTGGCGGCGTGGCTACGCATACGAAGCGATGAAAGGGGTACTCGAATGGGCTTTTGGCTCGATCGGCGCCCCGCATGTTGTCGCGTTGACCAGCGAGTCCAACATCGGAAGCTGGAAGCTGATGGAAAAGCTCGGCATGCAACGTCGCAAGGACCTCGATTTCGATGATCCCGGATTTCCGGCTGAGGACAATCCCACAATCCAGTATTCGCTCACCAAAGAGCAATGGGAGACCTGACCATGTATCGCCCCGGCGTGAACATCATTCCGATCCACGGCAAAACACCTCGCATTCACGAGACCGCCTTTGTCGCACCCGGATCGACCATCATTGGCGATGTCGAGATTGGGGCGGAAAGCTCGATCTGGTACAATTGCGTGGTCCGTGCGGACGTCTTCAAAATCCGGATAGGCGAGCGGAGCAATGTGCAGGATGGCAGTGTGCTGCATTGCGATCCGCCGCGGCCGGGAGATGAAGATGGCTCCCCGCTGATCATCGGAGACGATGTGCTGATCGGCCATATGGCGATGGTGCATGGCTGCACGATTCTGGATCGCGGGTTCGTGGGTCTTGGCGCGATTGCGATGAACAAGTCGGTCATTGGCCACGACGCGATGTTGGCCGCCGGTGCGATGCTGACTGAAGGCAAGGTCATGGAAGACCGCATGCTGTGGGCGGGTCGCCCGGCAAAGCCGATGAAGGAGCTATCCGACGCCGCGATTGCCGGAATGCGAGCGGGCGTGATGCACTACACCGAAAACGCCAAGGCGCATGCGGTGGCCGTGTTCGAGTGCGGCCTGGATTAGCGCCCCGACCGCGTCTTCGAAGTTGACACAATTGACATGCTTTCACCCGCCTATTCTGAGAACAAGTCTCTGACCTAAAAGAGAAAAGTAGGTCGAAAGCGAAGTTGACACTTGTCCAACTCGATTGCGGTTCACGATTTCAAAGAACCCCTTCGCCGTGGCACGAATTGACCCGTGTAGGAAAGTGATCAGCCGGGAGCCTGGCTGAGATGCTGCATCATGTGCGGGACCAGATCGGCCTTCCCAAGCTCCACGCCGTTGCTGCGCATGATCGCGTAGGCGATGCTGACGTGGAAATAGAAGTTGGGAAAGGCCCAGTCGCGCACATAGTCGGCGGCTGACAGGCGAAACTTCATGCCGTTGGGCAGGTCCAGATCGACCATTGCCTCATCGGCGATAAAGGCGTCGTCCGCGACAGTATCGAGCATGGCCAGCGTCTCCGCGATCCGGGCTTTTGCGTCTTCGAGGCTGGTTGGATCTTCTTCGTTCGATACGAAGTCGGCGTTGGCCAGGCTGTTGAGAGCTTGACGCGGGAAGTTTGCCAGCATGCGGATCTGCGTGGCGAACGGCAGCATATCGTCGGCCAACCGGCCTTCCATCAGAGTGCCGGCGGATTCGTGGGCGGCGGCCTTGCCGAGCATCCCGGAAAGCGCGCGGAGCATGTTGCGCCAGGTCGAAATAGTGTGGGTCTGTAGGGTCATAGCGAACTCCAGTTTCAATATGCAACTGGAATAGCGTGCCGTCCGAATAGGTCAATCTCTAATGAGTGCGCGCAGGCTTTCGATCCGATCCGCCTCGTGCACCGGCTTGTCCCAACGGATACGGTGGATGCGAGGGAAACGCATGGCGAGACCGCTTTTGTGGCGCTTCGACGAATGCACGCTGTCGAACGCGACTTCGAACACCAGAGTGCGCTCCACCTCACGCACCGGGCCAAAGCGGTTGAGCGTGGTCTGGCGGACGAGCTTGTCGAGCTTCTTAAGCTCTGCATCGGTGAAGCCGGAATAGGCTTTGCCCACGGGCAGCAGCTCTGCGCCGCTGTCAGGATCGCCGTCCCAACAGCCGAAAGTGTAGTCGGAATAGAAGCTGGAACGCCTGCCGCTGCCGCGCTGCGCATACATCAGCACGCAATCGATCAGCAGCGGATCGCGCTTCCATTTGTACCACAGTCCGACCTTGCGCCCGGCGATGTAAGCGCTGTCGCGGCGCTTTAGCATCAGCCCTTCGATCGCATCATCCCGCGCGCCTTCACGGATTGTGGCGAGGTGATCGAAGTCGTCTGCCTCCACAAGCGCGGAGAGATCAAAATGGCTGTCTGGCAAGCGCGGTATCAGCGTCTCAAGTGCGGCGCGGCGTTTGGTCCATGCGTGTTCCCGCAGATCGTCACCTTCGACGATCAAGGCATCGTACAGCCGAACAAAAGCAGGCGCTTCGGCGAGCATCTTTTTCGAGACCTTCTTGCGCCCCAGCCTTTGCTGAAGTGCATTGAAGCTAGCCGCGCCGCCTGCTTCACCGCCTTGCGTAACGCCGCGCACCAGCAGCTCCCCGTCGAGCACCGCGTCCATCGGCAGGACGTCGAGCAATTCGGGGAAGGTCGCCGAGATATCGTCGCCTGATCGCGAATAGAGCCGCGTCTCACCCGCGACCCGCACCAATTGCACTCGGATACCATCCCATTTCCATTCGGCGGCGTACTCGGTGAGGTCGACCACCGTGTCCTCTAATGGATGGGCCAGCATAAATGGTCTGAACAAGGGGCGGTTGGAAACATCAGGTGGGTCCGCGCCATCTGCCGCCCAGGCGAACAGCTCCGGATACGGCGCATCTAATGCGTGCCAATATTCCTCGACGTCTTCGACTGACACATCGAAGGCCTGCGCAAACGCGGTCTTCGCTAGACGCGCCGAAACTCCGATCCGCATTCCCCCGGTTGCCAGCTTGATGAGTGCAAAGCGGCCATTGGCATCAAGTCGATCGAGCAGCTTTGGTAGTTCGCTAGGCGCAGTCGCGCGGGTCAGGCCGGACAGAAGCTCGACAACCTGAGCTACAGTCGGTGGATCATCGTCGATCTCACCTTCCGGCCACAAAAGGCTCGCCGTCTCCGCCGTATCGCCGACAAAATCGCGGCTAAGCGACCAGAGCACCGGGTCTACGCGGTCCTTCATCAAATTGCGTATGGTCGAGCTTTTCACCGCCGGAAAGTCCAACTCCCCCGTCAGCGCGGCCATCGCCCAGCCGCGATCGGGATCGGGCGTTTCGCGCAAATACTCCGCCAGTAACGCAAGCTTGCGGTTGCGGCTGGTGGTGTAGATCAAGGCGTCAAGCAGGGCGGCAAAGCGCTTCATCGATTGGCTCTGGTGTCTTCATCGCACGGACATATCAACGCCTTACGGCTTTGCCGCACACGACTTCTCGTGACCCAACAGTTGAGGGAACCCAATTCATGAAGCTCACTTCGATCGCCGCGGCTCTGATGCTTGGCGCTGCCGTAACCACTCCTGCTTTGGCTGATGGTCACGGCGACCATGCAGAGGCGAAAGCTGCGAAATATACGATCGACACTCCGATCGAAAAGCTGGTAGCCGATGCAAAGGCCAAGGCGGTGCTTGAAAAGCATCTGCCAGGCATTGATCAGCACCCCGCCTACGGTGAGTTCAAGACGATGAGCCTGAAAGCGATTCAACCTTTCTCGCAAGGCGCGATCACGCCAGAATTGCTGGAGAAAATCGCCGCTGATCTCGCCGCGATGACATGATTCGGTGGCGCGGGCGAGGGTGCTAGTCATCCTCGTCCTCGCGCCCGACCAGAGCCAGAGCGCGGGCCTTTCGCTGCCTTAGCTCACACCAGCGCAGCAGCGCTTCTTCGCGGCCATGCGTGATCCAGGTTTCGGTGGGGTTCACTTCATCGATAGTCTGAGTGAGCTCATTCCAGTCGGCATGGTCGGAGATGACCAGTGGCAGCTCTACGCCGCGTTGCCGAGCGCGGCCACGCACCCGCATCCAGCCACTTGCCATAGCGGTGATCGCCTCGGGGAGACGACGAGACCAGCGGTCGTTGAGCGCAGAGGGCGGGGCGACGATAATCGAACCGCGCATGTCCTCTTTCGCGTGATCGCTGACCAGGCGAAGCTCGCCTAACGCAACCCCGTGATCCTCATACAAGCGGCGCATCTTCTCCATCGCACCGTGGAGATAGATCGGATCGCGATGGCCCGCAGCACGCAATTCGGCGATCACGCGCTGCGCTTTTCCCAGCGCATAGGCGCCGACCAGCACACAACCATCGGGATGGTCAGCCAGCGCCTTGAGCAGCTTCGCCATCTCGTCTTCAATCGGGGGGTGATTGAACACCGGCAATCCAAAAGTCGCCTCGGTGATGAAGATGTCGCAAGGCGTGACTTCGAACGGCGCGCAGGTCGGATCGGGGCGGCGTTTGTAGTCGCCGGTGATGATCACTCGCTCGCCCGCATGTTCGAGCAGGATCTGGGCGCTGCCTAGTACGTGGCCCGCCGGAATGTAGGTTGCTGCAACATTGCCGGGCAGCTTGATCGTCTCGCCATATTGGACCGGCGTCGCTTTGGTTGGGATCTCGCCATCCGCATCCTCTGCTCCGGTTTGGTAGCGCAGCTTCATGATCGCCAGCGTTTCAGGTGTTGCGACAGTTTCGCCATGCCCGCCGCGTGCGTGGTCGGCGTGACCGTGGGTGACCAGCGCGCGGTCCACTGCGCGGCCCGGATCGACCCAGCAATCTGCCGGGACGATATGCACGCCCCACGGTTCGGGCTTGATCCAGGAAAAGGGCGCACTCACGCCAAATTAAACCGCCGAATGCGCGCGCATGTTCCCGTTATTCCGCCGCTTTGTCGGTCCGGTACTTGTCGAACCAAGCGGTGACGGCATCGGTCTTGGCCGCGAGCTGGCTGGGCGACATGGTCAGGTCGCCGTGGCTGCCACCGGGCGTAACCAGCAGCGCGGTGTCGACACCCTGTAGTTTGAGCGCGCCATAGAATTGCTCGGCTTCGCCGCGCGGCGTCCGGTAATCTTCCGCTGCGACCAGAACCAGCGTCGGGGTTGTGATATTCGGCACAGCTTTCAGCGGCGAGCGATCCCAGTATTCCTCGGGCTTCTCCCACGGCTTGCCCTTCATCCAGTAGCGACCGAAGAATGGATAGCCGTCGCTCATCAGCGCCATTGTCGTCCAGTTGATCACCGGCTTGTTGGAGGCTGCCGCTGCGAACCGGTCGGTCTTGCCGACCATCCACGCGGTCAGGATGCCGCCGCCCGACCCGCCGGTGACAAACAGATTGTCAGGATCGGCATAGCCTTCTGCGACAGCTGCATCGACGGCCGCCATCAGCTCGGCATGGTTGGAGATCGGGTAGTTTCCATCAATCCGCGCCGCGAATTCAGCCCCATATCCGGTTGATCCTCCCGGATTGGTGAACAGCACGGCGTAGCCCTTGCTCGCATAGAGCTGATAATCGCTGGCGAAATGCGCGCCATAGGCCGCAAACGGCCCGCCATGGATTTCTAGGATCACCGGGACGCGCGTGCCCGGCTGGTAATCAGGCGGCAGCAGGATCCAGCTAGGAATGTTTGTTCCATCGGGTGCAGTTACCGAGATTTCGCGGGTTTCGCCGAGGCGCTTGCCTGACAGTTTCAGGTCGTTGAGCGCCGTGAGCCTGCGCGATTGCCTACCCCGCAAGACCGAGACATCCGCAGGGCGGACCGCGCTGCCGCTGGTGAAGGCGAGCGCGCCGCCATCCGAAACACTCCAATTGCCGCCGGCATAAGGGCGCGAATAGCCTGGGGTTACGATCCGCGCGGAAAGTGGATCGACGCTGCCCGAGGTGGAAACGCGCGCGACGCGGTAAACGCCGTCATCCTGATAGCCGGCGAATAGTCCGGCGTCGCTCCATTCGATGCTCTCGAAATCGCGATCAAACGACTCCGCAATGCGGCGTTTGTTCGATCCATCGGAGTCCATCAGGTAAAGTTCTGATTGGTGGTAGGCTTTGCCTTCATCATCGACGCCGAGATAGGCGATGCGCCGCCCATCAGGGCTGACTTGCGGGCTGAAATCGGGTCCGTCGCGGTCGGTCAGTGCGGTGATCGAACCCGCAGCCAGATCGATCGCGTAAATCTCACTATCGATCCCGGCGAGTTCCCAATCCTCATCGCGATTGCCGCTGATCAGGATACGGCTACCATCAGGTGTCCATTCAAGTGAGCCGGAATGGTTGCGATCGCCGGACGTCAGCTGGCGCGGTGCACCGCCAGTGGCCGCAACGACGAAAATCTGGGTGAAGCCCGGCTTCAGATAGCCCGCGCCGTCGATCCGGTAAGTGACCTTGTCGGTAATCGTAGGCGGCGCTTTCCATTCCGCGCCTTCGGGTTTGGGCGGGGCGCTGCCAAGGCTGACCGGTTTGGCGGGGACGCGCGCGGTGTAGGCGATTTGCGACCCATCGGGCGACCAGCTGATGCCGCCTGGGCTTTCGGGCAAAGCCGTGATGTTGGCGCTCGCGCCGCTTTCCATCCAGCGCACATGCAATTCCGGCCCGCCGCCGCTTTCGGTGGAGATATAGGCGATCCGCGATCCATCGGGCGACCAGCGCGGCGCAAAATGCGCGCCTTCGCCCGTGACCAGAGGAGTTTCCTCACCGCCCTCCACATCGATCAGCCAGATCGAGGTGACGGCGCTATCGGTCATGATGTCGTTGGTGCGCCGGACATAGGCGATCTTGGTCCCATCCGGGTTGATCTGCGGATCGGCGGCGACGCTCAGGCCGAACAGGTCCTTGCCCTCGAAATAGGGGCTGGGTGCAGTGGTATCGGAATTGTCGGTGTGCTCGTCAGCCGCAAGCGGGCTGGCGAGCACCATCGCTCCGGCTGCGAGGGAAAAGTAGCGTGCAAACATAATCGGCCCCGAATTGCTTCGGAGCCGATCAATCACAGATTACGCGGTATGGCCAGCATCACTTCTGCGACAGGTCGATTAAGCGGCGTGAAATCAGGCTTCGCGGATCAATCTCTCGCCAAGATCAATCAACTCGTCGCGCCACGCGAGCTTTTCCAGCCAGTCCGCAGGGATCGCCGACATGCCGTACAACGCTCCGGCGAGCTGTCCCGTGATCGCAGCGGTCGTATCGGCGTCATCACCAAGATTGGCGGCGAGCAGCACTGCTTCAGAAAAGCTGTCAGTGTTGGCGACGCTCCAAAGAGCAGCCTCAAGACTGTGCGCCACATAGCCGGAACTGGAAATCTCATCGCGGGCCTTATCGCGCCAGCCACCACTAAGGATTTCCGCAATCGGAGCTGAGGTTGCACATTCCTGACCCGCCGCCAGTGCCTGTTCAAATTCTCCGGTCCGAATGGCTTCTGCCAGGATGAGCGAGAATGCCTCGCAGGCCTCAAGACAAGTCTCTGCGGCATGGGTCACGCGGCCTTGATCCCGCGCCGCCTGCCGCATTTCGTCTTGCGGTCGTCCAATTCCCCAAAGCACGACTGGTGACAGGCGCATCAACGAGCCATTGCCTGCGCTCATAGGGTCGGTTGACCCGGCGAACGGATCGCCAGTGCTCTCGAAATGAGCCAGCGCGGTTTGCGTCGTTATGCCAATATCAAAGCAGTCGCCCGTCGGGCTGTACACACCCCATCGCCACCAATTCACAAAGCGGCTGGCCAAATCTCGCGCATTCAGGCCGTCATTCGCGGCGAGACTTTCAGCCAAAGCCAGAGCCATGGAGGTGTCGTCAGTCCAAACCCCCGGCTCCAGCTCAAACGGGCCGCCGCCAACCATATCGGTCAGCGGCGCGTAGCTGTCACGCGTCCGAAATTCGAGCGTCGTGCCCAGCGCATCACCGGCAGCGAGGCCGATGAATGCGCCAAGCGCGCGGTCATGCGCAGCGGAGCTTAGTGCCATCGCCGGCCTGGATCAGCCTTCGCTGCCGTCCGATTTGCCATTGCTACCAGAAGCTTCGGGCTTAGCGTCTCCGTCTTTCGCTGGCGGCGCTTTCTTTGCTGCCGGCTTCTTTTTTGCCGGTGGCTTGCGCTTTGGCTTTGTTTTCGGCGGAGCGGGTGTGAGTTCGAAGCTTGGTTTGCCGTCCTTGATGCTGACATGCACCTCGCCGCCATCGGCGAGCTTGCCGAACAGCAATTCTTCCGCGAGCGGCTGCTTGATCTTATCCTGAATCAGGCGGCCCATCGGACGCGCGCCATAGAGCTTGTCGTAGCCCTTGTTCGCGAGCCATTCGCGCGCATCGCCATCGAACTGGATGTGGACGTTCTGCTCGGCCAGCTGCAATTCAAGCTCGAGGATGAACTTGTCGACCACGCGGGCGACGGTGCTCTTGCCGAGATAGGCGAATGGCACAATCGCATCCAAGCGGTTGCGGAATTCCGGGGTGAACATCTTCTTCACCGCTTCGGAGCCTGCATCTTCCTTCGACACGTCGCCGAAACCGATGCCTTGGGTTGCCATCGCGGCGGCACCGGCATTGGTCGTCATGATCAGCACGACATTGCGGAAATCGACCGTCTTGCCGTGGTGGTCGGTCAGCCGGCCATTATCCATCACCTGCAACAGGATGTTGAACAGATCCGGGTGCGCCTTTTCGATCTCGTCGAGCAGCAGTACGCAATGCGGGTTCTGGTCGACAGCGTCAGTCAGCAAGCCACCCTGATCGTATCCGACATAGCCCGGAGGCGCGCCGATCAAGCGCGAGACGCTGTGGCGTTCCATATATTCGGACATATCGAACCGCTTGAGTTCGATCCCCATGATCGAAGCGAGCTGACGCGCGACTTCGGTCTTGCCGACGCCGGTCGGGCCGCTGAACAGGAACGAGCCAATCGGCTTGTCCGGATCGCGCAGGCCGGCGCGGCTCAGCTTCATCGCAGTGGCCAGGCGGGTGATCGCCTCGTCCTGGCCGAACACGACATGCTTCAGATCGCGATCGAGGTTTTCGAGCGCTTTCTTGTCGTCCTTGCTGACCGATTTCGGCGGGATGCGCGCCATAGTCGCGATGACCTGCTCGATTTCCTTGGCGGTGATCTTCTTCTTGCGGCGGCTGGGCGGAACCAGCATCTGCATCGCGCCAACTTCGTCGATCACGTCGATTGCCTTGTCGGGCAGCTTGCGGTCATTGATGTAGCGCGCCGACAGCTCGACAGCGGTTTTGAGCGCGTCGGGCGTGTACTTGACGTTGTGGTGCTCTTCGAATGCCGTGCGCAGACCTTTGAGGATCTTGATCGTGTCCTCGATGGTCGGCTCGTTCACGTCGATCTTCTGGAACCGGCGCAGCAATGCGCGGTCCTTTTCGAAGTGATTGCGGAATTCCTTGTAAGTGGTCGAACCGACGCAGCGGATCGTCCCACCTGAAAGCGCAGGCTTGAGCAGGTTGGAAGCGTCCATCGCCCCGCCGCTGGTCGCACCGGCACCGATCACGGTGTGAATTTCGTCGATGAACAGGATCGCGTCGGGCATGCCTTCCAGCTCGGCCACGACCTGCTTCAAGCGCTCTTCAAAGTCACCACGATAGCGGGTGCCCGCGAGCAGCGCGCCCATATCGAGCGAGTAGATCACTGCAGGGGCGAGCACTTCGGGCACATCGCCTTCGACGATCTTGCGCGCGAGCCCTTCGGCAATCGCTGTCTTCCCGACGCCGGGGTCGCCGACATAGAGCGGGTTGTTCTTTGAGCGGCGGCACAGGATCTGGATCGTCCGATCAACCTCGGGGCCGCGACCGATCAGCGGATCGACCTTGCCGGCTTCGGCCTTGGCGTTGAGGTTGACCGTAAACTGATCGAGCGCGGTCTCTTTCTTGTTGCCGCCTTCTTTAGTTTGCTCGGGATCGCCCGGCGCGCCTTCGTCGGAGCCTTCGGGATTCTTCGATTCGAGCTGGCGACCGCCTTTGCCGATGCCGTGGCTGATGTAACTCACCGCATCCAACCGGCTCATATCCTGCTGCTGCAGGAAATAGACCGCATAGGAATCGCGCTCGGAAAACAGCGCCACCAACACGTTTGCGCCCGTCACCGTGTCCTTGCCCGAGGACTGTACGTGCAGGATCGCGCGCTGAATCACCCGCTGGAAACCGGCGGTTGGCTGAGGATCGGCGTCGTCTTCGGTTTTGAGCGACTGATATTCCTGATCGAGATATTGCTTCACCACCTCGCCAAGCTCGGCAAGGTCGACCCCGCATGCCGCCATCACCTGCGCGCCGTCTTCGTCATCGATCAGCGCGAGCAGCAGGTGCTCCAATGTCGCATATTCGTGACGACGCTCCGACGCATTGGCGAGCGCGTTGTGCAGGGTTCTTTCGAGATTCTGGGCAAAACTGGGCATGAAGTGTCTCTAGTCGCGGGCAAAAAGGGCTCCGGGAGAGGGAGCGATGGAGAGGTAACAAAAGTAATATGGTGCAGTGACGCACAATTGCGAATCCGAATTAAGGAATTCCAACTGCGTCACTGAGAGGACTTCCCAAACAGCGCATCGGCAGCGGCGCGGTGGGCTGAGGCCTTGTCGCGGTGCGCCTTGACCCGGGCGATCTCCGTTTCGAGCAACGCGATACGCTCGGTCAGCTCGTCTTGGGAATATGGCGAAAGATCTTCAGTCGCGAGCTTGCTCGCGGCGTCTCCCTTGGGGCGGGGAAGATCAATGTCATCCATTGCTATCAACATCGCAAGACAGGCCGCTTGCTGTCAATGTGCGAGAGCGGTATTCGCTCCACCGGGGAAACGAGTGGTGGCCTTTGCGCTACACTCGCTTCGAAACAGGGCTAGGTGGGCACCAGATGACCGAGACTGTCATTCCTGATGTAATGAACGCGATTGGCTTTGCCGCGCCGGGCGGACCGGAAGTGCTTGCGCTGGAGCAGGCGGCGGTGCCGCAACCCGGCGCGCAAGATGTACTGATCAAGGTGGCCTATGCCGGTGTGAACCGCCCGGACTGCATTCAGCGCGCGGGGCACTATCCGGCCCCTCCCGGCGCTTCACCTATTCTGGGACTTGAGGTTGCTGGTGAAGTGATTGCTGCCGGGGCCGAGGTCCCGCGCGAGATGATCGGGGCAAGGGTCGCAGCTTTGACGCCGGGCGGAGGCTATGCCGAATATTGCACCGCGCCGTGGCAGCATTGCCTACCTGTGCCTGATGAAATGGATTTGAAGATCGCGGCAGCGCTGCCCGAGACCCTCTTCACCGTGTGGCACAACGTGTTCGAGCGCGGCATGGCGCGCGATGGTGAGCGGTTGCTCGTCCATGGCGGCACCAGCGGGATCGGTACGATGGCGATCATGCTCGCGAGAGCGTTCGACATCGAAGTGATCGTGACCTGTGGTGACGAAGCCAAGTGCGAAGCAGCGCGGCAGATCGGCGCGGACCTGGCGATCAATTACCGCGAGCAGGACTTTGTCGCGGCGGTGAAGGAGCACACGGGCGGTGAGGGTGTGAACATCGTGCTCGACATGGTGTCGGGCGATTATGTGCCGCGCAATCTCCAATGCCTCGCCGAAGACGGTCGCCATGTGACTATCGCGGTGCTCGGCGGGGCGAAGGCCGAGCTGTTCATTCCGATGGTGATGATGCGGCGGCTGACTCTGACGGGATCGACCCTGCGCCCGCGTTCCGATGCGTTCAAGGCGGCGCTGGCGGATGAGATTGCCGCAAATGCCTGGCCGTTGTTCACGACCGAGGAGCTTGCTCCGGTGATGGATCAGACCTTGCCGCTAGCCGAAGCCGCCGCAGCGCATGCGCGGATGGAAGCGGGCGAGCATATCGGGAAGATTGTGCTGGAAGTCACCGGTGGCTGAGGCGCTGCTCCTCCACGAAGACCCTCGCAGCGGCAATTGTTACAAGATCAAACTGACCGCTGCGTTGCTCGGGTTTCCGCTCGAAGCATATCAGTATGATATCCTGAAGGGCGAGACGCGGACGCCCGAATTTCTCGAGAGTATCAACGCTCATGGTCGCATTCCGGTACTCCAGATTGGCGAGCGGTTTCTTCCTGAGAGCAACGCGGCGTGCTGGTTTCTCGCCGAAGGGTCGCCTCTGATACCGGAAGACCAGTTCGACCGCGCGCAAATGCTGCGCTGGATGTTCTTCGAACAGTATAGCCATGAACCGAACATCGCGACTTTGCGATTCTGGTGCAAATTTGTCGGGCTCAACAATCTGAGCGAGCAGCAGCGCGATCAGATGACGGCCAAGCGGATCGCGGGTCAGGACGCGCTTTCCACAATGAACGGACATCTCGAAGGTCGCGATTGGTTTGTGGGATCGGCTGCTACACTCGCCGATGTTGTACTGTTCGCCTACACGCAGGTGGCGGAAGAGGGTGGTTTCGACCTCTCAGCCTATCCCGCCGTTCAGGCCTGGCTGAAGCGGGTCCCAACCTTGCCCAAATACATTGCGATGCAATGAGACAAAGTTGAGCTTTCGCGAAACGGTCACAGATCCGTGAATCGCCTGTAACAAACGTCTGCCAAGGCGCTCTGGACAAGATGCAAAGTCCAGGGATTTGCCATGACCGACTTTATGCTGTCCGACCCACGCAACGCTGCCGGATCTGACGATGAGCTGTGCGGCGCGGTGGCAAGTCTTCCTCTGGCCGAGCTCAACATTCCCGAGCCCGAAAGGCCCGAAAAGGGCGGGCCGGATCGGCGCAAATACCGCACGATCTGGATTAGTGATGTCCACCTCGGCACAAAAGGCTGCAACGCCGAGATGTTGATCGATTTCCTCGACCACACCGACAGCGAGACGATGTATCTGGTCGGCGACATCATCGACGGTTGGCGGCTCAAGAAGAAGTTCTACTGGCCATCGACCCACAACGACATCGTCTGGCGGATTATGAAACGCGCTAAGCGCGGGACGAAGATCGTCTATATTCCCGGCAATCATGACGAAATGTTCCGCCAGTTCACAGGTCTCAATTTCGGCGGGGTCGAGATCCGCCGCGCCGCCTTTCACGACACCGCCGACGGTCGCCGGCTGATGGTGCTGCACGGCGATGAGTTCGACGCGGTTATGCTGTCGCAGCGCTGGCTCGCCTTCGTGGGCGACTGGGCTTACGTCACCGCGATGCAGCTCAATGTGTTGGTGAACGCGGTGCGCAAGGCGATGGGCAAACCCTATTGGTCGCTGTCGAAAGCAGCCAAGCACAAGGTCAAAAACGCGGTGGAGTTCATCGGGAAATATGAGGAGGTTGTTGCCAAATCTGCGGGCGAGCGCGGGGTCGATGGTGTGGTCTGCGGCCACATCCACACAGCCGAGTTTCGCACCTTCGAATTTGGAGGAAAACCGGTTGAATACTGGAACGATGGCGACTGGGTCGAAGGTTGCAATGCTCTGGTTGAGCACCATGATGGAAGCATGGAAATCCTCAATTGGCCCGATGAGATCAAGCGCCGTGAGGCTCGCGAAAGTGCCCGGGTAACAATGGTGGACCGGGCCAAGGAGGCCGCGTGACCTCGCTGAGATCAGGCAGTTCTGATCAAGCGCCTCCAGCAGGCGCGCGGCCCGGTACCCATCCCGAATCCATCGCTATCGTCACCGATGCCTGGCACCCGCAGACGAACGGAGTGGTGCGGACGCTGACGACCACTTGTGACATGCTGCGCGACTGGGGGCACGAGGTCACGGTGATCTCGCCCGAACAATACCGGTCTTTTCCTGCGCCGACCTATCCCGAGATTCGGCTGGCCTTGACCTGGCCCGGCGCGGTGGGACGCGAACTCGCGCGGGTTGCCCCGGACGCAGTTCATATTGCCACCGAAGGTCCGCTGGGCTTTGCAGCGCGGCGCTATTGCGTGAACCGCAAAGTCCCCTTCACGACTGCCTACCACACGCAGTTCCCGGACTACATTTCGCGGCGCACTGGCCTCTCCACCAAAGTGTTCTGGCCCTATATTCGCTGGTTTCACGGCCCGGCGCAGCGGATCATGGTCGCGACCGAAACGATCCGGAAACAGCTTCGCGAACAGGGCCTGACCAAGCTGCATCATTGGAGTCGGGGCGTCGATCTATCGTGCTTTTCGCCTTCCGCTCCTCCTCCACCGGAATTCGCCGATCTTGCTGGCCCGATCCTGCTTTATGTCGGTCGGGTCGCGGTGGAGAAGAATATCGAGGCGTTCCTCAGGTGCGATCACCCCGGAACGAAAGTGGTGGTGGGCGACGGACCTGCGCTGTCTTCGCTCAAATCCAAATTTCCGGATGCGCTGTTCATGGGCAAGCGCACAGGCACTGAACTCGCCGGGTTCTATGCCGGAGCAGACGTGTTCGTCTTTCCGAGCAAGACCGACACATTCGGCCTCGTCATGATCGAATCGCTCGCTTGCGGCACCCCCGTCGCTGCTTACCCGGTAGCCGGTCCCATCGATATCCTGACTCAGCAAGTCGGCGTCATGGCTGACGATCTGGCAGGTGCAATCGATGGAGCACTCACCCGCGACCGCGCCCAATGCGCAGCTTTCGGTGCCGACTATAGCTGGGAATCCGCGACCCGGCAGTTTCTGAGCGGACTGGTAGCGCTGGAGGAAGAGGAATGCGTTTCGCTGCGGACGGCGCCGGCGATCTAGACACGTCACCCTTTTCCTTGCCGAACGCCCAGCATTCGCCTATCTACTCGCTCGCAACGGCCGCTCCGAAAGGGGCGGCCCTTCTATTTTTACGGAGATTCCTATGGCCCAGCCGACACCGCTGATGCCGCACGCCACCGCCACTTGGCTGGTCGACCACACCGGTCTGTCGTTCGAACAGATTGCCGAGTTCTGCGGACTGCATATCCTCGAAGTTCAGGCGATGGCTGACGATCTTGCTGGCAGCAAGTACACTGGGCGCGATCCTGTTCACGCCGGCGAACTGACCCTGGCTGAGATCGAACTGGGTCAGGCAGACGCGACTTATTCGCTCAAGATGCACAAGGCCCCTGTCGAAGTGACGCGCACCAAAGGTCCGCGTTACACGCCGGTGTCGAAGCGTCAGGACAAGCCTGATGGTATTGCGTGGATCCTGCGCAATCACCCGGAAGTGTCCGATGCGCAGATTTCCAAGCTGATCGGCACCACCCGCAACACGATCGGCGCGATCAAAGAGCGTTCGCACTGGAACATCCAGAACATCCAGCCGAAGGATCCGGTGACCCTGGGCCTGTGCTCGCAGCGTGAACTTGATGCGGTCGTGGCCAAGGCTGCCAAGCGCGCCGGAATCGTTGAAGAAGCGGCTCCCGTCGATGCCGATGCTCGTTCAGATAAGGACAAGCTGATCGAAGAGCTGCAGGCCGAGCGCGAAGCCAACGTCAAAGCTGCAGCCGAAGCCGCGCAGGAAGCCGAAGCCGAAGCATGGCTCGCGGCGAAGCGCGCAGCCGAAGAAGCTGGCGAAGATGCGGCACCAGCCGCACCTGACGCCTTTCAGACGCCCGAAACAGCGCCGACGGACGACGAAACGCCGTCCGAATAAGGACTTACGCGTAAACGCTGTCCCGGTGCGGGACGGCGGGCAATCGCTTCGCCGAATAGGCCGTGCAAATTGTGCGAAAATCCCTCATCACAGGCGTGCGAAACGCTTGTGATGAGAGGGGTGTTCAGCCATGGCTACTGACATGAATGTCAATAACGCCTCCTACAATCATCCCACGCCCTGGGACACCAAGTTCGACTCCCTCACACTGCCGGAAATGTTCGAGCGGACCGTGCAGCATAATCCTGCGGCGCCGTTTCTCCATTTCCTCGGGCGGACCTATTCCTACCGCGAAATGTTCACCGAGGCGCAGCGTTTTGCCGCTGGCTTGCAGGAGATGGGCATTGAAAAGGGCGACCGGGTGGGGCTCTTCCTGCCCAACGTGCCGATCTACGCCTCCGCCTATTATGGCGCGATGATGGCGGGCGCGATCGTGGTCAATTTCTCGCCGCTCTATTCAGTCGAGGAACTGGCCTGGCAGGTCGGCGACAGCGGCACGCGGGTGCTCGTCACACTCAACGTGCCCGAGCTTTACGACACCGCCAAGAAGGTGCTGGCGTCGTCGGAGCTGGAGCGGCTGGTCGTGGGATCGCTTGCCGATATGCTGCCGTGGTACAAAGGCGCAGCGCTCAAACTGCTGAAGCGCAGCCAGATTGCCGATGTTACTTTCGACACCGAAGTGCGCAGCTGGTCAAACGTGCTGGGCGAGTGGGAATGGGCGGCGTGGCAGGCGGGCACAGTCCAGCCGCTTGTGAAACTGGACCCGGTCAAGGATCTGGCACTGCTGCAATATACTGGCGGCACCACCGGACGGCCGAAGGGTGCCATGCTTGGCCACAATCAGCTTGCCACTAACGCGCAGCAGGTCGCTGCGATCAATCCGTTCGACAATCCGCGCGACGAAGTGTTCATGGGCGCGCTGCCGTTCTTCCACGTCTTCGCCAACACCAGCCTGCTGAACCATGCGGTCGCCAGCGGCGGCTCCATTGCAATGGTCCCGCGCTTCGAAACCAAGCAGGTTTTGCAGACTATCGAGAAATATCGCGCGACCGGCTTTCCCGGCGTGCCGACGATGTTTCAGGCGATGCTCGACCATCCGGATCTCGCCAAAACCGATCTGTCATCGCTCAAGGTGTGTATCTCCGGAGGCGCGCCGATGCCGGGGCCGGTCCATGCGAAGTTCGAAGAGGTCACCGGCGTTCGGCTGGTCGAAGGCTACGGCCTGACCGAAAGCGCCGGGGTGGTCTCGGTCAATCCCTATGCAGGTACCCGCAAGCGCGGCACGATCGGGCAAGTCGTTGCGGGCACCGAAGTGATCCTGTTGGACAAGGAAGATCCAACCATACTGGCGCCAGAAGGCGAACCGGGCGAACTCGCGGTCCATGGGCCGCAGGTGATGCGCGGGTACTGGAACCGGCCTGAAGCCGCCGCTGATGCCTTCGCCGAGCGCGATGGCAAGAAATACCTGCGTACCGGCGATGTCGCAGTGATCGATGAAGACGGGTTCCTCTCGATCGTCGACCGGATCAAGGACATGATCGCGGTCGGCGGGTTCAAGGTCTTTCCGAGCGTTGTCGAAGACGTGATCCTTGAGCACGACGCCGTGAAGGAAGCGCTCGTGATCGGTGTGCCGGATGACTATCTCGGCGAGGTTCCGCGCGCTTACATTACGCTTGAAGACGGCGCGGGAACCTCCGGCGACGAGCTACGTGAGTGGCTTAACTCCAAGATCGGCAAGCATGAGCGCGTCGATCAAGTGGTGATCCGAGAAGAACTGCCGAAGACGATCATCGGCAAGCTGGATCGCAAAGCCCTGCGAGCCGAAGTCCTCTGAGGCCGCCCAGCAAGAACACGAGCCGAAGTTCTGGAAAGGTTTGGGAAGCGAGGAGGCGGTAGTGAGCCGCCCCTACTCAGGTCGCGATCTTGAGCTGAGCCTGATCGGGATCAGCCTTGGGCTTCTCGATCTTCTCGGCCGCTTTCGGGGTCGCATTGGCCGCCTGACGCTGTGAGTTCGGGGCGAACCGTCCGTCGACCTGCGCGCCCTGTTCGATCGTCAGCGCGTCATAATGAACGTCGCCCTGGATCTCTGCCGTTTTGAGGATCACTAATTCACGAGCGGTGATCGAGCCATTGACCCGGCCAGAGAAGCGCGCGGTTTCCGCCATCACGCCGCCCAGAATCTGACTGCCTTCGCCTTGAACGAGCGACGAACATTTGATGTCGCCTTCGATCGTGCCATCGACATGAAGATCGGCCGAGGCGGTGATGTCGCCTTTGATCTTGATGTCGGAACCGATCACGGAAAAAGTCGAATTCGAGGAGCCACTGGCCATAGTCTTCTTACTCTGCGGTCGTTGCGGGGGTGCTGGTGCGGGCCGTTCCGGCTCCGCGGATTTCTTTGAGAACATCGGGAGCGGTCTCCAGGAACTTGCGCGGATTGACCGCGCGGTCATTGATACGGACTTCGAAGTGCAGGTGCGGCCCCGTGGAACGGCCAGTGCTGCCGATGCCGCCAATCGTCGCTCCGGCACCGACCTTTTGGCCTACAGTGGCGCCCAGACGCGACATGTGCGCGTATCGGGTCATCATGCCATTGCCGTGCTGGATCTCGACGGTTTTGCCGTAGCCGGATTTCCAGCCTGCAAAGGTGACGACACCCTTGGCCGCAGCGTAGATCGGCGAGCCAACCGGGCCTTTGAAATCGATGCCGTTATGCATTGCGCCGCCGCCGGTGAACGGATCGCGGCGGAAGCCGAAGCCGGATGAAATATCCTGGCCTGCGGGCACGACCTGCGGAATGCCTTCAAGTGCTTCTTCGAGCACAGCCATGCGCGACAGGCTGAGGCCGAGGCGTTCGAACCGTGGGTCAAGCTCACCATGCGAGGTCTCGAGCAATTCCAGCGGACCACCCACGGCTTCGCGTGCATTGGCTGTCATCGCGCGCGGATCGAGGTCTAGCATCCGCATCGCCTCTTCGGCTTTCTGTGCGCGGTAATCGGCGTAGCGCGTGATGCGTTCGACAAAAGCGAGCTGGCGTGCTTCAACCTCGGCGAGGCCGCGCGCTTGCGGGATCATCGCGCCGACCTTGTCGACGGTCTTCTCGGTTTCTTCGGTGGAGTCGGTGACGTTAACGCCAGCGTCACGAATTTCTTCGGGCAGCATCGGCAGCATCGCGTCGAGGAATTCCTGACGGCCGTCGAGCTCTTCGATCACCCGCTCCAGATCGTTGCCATAGGCATCGATGCGTTCCTGCGCCGAGGCGACCTTCGCCTTGTCACTTTCGAACGAGGCAAGTTCAGCTTCCGCCTGATATTGGCTCCATGCCATCACGCCCATCGAACCGGCCCAACCGATTGCGAGCGCAGCAGCACACGCAGCGCCAGTCATTTGGACGCGCGAAGATATCTTGATGAAGCGCACTTGACCCTGCGAACGCATGAAGAATTCGCGATCAGGAAACCAATCGCGTACGCGCTCTAGCCACGGTCGTGCGGAATTTGTGTCAGACAAGGCGGCCCCGTTTTTTGGTTCTTGTTCCTTGGGCAGCGGAGCTACCAACGCAAATCGCCCGGGTCGAATCGAAGTGTTAACGTTGCCGCCGAACCGATGCGGAATCGGGGTGAAACGTTCACCTCTGGGCAATCTGTGCTGAATCAGGGCAGATTCGAGAGAATTGTACGAACGCGACACAATGTTTTCGAGGCCGATTCGCCAAGACTGACATGATTCGCTGGCCCTGCTAATGCTGCCGTTGATCGGAGCTTTGCAGACTGAAAGAAGGCCCAAATCTTTTGAGAAAATCGAGCCAGCGAACCGGTCTTTTAGGCGGCAGTTTCAACCCTGCGCATGGCGGGCATCGGCGCATCACCCGCTTCGCGATGGACGCGCTTGGTCTTGATGAATCATGGTGGCTTGTGTCTCCGGGAAACCCCCTAAAACCCAAGTCAGGAATGGCCCCGCTTTCCGCGCGCCTCATGTCGGCTGAAGCGCAGGCGCGGCGTGCTCCAATCGTGCCCACCGCGATCGAATTGCAGCTCGATACGCGCTTCACCGTGGATACATTGCGCAAGCTGAAACGGCGCTATCCCAAGCGCGAATTCGTATGGCTGATGGGGTCCGACAACCTCGTGCAGTTCCACCGTTGGAAGCACTGGCGCGCCATAGCGAGGACAATGCCGATTGCAGTGATTGCAAGGCCCGGCTATAACGCGGATGCCATGACGAGCCCCGCCATGGCCTGGCTCAGACGCTATCGTGTGTCTGCCGCCAGTTTTCGGAAACGGGGGCAATGGAGCGCACCGGCCCTGGTGTTCATGCGTTTCGATCCAGATGCTCGCTCGGCCACGGCCATTCGCCGTGATCATGCCGATTGGGCGTCGCAATATCGAAACACATCTGTGCGCGACCGACTGACATTCCGTCAGATCCAACCAAGGGAGGACGCATGAGGCGCCTGAACCGCGTTTCTGTCCGCATTCCTGTCTGCCCCGCAATCTGGAGACTTCTGCTTGCCTATGACACAGGCACAAACCTCAACGGCAACCGCCGCTGCATTGAACAAGGTGGCAATTATGGCTGCTAAAATGCCCACGCACGAACTGCACGATCTGGTGATGAGCCAGCTCGACGATGATCAGGCGCAGGAAATCGTCTCGATCCCGCTCGAGGGGAAAAGCTCGATTGCCGATCACATGGTGATCGCGAGCGGTCGCTCGACCCGGCAAGTGGCGTCGATGGCGCAGAAATTGGCCGAAAAGGTCAAGCAAGCCGGCTTTGGTCCCGCGCGGATTGAAGGTCTGCCGGCTGCCGACTGGGTTTTGATCGATGCTGGCGACGTGGTCGTCCACTTGTTCCGCCCCGAAGTGCGCAGCTTCTACAACCTTGAACGCATGTGGTCGTTCGAGGGCGGTGAAGCGGCGGCGTCTTGATTTGAGGCAGCCCATCCGGGCTGCCGTATCCTCGCTCACGCGGCCTTAAGGCCGCATCGCTGCGGGCGGCCGGTCGGCCTTGCGGTCCGCGAGCGGACCGTTTGGTTCCAGGCCACGGATCAATTTCTATCCTCCTCCACGTCATCGCTCGCGGAAAGATCGCTCGCTCGCCCGAAGCGGAGCTGGTTGCGCGCTATGAGAAGCGGCTGACTTGGCCGGTGAAGCTCACCGAATTGCCCGAGACCGGCGGCAAAATTCCGGACCCTCAATCCCCGCACAAAACCGTGTTGCTCGACGAGCGCGGGAAGGCGATGTCCTCGGAAGACTTCGCCGCACTGCTTGGGCGCTGGCGTGATGATGGGATGCGGGAGACGCGCTTTGTGCTTGGCGCGGCGGATGGGCATTCCGATCAAGAACGTGCCGATGCGGATCTGCTGCTCGCTTTTGGTCCGGCGACTTGGCCGCATCTGCTCGCCCGGGCGATGCTGATGGAGCAGCTCTATCGCGCGACGAGCATTCTTGCCGGACACCCCTATCATCGGGCAGGGTAAGCCGATGGAGCGCAACACACTTTTCCTTGGGGTGACCGGTCTGGCAATCATCGCCGCTTTGGCTCTGGCCGTGCCCGATGGCAGCGCGCAGCGTGATGTCGCAGTCATGGAGCCGGACGAAGCACAGGCCGAACTGCAGCGCGCCACGCGGGAGAGCCAGCGCGCCGAAGCACGAGCCGAGCGGCTTGCAGCCGAGGCCGAAGAAGCAACTGAAGCCGCTGACAAAACCGCTCGCGAAGCCGCTGCAATCGCCGCCCGTATTCAACGCTCCGAAGCCGATATCGCTGCTGCGCGCGCGCGGTTCTCGCTCGCCCGGAATGAACGCGGTGCCTTGTCCGCCCGTCTGGCCGAGCGTCGGCAGCCGCTTGTTCGGCTGACCAGCGCGTTGCAAACCACGGCCCGCCGCCCGCTGGCCTTGTCGGCGCTGCAACCCGGTTCGCTCAAAGATCTGGTCTATGTCCGCGCAGTGCTCGACAGCGCGGTGCCGGAAATTCGGCAGCGGACCTCCGCCTTGCGCGGCGAACTGGAAAGGGGACGCGAGCTTGAGCGTCAGGCACAGCAAGCGCTTGCTAACCTGCGAACCAGCGAAGAGGACCTCCAGTCCAAACGCGCTGAATTGACCGAGCTTGAAACCCGCCAGCGGCTGGCATCGACCGAAGCCCGCAGCAGCGCCTCGCGCGAAGCTGAGCGGGCCTTGGCACTCGCCGAAGAAGCGCGCGATCTCGACGGATTGATCGAGCAAATCGACGAAGCAGCAACCCTGCGCCGCGAGTTGGCCGCTTTGCCAGGACCGATGGTGAGGCCAGCGGGCCTGGTGATGCCTGCCCCGTCCGCAACCGAAGCTGCGGCGGCCTCCGATGAAACGCCTGATGCCGACCCATCGCCGACAGTCACCGCGAACACGCCGCCGCCGTCCGATTTCCAGTTGCCGGTACAAGGCCGCACCATTGCGGGCTTCGGGGAACTGCGCGGAAGCGGGCTTCGCAGCACCGGGCTCTCGCTTGCTCCTGCTGCAGGCGCGCAAGTTGTGGCTCCCGCGACTGGGCGAGTGGCTTTCTCCGGTCCTTATCGGGGATTTGGCCGAATCGTGATCATCGAACATGCAGGGGGCTGGACCAGCCTGATAACGGGTTTGGATCGCACCACAGTTGATGTCGGCGACCAATTGATCGGTGGTAGCCCCATCGGTGTCGCCGCTCAGGAAGAGCCTGCAATCACAATAGAATTGCGCAATGGCGGCGGCCCTGTGAACCCGCTGCGATTCCTCGGGTAGCGCGCCGAACGGTTTAGAACTTGCGCCTTGGCATGACCCTTCGTGGGACGCTGTGGGCGGTTCGACCGGTAATCATCTGGCGTTCAGCCATGCAAACCTATATCCACCGAGTCGAAAGGAGCCTCTCTTTCCCATGAAAATTGCTGCTTTGCTGCAGAGTGCAGCGCTCGTTACTGCGGTCGCCCTGATTCCCACCGCCACCGCCTCAATGGCGCAGGTGGATGGCCGGGCTGGACCGGAATTCTCGAAATTGTTCGCGACCTATCAGCGGATCAAGGCGAGCTATGTCGAACCGGTCGAGGACGATGTGCTGGTGCGCGGCGCGATTGACGGGATGCTGGCGGCGCTCGATCCGCATTCGGGCTATCTCGACGGCAGCGATCTGCAACGGCTCGAAACCATGATCGACGGCAATTATTCCGGGCTCGGCCTGTCGGTCGTGATGGAAGACGGCGCGGTAAAGGTAATCTCGCCATTCCGCGGCAGTCCGGCTGATGAAGCCGGGATCAAGGCTGGCGATTTCATCACGCACCTGGATGGCGAGCTGATTTACGGCGGCGAGCTGGACGATGCGGTTGCGCGGATGCGCGGCAAGGCGGGCACGTCGATCAAGCTGACGATTTTCCGCCCGGGCCGCGACGAGCCGCTCGAAGTGCCTGTGACACGCGGCGTGATTGAGCTTGAGCCGGTTACGCACTCGCTCGAAGCGGGCAATATCGGCGTCATCATGGTCAACGAATTCTCCGCCGATGTTGGCGCGGACGTGTTCAACGCATGGGGCGAGATCCAGAAAGAAGCGACGGGCCGCGTGAGCGGATTGATCCTCGATCTTCGTTCGAATCCTGGCGGCTCGCTCGATGAAGCGGTTGCCTTGTCCGACCTGTTCCTCGATTCGGGCCGGATCGTCTCGCAGCGCGGACGCGCTCGGGGCGAAACCTTGCTCTACGATGCAGAGACCGTGTTCCGCGGCGATATGGCCGAGGGCGTTCCTGTCATCGTGTTGATCGACGCGGGTTCTGCTTCGGCGTCCGAGATCGTCGCTGGTGCACTGCAGGATCACCGCCGCGCGCTGATCATGGGCGATCGCAGCTTCGGCAAGGGTTCGGTGCAATCATTGCTCCCTCTGGGTTCCGATGCGGCGCTAAAGCTGACGACGGCACGTTACTTCACCCCGGCAGGCAAGTCGGTGCAGGAAGGCGGGATCAATCCCGACATCTCCGTGCCGCAGCTTTCCGATCCGGACCTTGCGTTGCGCCAGAAATACCTGACGCGCGAATCCGATCTGCGCGGCCATCTGATCAACGAGTTGGGCATCAAGGACGAAGAGCTGGAGAACGACAAGGTCGATGATCCGCGCTTCCAGCAGACTGCCGAGCAGCTCGAAGAGAAGGGCATTGAGGATTTCCAGCTGCATTACGCGCTCGAAACACTGCGCCGCACCACCAAGAGTTCGGTGGCGCTGCGCGACTGACGCGATTAAGTAGCGCCGCATGACCCGTTTGCAGCAAGCCAAGCTGCTCGCCTTTGCGATCCCTGCGGGATTGCTCGGCGGCGCTTACATCTCCCAATATGGCTTTGGCCTGTACCCGTGCGAAATGTGCTGGTGGCAGCGCTGGCCGCACTTTGCCGCCATCCTCTTCGCGCTTTTGGCATTTGTAACAGCTCCTGCCCGGCTTTGGACGAGCCTTGCGGCGATTGCGATCATCGTTTCGGGCCTGATCGGGGCGTTCCATGCCGGTGTTGAATATGGCTGGTGGGAAGGGATCACAGGCTGTGCCACGCTTTCGACCAATATCGACGTAATGGACCCGTCCGCTGCGCCAATCCATCGCTGCGACGTTGCGCCTTGGAGCCTCTTCGGGATTTCTCTCGCCGGATGGAATTTCCTCTTCTCTACACTGGGTGGACTCACCATCTTAGGGCTGAGCTTGGGAACGGGCGCCAAACAGGAGCAGGTATGAAACGCGACGAACTTCACCGCATGATCCGGGTCGACCAGGCCGGCGAATTCGGCGCGACACGGATCTACGAAGGTCAGCTTGCCGTAATGGGTGATCGCGGACCGCATTCGGCGGAGATTCGCCATATGGCCGAACAGGAAGAGGGCCACCGCGCGAAATTTGACGCGTTGATGGCCGAACGCGGCGTGCGCCCCACGGCTTTGCAACCCTTCTGGTCGGCGGCGGGTTATGCGCTGGGCGCAGGCACGGCATTGCTTGGCCCCGAGGCCGCGATGGCTTGCACCGCAGCGGTCGAAGAGGAGATCGACAAGCACTATTCCGAGCAGCTCGACCGTTTGCAGGATACGGGTGACGATCCGGAATTGGCCGACATGATCGAGGAATTCCGCGAAGACGAACGTGAGCACCGCGATGCGGCTTTGGCGAATGGAGCGGAGAAGGCGCCAGCCTATCCGCTGCTTTCCGGAGCGATCCGGCTGGGATGCCGCATCGCAATCAAGGTAAGTGAGAGAGTCTGATTTTCGCACCCCATCCGGGGTGCGAGTTGTCCTCCCTACGGTCGTTCAGCTTCGCTTCCCTCGCTCATGCGATCAAAGATCGCGTCGTTGCGGACGGCCAGTCGGCCTTGCGGTCGCTTTGCGACCGTTAAAGCGCCCAGTAAATCACGTCGTCTCTGAGGTCTTCGCGCTTAAGCGCTGATTTCACGTCAACCAGCACACCACCCTTTTTGAGCCGCGCGGTAAGTTCTGCGCCCTCGGCCACATAGTCGGCGTGATCCACTGCGAGGATTAGCGCGTCCAGATCGGTCAGGTCCTCCGATGCGGTCAGCTCCACGCCATATTCGTGTTTCGCCTCTGCCGGGTCTGCCAGTGGATCGCCGATCAGCGGTTCGATGCCGTATTCGCCAAGTTCCGCGAGTATGTCCGGCACTTTGGAGTTCCGAATATCCGGTACGTCCTGCTTGAAGGTAAGTCCCAGCACTCCGACCCGCGCCTGACTTAGCGGAATATCACGTGAAACCAGCAGCTTCACGGCTTTCTGTGCGACCGCTTGCCCCATTGAATCATTGATCCGACGACCTGCAAGAATGACCTCAGGGCGATAATCGAGCTTCTCCGCTGCTGCCGTGAGGTAGTACGGATCGACGCCGATACAGTGACCGCCGACCAATCCTGGCGTGAAGGGCAGGAAGTTCCACTTCGTGCCAGCTGCCGCGAGCACATCCTTCGTCGGGATCTCCATTTTGTCGAAGATCAGCGCAATCTCGTTCATCAGCGCAATGTTGAGATCGCGCTGCGTGTTTTCGATCACCTTGGCCGCTTCAGCGACCTTGATGCTCGGTGCTTCGTGCAGGCCCGCATCGACAATTGCGCTGTAGATCGCGCGCATCCGGGCCAGCGCCTCGGGGTTTTCTGCGGCAATAATCTTGGTGATGCTTTCAAGCCGGTGGACCGTATCGCCCGGATTGATCCGTTCAGGTGAGTAGCCGAGCGCAAAGTCGCGCCCTTGTTTCAGCCCTGAATGTTCAGCCAGCAATGGCCCGCAATATTCCTCGGTCGCTCCAGGGAATACGGTGGACTCGAACACCACCAGCGCACCTTCGGACAGGCGTGGGCCGATAGTCTCGCAGGCCGAACGCAGCGGTGTCAGGTCAGGGCGGCGCTCTTCGGTGATTGGTGTTGGGACAGTGACGATGATCGTCGTCGCCGCGCGAAGCGCTTCGGGATCGTCCGATACGGCAAGGCCGCACGCATCGAGCCGTTCATCGTCGATCTCGCGGGTGAAATCGTGTCCGGCTCTGAGCGACCGAATCCGGCGTTCCGAAATGTCGAAACCGACCACGCGGCACCCCTTGGGCGCGAGGCGTTCAGCAAGAGCAACGGCGACCGGCAAGCCAACATAGCCAAGGCCAACGATTGCTATGGTTTCCAGCTCTGCGGACACCTCCCCCAGCGGGACGGCATCGGTTTTTTGAAATGGAGCGTTCATGACACCGCTCTTTGCAAAAGAAGGTCAACATTCCGCTAACCATTCGCCGCGTTCCAATTGACAAGTGCGGAGCTGAGGGCTTCAGACTTGGTTCACGCACCGGCACTCATAGCCTATGGGTAAATTTGCGCATGGCAGAAACGCCGACGTCACCGACTTGAAAGGTTCCAAAATGTTGCTCTCCCGGTTGAAGACATGGAAGCGTATGGGCGTGATCGCGACGCTTGCTGTCGCTGCTCCGCTTGCTGCGCAAGACGACACTTTGGTCGACGATACGCAGCCTGCGCTAAGTGATGATGTCCAGATCGCCTATGTTTACGGCGATGACGAAGCGCCGCCGTGCCCCGAAGGCGACATCTGCGTTTTTGCGCGGCTGCCGGAGAATGAGCGTTTCCGTATTCCACCTGCGCTGCGCCTGTCGGACAACCCCGACAACACGGCATGGGCACGCCGGGTCGAAAGCCTGGAGCTGGTCGGCGCGTTTGGCACCAATTCGTGCAGCCCGGCTGGGGCTGGCGGAATTATCGGTTGCACCCAGCAGCTGATCAATGACGCGTATCGGGATCGCGCCGAAGGTGAGGACATCCGTTTCGGCCAGCTGATCGAGCAGGCACGGCAAGACCGTCTGTCCACGATCGACGCCGATGCCGCATCCGAGCAGCGCCGCGTAGAACAGATCGAGCGCGAATACCTCGAGCGGCTTGAGCGCGAACGCGCAGGCGCTCTGCCGGGTGAAGTCGAAGAAGCATCCGGGCCGCCTCCGCTGATCGAAGGCAATGAGGGCACTGGCGGTGAAACTGAGCCGGAGCCAGCACCTGAGCCCGAAGAACAGCCGCTCTAAGCCGCGTCAGACCGCGTAATAATCGCGGTACCAAGCGACAAACTGGCGGATGCCCTCGCGAACATCGGTTTGCGGGCGGTAGCCGGTGAGTTCTTTCAGCAATGTCGCATCGGCCCAGGTCGCGGGCACGTCGCCTTTCTGCATCGGCATGAAGTTCTTAACCGCCTCGCGTCCGCATTCCTCTTCGATTGCGGTGATGAAATCCATCAGCCGCACCTTGTCGCTGTTGCCGATATTGGCCACGCGCCATGGCGCAACCGGGGAAAGACTATCCCACTCGGGAATGTCATCGGCGCTTTCGGGGCGCTCCGGCGCAGCGTCGATCAACAGGCGAATGCCGCGCACCAGATCGGTCACGTAGGTGAAATCGCGGAACATCTCGCCATTGTTGTAAATGTCGATCGACGTGCTTTCGAGAATACCCTTGGTAAACTTGAACAGCGCCATGTCCGGCCGGCCCCACGGACCGTAGACCGTGAAAAAGCGGAACATCGTTGTCGGTAGGTTCCACAGATGGGCGTAAGAATGCGCCATCGCTTCATTCGCCTTCTTGGTCGCGGCGTAGAAAGTGAGCTGGGTGTCGCATTTCTCGCGCTCGTCGAACGGCATCTCTTCATTCGCGCCATAGACCGAGCTGGTGGAAGCCATCAGCAGGTGATCGACCTCCAGCTCGCGCGCGCATTCCATCACGTTGAACGTGCCGATGAGGTTGGAATCGAGATAGGCGCGCGGGTTTTCGAGGCTGTACCGCACCCCTGCCTGCGCCGCGAGGTGGACGATTACATCGGGCTTTTCTGCCATCGCAAGTGCGTGCAGCGCATCGAAGTCTTCGAGCATCCCGATATTCGCGCTGAAATGCTGGTTTTGCAGCAGCATCTGATGCCGCCGCTCTTTCAGGCGCACGTCGTAATAGTCGGTCATCCCGTCAAAGCCGACGACGCGAAAGCCCTCGGCAAGGAGCAATTGCGCCAGATGAAAGCCGATAAATCCGGCCGAACCGGTGATGAGTACCGTGCGCATGCCCTATGGGCCTCCTGTCGCTGTGCCGCGTCTAACCGGCGCGGGCGTCGCACAAGTTCTGGACAAAGAAAACCCGCTGCGACAAGAGCGCGGCATGACTATCCCCCTCCAGCGTCGCCCATTTCTATTGCTCGCTCCGTGCCTGATCGCGCTGGCTGCGGCTGCCTGTTCTTCAGGCCAGGATGCAGCGGAGGGAAGTGTCGCCGAGGCAACTGATCCGCCCGGAGCTGCCTTACCCCTGTCGATTGGCAGAGAGGTAACAGAAGAGGGCGATGGTCTGTTCGAAATCGCGGTGCATTGCGCTGCGGCATTGGACCTGACGGCGGAACGACTGGCGCAAATGTCGGACAACCCGCAATCGCGCGAAATCGCTTTGCTGGGCCGTGCCGAAGATCACTTCGAAGCGCGAGCTGAAGATGTGAAGGCAACTGCCACTGACGTGGCCGGGTCAACCGCGGCCGCAATCGCGCGCCGTCGGGCTGAAAAGGCGGACGAAACAACCGAACAGGCGCAGTTGGCAATTGCTTGCTTGCGGCGGTTTGGAAACGATGTGAGCGCACAGACTGGCGCGCAGCTGGCGCTCTAATTCGCCGGTGAGAGCCTGGCTTCGGCCAGCACCAGCTTGAGATAGCCGGTTCGGATAGTCGTATCGGCCGACACCAGAACCAATTGCGCTGGGCATCCGGCGGGCACCGTGAACGCGGCGTCCATCTCGAATTCTTCTGCGATGTCGAACACTTCGTTCACTAGCGGATCGGCACCCTGGCTACCGGCACAGACAATGCGCCAGCTGGCCTGATCCTGCGTGCCGAAATCCTCCGCGCGGAATGACGCGCTCATCGAGTAACGACCGGGCTCAAGCGCCAGCAGTTTGCGCGCCACCGGTCCGGTGTAGCCGGCTTCCATTTCGGCTTCGATCTCCACCATCCCTTCGCCCTGGGCTGACGCAAGGACAAATGGTTCGATGCCGTCGATGGAGAAGGGCTGCCATGTCACCGGGCTGTAGGCTTCGGCGGTCGATGCACCGGTCAATTCGAGCCCGTTGGCGACAGTCTTGTCCGCACCGTTGATGCGCCGGAAATGATCGATTGCCTCGCGGTAGTTTTCCTTTGCGACCAGTTGTGTGAGCAATTCGCGATCAAGCGAGGAATAGGCCGAACCTTCGGGGAAACCGCCTGAAAGTTTCGCTAGCTCCGCAATCGCCACAGGGTCTTTGGTGTTGGACACGGCAAACCGCAGGAAACTCTCAAGCCACGGGGGTGTGGACTTGATGTAGGGGACGAAGCGCTCGCGAATGGTCTCGCTTTCAAGCGCGTCGGTCAGCACCGGATAGAGCACGGCGCTGGTCGATTGCTCAATTCGCAGCGCGGTGTCGTAATGCCTGAGCGCGCCAGCGACATCGTTGCGCTCCACTGCGTCTTGGATCAGCCACAACTGCGCCCCCGCATCGCGCCGCTCCATCCGTTCGGAGACCGCCATCTGCTCGCGCACGCCAGGCAGATCGGCATTGGCGGCACTTGCCAGGCCGTAGAGGCGAAAGGCCGAGGCGTTGATCGGAAGGTCGGACACCGATTGGCGGACGATGCCGAGAATCGCGTTGTCGCCGCCTTTTGGAATTATGCCTGCCGCATGATTGATCTGCGCGTTACGGACAAGCGCAACGGGATCGTCGTCGTCAATCGACAGGGCAAGGGTCGGCAAGTCCGAATGGAACACGTTGACCGCCGCGCTGGTGGCTGCGCCATAGGCGACAAGCAAAGTGCCCGCGACGGCGGCCAGCAAACGCCCGGTTGGACGCGGCAAGCTGACCATCAATCGTTGTCCCGGTCGCGGCCATAGCCATAGCCGTAGCCATAACCGTAGCCGTAACCTTCAAGCCCGTTGCCTTCGAATTTGGTGAAGATCGCGCCGACCAGTGGCGCTTTGCCGCTGCGCAGTCGATCGAGCGAGTTGTTGATGCCCCGTGCTGCAACGCCGCGCGCTTCGATCACGAAGGCAACGCCGTCCACCGCCTGTGCCAGGAGCGGAGCATCGGCCAGGCCGAGCAGCGGCGGAGCGTCGACGATGACGTGATCGAACCGGTCGCCCAGCGCATCGAACAATTCCTTCACCTGATCGCTACTCAAAAGCTCGGCGGCGCTCGGCGGGCTTGCGCCAGCGGAGATCAGCGAAAGGTTTTCGAATTCGGTCTGCTGGATCACTGCACTGGCTTCGGCCTGCTGGGCAAGAATGTTCGAGAAGCCGCTCTCATTCGGCAGCTCGAGCAATTTATGCGCCGATGGCGACCGCATATCGGCGTCGATCATCACCACCTTCTTGCCGGTCCGCGCCAGAACCGATGCGAGCGCGAAGCCAGTGGTGCTCTTGCCCTCTGCCGGGCGTGTACTGGTCACCATCAACACGCGCGGAAGGCCGGAACTGGTTGCCAGCGCCAGGTTCGACCGCACGGTCAGATAGGCCTCGGACACATCCGATTTCGGATCCTGCACCAGATCGATGACATCGTCGTCGTTGGGTGTGGACGGAATAACACCGAGCAATGGCAATCCCGTAAGCGGCGTGACCTGCGCTGGGTCGCGGATACCCTCTTCGAACTGTTCAAGCGCGAAGACTGCAGCGCCTGCAACGGCGAGACCGCCAAACAGCGCAACCAGTAGATTAAGCGGCAGGTTGGGCGACGATGGGCCTCCCGGGACCTGAGCTTGATCAACCAGAGTGATGTTGTTCGCCGCCACACCAGCAACGCCGATTTCCTTGTAGCGCTGCAACAGCCCGTCATAGAGCTCGCGGTTGGTGTCCACCTCGTTCTGGTAGATGTTGTACTGGATCCGGTCGCGTTCCTGCGTGTTCAGACGCTCTGTCAGCGCTGCAACCTTGCCGCGCAGGTCGTTCTCGCGTGCCTGAGCCGCCTGGAAGTCTGCCTGCGTGCTTCCCCGCACACGACTTTCCTCGCGCGAGATGGCCTTTCCAAGCTCTTCAATCTGCACTTCCAAAGCGCGCGCGGCGGGATAGCCAGGCTCAAACTGCACCATCAGCCGAGCATATTCCGCCTCGGCAGCTGAGCGTTGCTGACGCAGCGCATTGATTGTGGAATTGTTGACCAGATCGGCATTGGTACCGCCCGCAGCACGGGCACGTGCTTCGAGCTGAACGCGTTGCTCGGTTGCTTCGAGCAGCGACTGGTTCATCGCCTGAAGGTCATACTGCACCAGCGTCGGTGACGAGACCGTCCGACCGTCTTGTTCGACCCGGTCGAGCACCACGATGCCTTTGGAATTGGCATAATTCACCAGCTGAGTCTGCGATTCCTCGACCCGTTGGCGCAGTTCGGCCAGGCGCCGTTCGAGGAACGAGCGCGCATCGGCGGTCGATTCAAACCGGCGGTCCATGCTGTCCGCCATGAATTGCTCGCCCCATTCATTGGCGATCTGTGCTGACAGCGTCGCATTGGCGCTGGTGTAGCTGATATCGACCAGAGCCGAACGCGGGATGGGCGAGATTGAAATATGGCCGAGCAGCAAGCCAACAGCGGCCTTGCGCCGCCTTTCCAGCGTCTCACGGCTGGTCGCCGCGTCTTCCGAGCCAAGCCACGGCGTGGTTTCGGGGTCCAATCCGTGCGCTTCGAAGAACGCGAAATTGTTCGCGAGGCGCAGCTCACGCGCAACCCGCTCACCCACACTGCGTGCGGCGAGCAATTCGTATTGCGTGTCGTAGAATTCCTGATCGAAGCGGCGATCGGTTTCCTCCAGCCCTTCGACATTGGTGACGCGCTGATCCTGACGGCTAATCTCGATCCGCGAGGACGCCGTGTATTGCGGCGTTGCCAGCAGCGTGAGCACAAGCCCGGCGAGCAGCGCCAGCGTCACGATCGCAAGGATTACCCATTTGCGGCGCTCGAGGATGCCGAGATATTCGCGCACCAGCGGCATTTCGCGGCCAGCTTGTTCGTAGCCACCATTGTTTTCGGCGGTGTCGAAGATCGCGTCGTTCTGATCGGCGGGTTGAATGGCGTTCACGGTTACTATTCCGCCTTATCGATTGAGAAGAATGGTCAGCGGCGTGACGAGGATGGTGGCCGCGCCAACGACATCGTCGAACAGGCGGCGCGCATCGGAATCGCCCACGACGACCGTGTCGTTCGGATAGATACGCGGATCGTCATAGGCGCCGCGACTGATCGCATCGAGGTTATACAGCGTCGCCATGCGCTGGCCGCCGACGGTGCGAAAGACAATCACATCGCGGGCATTGCCATACTCGGCCAGACCGCGGGCGGTTGCTACCGCTTCGATCAACGTAGCTTCGCCGACAACCGGAAAGACTCCCGGTTGATTGACTTCACCATAGACGGTGAAGGTGCGGTTCTCCGAGGAAACGAGGTTGGTCGTGACCTGCGGTTCGCGGATGTAGTTGCCTTTGAGCCGGCCTGCGATCTTTTGCGAGATCTCGGCTGTCGTCATGCCCGACACATCGACATTGCCGATCAGCGGAAAGCCGATCTCACCATTGGCATCGACCCGGACGCGGCGATTGCTCAGTTCCGGAATGCCGAAAACGTCAATCATGAGCGTGTCGAACGGGCGAATTCCGCCAAATTCGGCGCTAGCGTAAAGGTCGCTCGCCATCGGAGGCGGCAGATCGCCTTCGATCACTTGCAGACCAGGTGCGCCGCCGATGGGTTCAGGCGTCGTCGCACAGGCGGAAAGCGCCAGCGCTCCAAGTGCCAGAATGGCCGAATTGCGTATTGCCTTCATGCTACCGGCGATCCTTCAATTATCTGTCTGCGGCCGTGTCTGAAACGACCCCTCATTTGTCATAAAGGCTGGTTTTCCAGCGCTTTGACCAAACCCGTCGCCATCTGACTGGCCTAGAGCCTGACCGGCCCGAGGGAAAGCCATCCAGACCGATGCCAGCGCCGCAAGGCAAGCCAGCGCCGGGACGCGGAGGGGGTAATCGACCGCGCTCCAAAGGCCAAGAACAAAAAGAACAACTGCGCCGGCCAGCCCCAAATGGACTTCAAGCTGTCCGGTCTTGCTGCGCGCGATCAATCCGATCGTGTTGCGCGCAAAGGCCAACAGCGCGAGTGCCATCAGCGCGATTGCCGGAATGCCGCCTTCAAGCGCCCATTCAAGCCAGTCATTATGCGCGTGGTTCCAGTAGCTGGTGCCGAGCATGTCGCTGGGTTCATGCACCTGGAAAATCTCAACGAACGACCCGACGCCTGATCCGAATGGCAGGTATTGCGGCAGGAATTCGATCATCGTTTCCCACACAACGAAGCGGAATTCCTCAACCGGGCTGGTGCCGGAAATGCGGGTGAAGCTTTGCGACTGCGTGAGCAGCAGGGCGAACCCGCCGAGCATGGCGACGCCGAAGGCTCCGAAGGCATAGGGCACCCATGGCAGGCGTCTGTCGCGCCGCCTGTGGCGCAGCTCTGGCCGCATTGGACGGGCGCGCCAAACCAGCCAGCTTGCCCCGAGCGACACGAGCGACAGCGCGATCCCTGCGCGTGAGCCGGTCGCTGCCGCCATCATGATCGCCAGCACTGCAATGGCCGCGCACGCGGTCTGGATAAGCCCTTTGCGCGGCCCCTTCGCCCGGGCCGCCAGCAATGTCAGCAGCGGCAAGATGCAGACTTGCAGTGCCGCCATATGGTTGCGGTTGGCGAAGAAGCCGGTGGGTGAACCGGTGTTGGTGACGTCGTAGAAATACAGCGCTCGGCTAAAACCACCGATGGCCTGGACCATACCCCAGATAGCGCTCGCAAAAGCGGCTCCGATGACGAGATAGACCAGCTTGCGATGGTCTTCGCGGTCGATCTGGACCGCCAACACCATGGCGGCAGCGGGGACAAGCATGGCGTAAAAGGCATTCCAGCCGCGATAAGGGACGAGGCTGATTTCGCGCCATGGTTGCAGCCCGCCTGCCGCTTCGCCTGCGGCAATCGCCAGCTCGCGTCCGGGCAGCGCCTGCCAGATGACAGGCGGCAACGGGATCAAATGAAGCAGGATCAGGCCGAGAATGGCGGCCATGAATCCGAGCGGCAGCTTGAATTCTCTCCATTGCTTCTTGGTCAGCGAGTAGAGGCCGATGCCGAGACAGATCACGGCAATGGGCCTGAGGAACATAAGCGACGTGATGTCGTCGCGCGATCCGCCGCCCATCAGAAACGCGCATACGAGCAGCACCACCAACGTGATGAACGGCACGTGCGCACCGACATATTTCAGGGGGGAGCGCGACCGGGCCATGACGTTACTTCAGCAGGCCTTTGCTGCGCATCTCTTCAAGACTGGCTTCGTAGGCGCTCGCCTGCGGGCCGGAGGCCTTGGCCCATTCGACCAGTTCGGCGATGCCGCGTTCGAAATCGTATTCGCATTGGAAGCCAAGCGCATCGTTGATCTTGGTCATGTCCGCGTAGTTGTGGCGAATATCGCCCAAGCGGAAATTGCCGCTGACGCTGATCGGGGTTTCGGCCTCGAACAGCCGGACGAGCGTTTGAGCGACCGTCATTACGCTGACAGGCACGCCGGTTCCGACATTGAAAACTTCGTTGGCCGCGGCGGGGTGAGTCAGCGCGAGTGCGGTGGAACTCACGACATCTTCGACAAACACGAAATCGCGGCTTTCGGTGCCGTCTTCGAAGATGTTGATCGGCTTGCCCTGCATGATCAGGTTGGAAAAGATCGAGAGAATGCCGGTGTAAGGGTTCGACAGAGACTGACCGGGGCCGAACACGTTCTGATACCGCAGCGCCACGCCTTCGATCTCGATCGAGGGGCAGACAGTCATCACCAACTGCTCCTGCACCTGTTTGGTGATGCCATAGACCGAGCTGGGATGGATCTTGCTGTCTTCATCGGTCGCAACGAGTGCTAGCTCGCCTTCGACACCCGGATATTTCACCGCGAAATCGCCCGCTTCCATGTCCGGTCCGGCGCGCTCGGTCGGATAGACATACGAGCCATCGGGCGCGCGATAGCGGCCTTCGCCATAGATCGAGCGTGAGGAGGCGACGACCACGCGCTTCACGCTGTGTTCCTGATTGGCGAGAATATCGAGCAGCAGCGAGGTGCCGCCAATGTTGACCGAATTGTAGCGCTCAATCTGGTACATCGACTGCCCGGTGCCGGTTTCAGCTGCGAGGTGGACGATGGCGTCGTGGTTGGGGACCAACTGTTCGAGCGCCGCGCAGTCGGTCACATCGCCGTGCACCAGATTGGTCGCAGCGGCCAGCTTGGCATAAAGCGCGGTCTCTTCCGGCGCATCGCCGTGGACCTGCGGCAGGAAGTTGTCGAGCACGGTCACTCCATGCCCTTCGCCCACCAACCGCAAGGCCAGCCGCGAGCCGATAAAGCCCGCACCGCCGGTGATCAGGACATTCATTCGGCGGCCTCGCTCGTGAGCGGTTCGATCAGCGACACGGTCTGCTTGATATTGCCGGGCGAAGAGGCTCCGAACACGACCGACTGAATGTTGAGCCGGTTGATGTAATCGTACGCTTCCGGAGCCGGGACCGCGCCGCTCGCGAGCGTCGACATCGCCATGACCGGGTATTTCGCGCCGTCATTGGTCGCCAGCAAAGCCTCGTATTCGGGCACGCCGGGCGACATCAGATAGCCGATCTTGTTCACCGAAGCGCAGATCACCACACCTTCGATGCCCCATTCTTCCAGCTTTTTACGCAGGAACGGCAGGTTCTGTGTGATCAGCCCTGGCCACGCACCGAACCGTTCCTTGATGTACTCGCAATAGGCGACAAACGGGTCCGGCACGTCGTAACCGAGCATGAGATCGACGATAATGTTCTGTAGGAAGACTACCTGGACATCGAGCCCGTCATAGATCGCCATTTCCTCGTCGATCAGCATCTTCATCAGCTTGACCGCATCGAGCGTGGCGACCGCGCTCGCGCCGCGCACCATCTTGCCGAGCGCCGATTTCGCGCCCTTGTTGAACAGGATTTCCTGAACCGCGCCGACCATTCCCTTGTCATTGACCATTGCGGCATATTTGTGCGGATAGGGGATCGAGGGATACCATTTGAGGTGGCCGTATTTCGCCGGATTGGCGCGGAATGCGTCGCAAATGCCCTTCGCGCGGTCGTTGCTGTTGAGCATGATCGCGTCGATCCCGGCGTCGATCGCGTGGTCGTACACCGCCATCACGTTTTCGAGCTTGGCAAAGCGTTCGGCGCGTTCCTGCGCCTTGTCCTGGCTCATGTGATTGATGCCGAAGAACTGGTTGTCGCCGAAGACAATCCGGTCGATCGGCTGTTCGTATTTGGCGGTCATGCGGCGGCTCCTGCGCGGCGAATGGCGGCGTCATCGGCGAACAATTGCTCGATCACGCGCAAATTCGCCGCTGCATCGGCAAACGTGCAGCGCACTGGTTTACCTTCTCGGATGGACGCAACAAAGTCGAACAGCTGCGCGGTGTATTCGATCCCGCGAACATAGAACGGCACATTGGTGTGCACATCGGTGATGTACAGCTGGTTCCAGCCCTCTTTCAGCCCATACTTTTCGCTTGCTTCCTTGAGGTGGATCTTCGCGCCGTGCTGATCGACCTGGATCTTGCCTGCGCTGCCGAACACTTCGAACTTGTTGGTCGGCTTGCGATAGCTCGCATCGGACCAGTTCACGTACATCGTGCCGCTCAGACCGCTGTCGTAAAACAGCGAAGTCGAGACAATGTCCTCGACCTGCTTCGAATAGACCTTCGACAGGCTGGTCCCGCCGACGCGATCCGGTGCGCCGAAGAAATAGGCGATCAGGTCGATCGCGTGGCTCGCCATTTCAAACACCGCGCCGCCGCCATTGGCATGGCTTGCGCGCCAACCGGCATCACCGACATCGCGAGTGATCGTCGGGCTGAACATCTCGCTGCGGAACCGCAATGGCTCACCGATCAGGCCGTCTTCGACCAACGCCTTGGTCTTCGTGAACATGTCGTTCCAGCGGTTCACATAACCAACCTGATTGATCAGGCCTGCCGCATCATAAGCAGCCGCAAAGCGTGCGCCTTCAGACGCGTCGAGCACGAACGGCTTCTCGCAGAATGTATGCAAGCGGTGTTCGAGCACCGCATCAAGGATCTCTGGGTTGTAAGCCGGAGGGGTGCAGACAAGCACGCCGTCCAGCTCTTCGCCTTTCAGCAGACCCTTGTAATCCTTGTAGGTCGAAACCTTCGCATATTTGCCGAGCATAGCCGTGATCAGCTTAGACGGATCGGCCACGGATGTGATGTTCACATCCTCATGCGCGTTGGCGATGGAATAATGGGTGATCCCCATACGCCCGGCGCCAATGATGCCGAACTTGAGTGGAGTGGTCATGAACCTGATCCGGGTGCAATGAAGGTGACCGGGAATGCATTGTCCCGGAGATGCGACTCTGTCGCGGTCTCTAGCGCTTGCCTAGGGCAAGTCAAACGGTTGCGGCGGGCTGATAGCGTCATGAGCCGAGCTGTTTCTGCTTGCCGCTGAACCGGCCGACGAAACCGCGCCCCATCGCGCCGAACATCCATGCGAATGACCAATAAAGCCGCTTGGCGCGCGCCTTGGGCTGCACAACGAGGCGGAACAGCCACTCCATCCCTGTCTTGCGGATGATCCATGGGGACCAAGGGATGCGGCCCGAATGGTAATCGAATGCCCCGCCCACACCACTCATCCACGGTACATCGGCCTCTTCGAGCAAATCTGCGACCATCGCTTCCTGTTTGATCAGGCCCAGTCCGACCCAGACGATATCGGCCTTGGTCCGCTTGATATCGGCGATCACTTCGGCGCGTTCTTGGGCGGTGAGCGGGCGGAAGGGCGGCTCGTAGATCCCCGCGACGATCATGCCGGGGAACTGTTCTTGCAGGCGTTTGCCCATCTCCTCTGCCGAGCCATCCGCCCCGCCAAGGTAATAGTGCCGCCATCCACGCGAGGCACCGTAGCGCGAAGCATCGAGTTGCAGGATCGGGCCATTATAGCGGGTGACCTCGTCGCCCGCCGCCTTGGCCGCGATAATCACGCCAACCCCGTCGCACAGCGAGAAATCTGCGCCGCGTACATAGTCCCCATGCGAAGGAATGCGCCGCGCGTGATAGATACTCTCAGTGTTGGTGATCGAGATGTAGTGGCCGGTCGAGCGTTCCTGGATCGCCCTGTCCATCGCCGCCAGCACGTCTTCGTGATCGTCGACATCGATAGGAAAGCCATCGACCATGACCCGGTGTTCCGGTGTCGCTTTACCCATGGTGCTAGCCCACTTCGCGCATCGCGCCCGCGTCCAGTTCGGCGCGGAACCAGTCATAGGTTGCGGCAATGCCTTCTTCGAGCGGGATCGACGGCGTCCAGCCCAGTCCGGTGAGCTTGGCGGTGTCGAGCAGCTTGCGAGGGGTGCCATCGGGCTTGGAGAGATCATGGACGATCTCGCCTTCAAACCCGACGATGCGGTTCACCAGCTTAACAAGGTCCAGTATCGAGATATCTTCGCCGCAGCCGACATTGACGTGGCCGTGATCGGAGAATTCCTTGAGCAGGAACACGCAGGCATCGGCGAGATCGTCGACATGCAGGAACTCGCGCTTGGCAGAGCCCGTGCCCCACAGCTCCATGCTGTCCGCGCCAGCCAGCTTGGCTTCGTGCGCTTTGCGGATCAGCGCTGGCAGCACGTGGCTGGATTTCAGGCTGAAATTGTCGCCGGGGCCGTAGAGGTTGGTCGGCATGGCGGAGATGTAATCGCGGCCATGCTGTTTGCGGTAGGCCTGACCCAGCTTGATCCCGGCGATCTTGGCAATGGCATACCATTCGTTGGTTGGCTCGAGCTCACCGGTAAGCAGCTCATCCTCGTTCATCGGCTGGGCCGCGAATTTCGGGTAAATGCATGACGAACCGAGGAACAGCAGCTTTTCGACATTGCTGCGATGCGAAGCCTCGATGACGTTCGCCTCGATCATCAAATTGTCGTAGAGGAAATCCGCCGGATAGCTGTCATTGGCGAGGATTCCGCCGACCTTCGCCGCCGCGACGAACACCGCATCGGGCTTCTCACGCGCGAACCACGCACGGGTCGCGGCCTGGTCCATCAGGTCGACGTCTTGCCGGGTCGCCGTAAGGATCTCGCAGCCTTCGCTTTCCAGCCGCCTGGCAATCGCCGATCCCGCCATTCCGCGATGGCCGGCGACGAACACGCGTTTGCCTTTCAGGTCATAGGAACCGCCGAATGCCATGACTCAGGCGTCTCCGTTGGTGACGTCTTCGGCGCGCATCACTTCGAAATCGGCCTGCACCATTTCGCGGGCAAGATCGCGCGGGCCGGTTTCATGCACCCAGCCGAGCTTTTCCTTGGCCTTGGTCGGATCGCCGAGCAGCAGTTCCACCTCGGTCGGGCGGAAATAGGCCGGATCGACTTCGATCAGGCAGCGCCCGTCTGCGGTTGAATAACCCTTTTCCTCGATCCCTTCGCCTTTGAATTCGACCGGGATGCCGGCGTCTTCAAACGCCCAGCGCACGAATTCGCGCACTTCGGTCGTTTCGCCGGTGGCGAGTACGTAATCGTCCGGCTCATCCTGCTGCATCATCAGCCACATGCCGCGCACATATTCGCGGGCATGGCCCCAGTCGCGCTTGGCATCGAGATTGCCGAGATAGAGCTTGTCTTGCTTGCCGAGCGCAATTGCGGCAGCGGCGCGGGTGATCTTGCGGGTCACGAAGGTCTCGCCGCGCAGCGGGCTTTCGTGGTTGAACAGGATGCCGTTGGAGGCATGCATTCCGTAAGCTTCGCGGTAATTGACCGTGATCCAGTAGGCGTAGAGTTTTGCGGCTGCGTACGGGGAGCGCGGATAGAACGGGGTGGTCTCGCTCTGCGGCACTTCCTGCACGAGGCCGTAAAGCTCGGAGGTGGAAGCCTGATAGAACTTGGTGGTTTTCTCCAGCCCGAGGATGCGGATCGCTTCCAGCAGACGCAAGGTTCCGATGGCGTCCGAGTTGGCGGTGTATTCAGGCGTTTCAAAGCTGACTGCGACGTGGCTTTGCGCGGCGAGGTTGTACACCTCGTCCGGCTGCACTTCCTGCATGATGCGGATCAGGTTGGTGCTGTCGGTCAGGTCGCCGTAATGGAGCACGAAGCGTTGATTGTCGGTGTGCGGATCCTGATAGATATCCTCGATCCGGCCGGTGTTGAACGAGGACGAGCGCCGCTTCACCCCATGCACTTCGTAACCCTGATCGAGCAACAGCCGCGAAAGATACGCGCCGTCCTGCCCGGTAACTCCAGTGATCAGTGCTTTCTTGCCAGTCATCAAAATGCTTTCGGAAATAGGAATGAGGAGAAGAGCCGATTAGGCCTTGAAACTGTCGCTTGCAAAGACGGGATCGTCGTCGCGGGCGAACATAAGGTCGATCTGCCACAGCGCGCCGTCGCTCGGGCGGTTGAGCACATCGACGAGGTGCGTCACGCGAAAGCCCTTGGTCGCCATGAACGTGATCATTTCATGAAACAGCAGCGTCTCGGGCGTGTGACGGAAATTGTAGGCTTCCATCACGAGGAAGCGCGTTTCCGACAGCACCTTTTCAGCGCTGCGCAAGATCGGCATTTCGAAGCCGTGCGTATCGAATTTGAGGAAGTACGGGCCTTTGAGGCCTTTCATCTCGGCGATGGCGTCGACTGAATGGACCGGCACTGTGCGGGTTTCGCCTTCGCTGCCATGCACGCTCGACCCGTCGAGATCATCGGTGACGGCCAGCTCGGCGGTCCCGCCATCGTCTTCGCCAGCGACAGCGGAGACGAAATCGAACCGGTCGCTCTCGCCCTTCAGCTGCTCAAGATAGGGCAGGCGTTCGCGCAACGGATCGACACCGACAATGCGCGCTTTCGGAAACATGCCGAGCGCCATCCGGCTCCAGTCGCCCCGCGCTGCACCGAGATCGAGAATACTCTCGATCCCGTGGTCGCGCCCGGCGAGCCAGCCGAGGGCATATTCCATGTCGATCCCGGCGCGATAGAGCTGCGCGCCGGTCGGGGCGAGCACCTTGTTGGCAGCCTGAAGGATCTTCTTTTTTGCGCTCATGGCTAGTTTTGTCCTTGATCCGGGCGCGCCCTACACTTGGGGGACGGATGTTACAACGCTTCGATTGCTGCACCTGCGAAGAGTTTAGAGGTGGATGCCTTCCATCGCGATGCCTTCGCGCACGACCTTTGCCGGATTACCCGCGACAATCGTGCCTGAGGGAACGTCCTTGGTGACGACCGCGCCTGATCCGATCACGCATTCATCGCCGATCCGCACGCCGCCCATGATCACCGCGCCGATCCCGATCACGCACCATTCGCCGATATAGGTGTGCACCTTCTCGCCATCGTATCGGCCAAGGCTTTTGCGCGGGATCAGCTTGTGGCTGAGGATCGTGACCCGGCTGGTCAGGATCGTATGCGCGCCGACATGGATGCCCTGCGGGAAATAGCGGTCAAGGTTGAGCCCGCGCTCGATTTCGCAGGTCGGGTGAATGTCGTACCCGCTCAGCTTGTAACGATACCAGCGCAGCCATTGCACGCGCTTGGCAATGCTCTGCCGCAAGCCTTTGGTCTCTTCGCTCATGCGGCGGCTACCCTTTCCTGCTCGACCAACTGCCGCGCCCAGCTGTCTATCCCAAATGCTTCAACGTCGAGATCGGAGGTAATCGGGCGGGCGAGAAATTCTGGCACGGCGGAGAAATCATAACCGTCGACCAGCAGGAAGCGGTCGTCTCGATAGAATGGTTCGTCGAGAATGCGCTTGTTCTCGGTCACGATCTTGCGACCCGCGCACATGTTCTCGATCAGCCGCATCGTGTAGCCGGATTGCTTGTGATTGGCGAAATCGAACGTCCCGCGCGACGCTTCGAGCATGTCGACGATTCCGTCGAAACTAAGGCTTTTGCCGGTCACGCCGGGTAGTGATTTGCGGGCCTTGAGCAGTTTCATCTGCACCACGGGCGAACATTTGAGATGGAACCTGGTCGAAAGCCCATTGGCCTCGCAAAAGGCGTGCAGCCGGGCGAGCGCTTCAAAGCGGTGCATGGTGCCAATCGCGCCAACGAAATAGAGATCCTGCGCCTTGGGTCGATCATGATCGATTCCGAAAAAGCGCGGGATAGCGAACAGGGGGAGGTATCCGATCCCCAATTCCTTCGCATCGGTGGGATCGAACGTCGCCGCATGGTCGAAATGCTTCAGCCAAGGCCGGTAATCGTGTGTTGTCAGCGAATCCCAATTGTAGAGCACGAAGCGGGCATCGGGGTGCAGCGTACGCAGCCGCTCCAACGCGGAATGCTGCATGTGGTGGCACTGGATAAACAGGACCGTGTCGTAGCCTTTGCCTGCGCTGCCTTCGATCAGCGCGTCGTGATAGGCGGCAAGCCGTTTGGCATACGCTCCGCCTGCCAGTTTTTTCGCGGTCTTGCTGGCAAAGCTCGCGTCTTCGATCGGGTGGAAGTCGACTTCATGCCCCAGCCGCTCAAGCGCTGAGCAAATCTCTTTCGCGTAGGCAAAGTAATCGATGCCGATGAACAGGATGCGCGACATGTCAGGAACGCTCAGGCGCGCTGCGGCTGCATCGGCCGATTGCGACTGCGACCTCTAAGAAGCCCGGTCACGCGCTGTGGACGGATCAGCAGCCCGCTGAATGCCACCATCAGCACGATTGGCGTGAAGAACAGCGATTCAGCCATCAGCGACAGGAAGATCAGTCCGGCAAACAGGAAGCGAGGTCGGAACATTCTCTGGAACATCAGGCCGAGAAGGAAGATGATCGACAGTGGTATCCCCACACTGAACAGCAGCACCACTACGCCGTTGGTGTTGCCGCGCTCTGTGATGTTGTCGCGCGATAGATTGGCGTCGCGATAGCCGACCCGTGCGGAGACATCGAAGTACTTCTCGTAATCAAAACCGATCCCGGTCAGCGGTTTTTCTGCCGCCACAGCCAGTCCGGTGCGCAGATCGTATTCGCGCGCTTCGGCTGATCCGCTCAGAGCGCCGTAGAATTTCTGACTGACATTGAATGTCATATACGCAGCAAGCGGTAACAACAGGATCGGCACAAACACGAAAACGCCGACTTTCTGCCGCCGGTTCGCGGTCTTCAGCCAAAGTAGATAGGCCCAGCCGAACTGGATCATCATGATCACAACCCCGGTGGTCGATTGTGTGGCCAACACAGCAAAAGCTGCAAGCCCGATATCGAACCAAGAATGCTTGCGAACGAACAAGCAGATGAACAGGAAGATGTTGAGATAGATCTGAAAGACGCCTGGTTCAAAGAAGAACCCGTCAGGCCGTTTCAGCAGCGACCCGGTCTCAATAAGCTCGTGATAGGTGAAGACGTAGAACAGAGTGTTGTAGACGGTGTCGTTGACCTGAAAGGTGGTGAAAAGCCCCCCTGCGACAATCACTGCTATGGGAGTCAGGATCGATTGAAACGACATCAGTTTCAGGATCGGGTAGAGATCATCGGCAAGCTTGCTGCGGTTCTCGTCAATATAGACCAGCAACATCGCCAATCCGGCAATGAAGTTCGCGTACCGGATGGTGATTGGTAGCAACTGGAAGCTCTCACCCCCAATGAGCGCTACTGCCCCAACGGCGATAAGCAACAGCCAGATCAACACGAATTCAGGGCGGAACAGTCGCAATGGATTGCGCAGCGCAAAGCACAGGATCAACACGATTGCGAGCAGAGGCTCACGTGGAATCGACAGCAGGCCGCCCGAAATCAGCATTGCCCCAAACAAAGCAATTTGCCGCAAGCGCTGGCGCAGTTTCGGGTTGGTGATCTGGCCGGCCCTGCGCGGGGCCTGAACGTTCGGGGCTGCGGTCGCGCTCATTCGCGGAACTCTCCTTCGGGAGTCGTGCGATACCAGCCCTCACGCTTGCTGCAATAGCGCTTGACGATGCGCGCGGGTGCACCGGCGGCGACGCAGTGGTCGGGAATGTCGCTGGTCACGACGCTGTTTGCGGCGATCACGCATTGCTTGCCGATCGACGCCCCGGAGATACAGACATTCTCCCCGATCCAGCTCCCATCGCCGATTGTGACTTCTGAAAGCTGGGTCAGGCCCTGATCGCGGACGGGCGTGGCGGGGTCTTCGAATGTGTGGCGATTGTCGGCCACGAACAGCCGGTCAGCCGTGAGCACGCCTTCGCCAAATTCGACCCGTTTGGTGACGACGATATGCGCGTGGTTGCCGATCATGGTACGCGCGCCGATCTTCAGGACGGGCGGTTCGGCATGCTCCTTGAGCGCGGCGATATAGGCACCGAATTGCAGTACCGCTTCGTCACCGAAATGGCAGTATCTCGCGCCGAATATCCGCAAGGGACGCACGATCCGAACTCCGCTGCCAACGCTGCCGAATAGCGGCGCGAGCAGCCGGTAAAACAGGATCGAGAGGAAGTCGCGGATACGGAAATGCAGCATGGCTACTGTCTTGTTGCGTGAGGCGCGCGCCTACACGCTCGCCCGGTTCGCGGCAAGTTGCGGGCTGAACAGGCGAAATGCGGGATGACGGCGCGACAATCGCCACCAGCCTATCACCAGCAGTACCGCCATGAGTGCGTAGATGCCGCTGCGCAGGATGATGACGCCATCGAGGCTGAATGTCTCGCCGACCAGAAGGGCTCCGCCGAAAGTCAGCAAAGTCGCAACCACGCCTGCGCCGTAGGCGACGATGTACCAGGTGTAGTCGATCACCACGTTGTAGGTCAGCGCGAACGGTGCCGAGAGGGCGAAGGCAATCAGGCCCGGCGCCAGCAGATAGACCCAGCGCAGGTCGGGCACATATTTGGGCAGAACAAGTCCTAGCAATGGCTCGGCCAGCAGCCAAAGAGCCAGCGCGGCAGCGGTGCAATACCCAAGGGTGATACCGAGCAGGTTGCGCAATTCTCGCGAAGTTGCCGAGGCTTCGCCTGCTTTCCAGTGCCGCACGATGCCGGGCAGGAATACCTGCTGCACCAGGTTCGGGGCCATCTGGAAAAGGGTCAGGAACAGAAACGCGAGATACAGCCGTCCGAGCGGTTCGAGGCCCAATTCACTCGAAACGTAAGTGCGCTCGATCAGCGAGTTGAACTGGATCGCGATGCTGGTGAGGAACAGGGTGAATCCGGCGCGGAACACCACCCCGCCAAGACGCTTGGAATAACGAAGACCTTTAGGCCGGAGTACCGCGCCGCTGGCAAGCGAGAGTGTGGCAAACAATACCGGCTGGATCGCAATCGAGGCCACTGCAATCAATGCGGGGTCAGCATTCACGCCATTTACGAACAGCAACGCAACCACTGCCAGCGAGACCAGCATCGATGCGCCGTTAATCAGATTTGCCGCCTTGAGCCTCCCGGCGGCGACCATCTCGTTCATCATCCACGCGCGCAGCAGCGAACAGATGCCCCCGAGTGCGGTTAGCGCAGCGATAAGGCGGTAGAGGCTGCTATCTAGCCAGATCGATGCAGCCAAGGCGACCAACGCAATGATCCCGGCGATGATCGCAAAGCCGGTGTAAGCGAGATCGATGATGCGCTGCTTGTACTTCGGCCCGGCATGGCACAGCAGCCTGTAGCCGCCATTGAGCAGCCCGAAATGCAGCATCCCTGAAAACAGGATCGCAGCCTGCACAAGCGCAATCAGACCAAGATCGGCATATCCCAGCGCGGTCATCATCGCCACGCCGCGCACCAGCATGAGCACATTCACACCAAGCCCGATGGCAACATAGGCGGAGCGAGAATTCATCATGGCAGAGAGGCTCAGGCGAGCCAGCGATCAGACCTGCAGGATCGAATCGATGTATTCGCCCGAAAGATCGGGGCGGACCTTGCGCGCTTCGGCGGCGGCCTGCGCGCGGTGCTGGCCGAGTGGGGCCATCATCTCGGTGTAGGGCACGTGCGTGTTGAAGGTCACGAAGACCGCCGTGCGCGGGATCTTGCAGCGGCTGCCGAAGTGATAGCAGGTGGCCGGGTCCATCAGGATCGCCGAGCCGGACGGGCCGTAGAAGGTCTCGAATTCGTCGTTGCCGATCTCTGCGGCGATCTGATCATCGGTCAGGCGGCGGATGATCGGTGAACGCTTCACTTTCTTGCTGACCTGCTTGTCGACGAACACGAACGGGCCGTGCTCATCGGTGGTCACGTCGTTCAGGTACATGATGAAGTGCAGGCTTTTCGCGTCGCCATAATCGCGGTGCCATTTCTGGCTCTCACGCAAGTCGCCCGAGGTCGGGAACGAGCGCGCGACCTGAATGCTGGCGAAGGAGAACTTGCCATCGAAATAGGCCTGCGCAGCGCCGAGGATCCCTTCGGAGAAAGCCAGCTGGAACAGCGGGTTTTCGGCATTGAAGTCGTCGGGCCGCACGACGTTTTCGAATGGGTGACCGTTATCGGTCGGAACCACTTCGTCGCCGCGGGGCATGTAGATGTCGCGGATCGCGGCGAGCTGATCGGGATCGATTGGCACGGCCGGGCAATAGCCAAGCGTGTTCAATTGCTTGAGACGCTCTGCGTCAAAGTCGTACTCGCGCGGCGGTGGTGCGGCATGGCCGGTCAGCTGGTTCTTGACCTTGCCAAGCTTGCGCACGGGCACGAGCCGCCAGCGCAGGAAGCTCGCTGTTTCTTTGAGGGCTGTGCTTGCCATCGTTCATTCAATCCTTGTCGGTCAGCGACTGACCCAGATGTCGCTCGGCACTTCGTCGCTGATCCGTTTGGCCGGGATGCCAACGTAAGTGCCCGGCTGCGTAATGGAACGGTTGACCAGCGACATCGCTCCCACGACGACATCGTCGCAAATGTCGACCGGGCCGACCACCACCGTGTTTGCGCCAATAACGACATTGTCGCCCAAGCGGAAGACATCACCGGTCGCGTGGCGGGCGAGATACTCCGCATCATCGGGGGCAGGACCAACGAATTTCGCGCCCGCATTCACGGCGACACGGCCTTTCGACACGATCCCGTTGCCGCCGAGCAGCACGCCCGCCGGATGCGAAATGCGCAGCTTCGCGACTTTTACGCGGTAGCTGGTGACATCGACGCCGAAGCGCCACAGCAACGTGCGATCGATCAGCATCGCCATGAAACGCCCGATCAGCGGCATCTTCGTGTGGAACCATGTCGAAACGCGCATCGTCGCGCGAATGTTGGATTCCACCATCCAGAGCTTGAGCAAAAACCGCTTCATGACGCTTAACTAGCTATCGCGCTCGCGCTCGGCAATTCCCGCCCCGATGCAGATCGCCTCGCGGACCTTCGCGATATTGTCGGCATCGTAGAGCTTGGGATTGGGCAGCGGGCGGCCTTGGTGGCTGAATTCAGCAAGGCTGGCGACGAAGCGGCGTGCGTCTTCGGGATTGACCCGCTCGATCTGTTCCACCGGGGTGCGCATCGCATCGCGCAGTTCCTGCCATGTCTCGATCCGCCACACGCCCGGCACGCTGTCCCAGTAGATATCCCCCATCACGAACACGCATTTGCCGATACAGGCCGCTTCCCATCCGACACTGCTGGTGAGCGTGACGACGCGCTCACATCGCGCCAGAACTTCGCGGCTGTGGACCTCGGCGGGCAAGAACGCGAGGTTCGAATAGCGCGCGCGAATGTCCTGGAACTTGGGCCGCAGCAGTGCGCCCTTGTCGACCGGATGCTCCTTTACCACCAGCGTTTGGTGCGGGCCGAGGCATTTGAGGATATTCTCGATCGTGGCGACCTGGTTGGAGAAGAACTCGCTCATATAGTTGAGCGTCGCCTCGGGCTCCTGATGCAGGGGGTAGAGCACGATTTCGCGCTCCTCCGGAATGTCCGTCAGCGCGTCGTAGCTTTTGGTGAAGCTGGCGGCGAAGACCTGCGGGCGCTTGGCATATTCTTCGGTGTAGGTCTCGTAGCGGAATGCGCCCGGCCTGGTGGAATCGCGCGAAGTCCGGTCGCGCCACTTCCATAGCGCAGACTTGACGAGGCCAGTGACGAGCGGCCTGAGATTGCGCCGCCCGGCAAGATTGCGGACGTAATACGGCTTGTAATCGCTCTGCCGCACCTGATCGAGATAGGCATCCGCCATGGCGAGGGTGCGATCGGTCGGTTCAGGCAGGTCGAGCGCCTGTCCCGACAGCGTCAGCGGATCGGGCAGCCAGTAGAAATAGCCTTCGATCACGCAATACATCGGGGCGAGGTATTTGATCTGTCTTGGGCGCGTCTCGATCAGCAGCACCTCGGAAATCTCGATCGCGATCAACTCGTTGCACACCGCTATCGGTTGATGCTCATCGAGCAGCGCCCGCCAAAAGGCGATTTCCTTGCCGAGGATGGTGAGCCGTTCGGACTGCGAATAGCGACCGAGAAACCGCTCCGACATCAGCGAGGTGAGCAGGTAATGCTCAGGCACTTCGGCGGGCGTGATGGAGTCGAATTCGGCCTCGAAGCAGGCTGCGACCTCGCAGCCCTTGGCACGGACCTGGTCGGCTTCCTCGCGGGTCAGGGTCACATAGACCGCGTCATAACGCTCGTCCTTCAGTTCGGGGTAGAAACCCGCCTGAAATCCGCGCGCGAAGAACAAAATCTTGGGCTTGCTGCTCATGCCGGGGCGTCGCCTGTGCGGCCTTCGATGAAGAGATCAGGGTCGATTGCGTCCAGCGTTACCGGGCGACCGCCTTCGAAATGGGATTGGACGATGGCGAACAGGATGCGTTGGCCGGTCACGATATCGCGTTTAAGTGCGGTGTTGGCGGCGCGCGCCTCTTCGTAGCCCTTCAAACAATCGGCCAGTTGCAGGATCGGTGCGAGCGCCCCTTGCGGCAGGTCGGGCGCGGTGAAAGCTTGGATTTCCGGTTCGTGATAGGGGTTTGCGCCAGCTGGATTTGTGTCACGCGCGGCGTTGGGGTCAGGCTTGGCGCGCCCCGACTGCCACAGCGAATGCCCATTGCTCGTCACCGCGATCTGCGCAGTCTGGCAGGCCATGCGGAAATCGGTCCCCGGCATGCGGGTGATGTGGCCGGAAAAGCCGCCCTCGAACCAGATCGTTGCCCCTTGCACGACGGGATCATTGATGATCCGCGCGCCGTCTCGCTCAACCGTGCCGAGCCGTGCCTGAACCGCTTCGACTTTGGCACCGGCGGCGGCGAGCAGGATCAGATCGACCGTGTGCGGGTGCGACCAATAGAGCGTGCGCGCGCCAAATTCGGCATGCGCCTCAAGCAGGTCGCCATAGGCACCTGACTGCGCGCGCGCGACCGCTTCCTTGTAGATCGCAAAATGCCGTCGCACCGCGCCCAATGTCATGAACACGTCGTCGCGGGAGAGCAGTGTCTCAAGCTGCTCCAACTCCGCGACTGAATTGCAGATCGGCTTTTCGACATGGAGCGCGCGCGTGCCAGCCGCGATGCAGTCGGCAATCATATCCGCGCGGCCAATCGTGCGAGTGGCAATCCCGGCGAGGTCGGGTGCGCCAGCAGCGAGCATTGCGGAATGATCGGTGTGGTTGCGCGCGACGCTGTAATGTTCGGCGGCGCGTCTGGCGTTCTCTTCGTGCGCATCACAAACGGCCACGAGGTCGATCCCGTCGGCCTCCGCAAATGCCTCGGCGTGCGCGGAAGGCAGGAAGCACTCCGGCCCGTACTCACGCACGCTCGGCGAGGTGAACGCACCCATCCGGCCGCAGCCGATCACCGCCGCTGTCAAATCGCTCATGCGTTCCAATCCAGCAGATAAGTGATCGCATCATCCTTGCGCGCGTCGAGATCGGCATAGGCCTGCGCGATGTCTGGGCCCGGATAGCGTCCCGAAAGGATCGGTGCAGGATCGATACGTCCACTTTGGATGGCATCTGCCAAGAAGCCGATATTGTCGCGTTGGTTGAACCGGGCAAAGCCCCGCGTGTCGTTCTCGAGCGGTGACCAGCCGACTGCCTCGATGCGCAGCTGCTTCATATAGAAATACTCGCTGGCGAGCGGGTTGAAGTCTCCCGGCGCTGCATTGCGCCCGGGGAAGCCGAGGCAAGCGATCGTGCCGTTCTGTGCCGCGACCCGCTGAGCGAGTACAAAGTCGTCCCAGCCGTTGGTAGTCGAGATGATCACGTCGGCATCGTTGCCAAGCGAAGCCGCCTCCTCGCGCGAGACGACGGTCGTCGCTCCAAACTCTTTGGCAATCTTGGCAGGAGTGCTCTGGCCCGACACTGCAACGACTTCGGCCCCAGCGAGCGATGCCATCGCCACCGAAGTGAGGCCCAGCGCGCCCAAACCAATCACCATCACGCGGTGCCCCGCGCGAATATCGCTGCGCAGCACCGCATTGTAGCCAAGATGGAAAAGATAGGCGGAGACCACCATATCGGCGTCGGCGCTGTCGGGCAGTTTGTACAACGCGCCGCTTACAGGTGTCACAAAATGGCTGCGATGCGATTGCAGGGTCAGCACCCGGTCGCCCGGTTCGAATTCATCGACGGCGTCACCGCATTCCAACACCCTCGCGACATTGCAGTACCCTTGCAGTCGCGGATAGACGACGCCGGGGCGCAAAGGCGGATCGCCTCGCCATGCGGCCAGTTCGGTGCCGGGTGAAATCGCGGTGACGATGGTCTCGCACAGGATCTCGCCCGCTCCAGGAGCCTCAAGCGCTTCTTCACGCAAGGCAACCTCTCCCGGCGCTTCGAGCCAGACAGTCTTGGCGGTGATGCTCATTCGGCGGCCTCCGCTTGCGGCTGGGCCGTGATATGCGGCGCGAGAATATCGCGCCACGCCTTGTAGCCCGACACCGTGGGATGCACACCGTCCGCGCGATATTCCGTCCCGTTTGGGAATTCCGCTGCAAGATCGATCAGGACCACACCCTGTTCACGGGCCAGGCGCGCGATCCCTTCGTTCAATGCCGCTTCGGCTTCGCTCCGCTTGCCGGTGCAGATTTCGAGCACCGGCTCGCAGGGAGGGACAGTCTGGATCGTCACGTCTGCGCCTGCAGACTTCAGCCGTTCGATCACGCGAGCATATCGCGTAAGCACTTCATCTATCGGATTGCCGAGATTTAGATCATTGGTTCCGATCAGCACAAAAACGCGTTCCGGCTGAGCGCGCAGGATCGCATCGAGCCTCGCTTCAACCCCGCTCACCGTATCGCCTGAAGCCCCGCGACCAAGGATATCGGCATCGGGGAACATATCTTTCCAAGGGGCCATTTCGGTGATTGAATCGCCGATCATCACGATTTCCGCCTGAGTATCCCAATCGGCCATCGCCAACCCGCGCTCCGTCGCCGGAGTGTTGTCGCGGTAGGCGCCGTCGCCGCCCGAGGCGCTCGTTGTCGTCACGGCCTCATGCAGCGCCTGAACCTGCGCGAACGGGAAAATCTTGTAGGTGCCCGCAGCAAGGCCCCAGACAAATGCGCCCAGCACGACCACGGCGATCACAATGAGCTTGATCATTCGGGCTCACCATCGATGTGAGGCGCGACCAGCCTGCGCCATTCCTCGAAGCCCGCGCTGCCCGGGTGGATGCCGTCGATGCTATAGCGCTTGAGCACGCCGTTCTGGTCCGAAAAGGTCCCGTCCAGATCGACGAAGGTCGCACCCTTGCGGCCGACCATTTCGAGCAGCGACACGTTCAGCTCAGCAATCTGAGCGCGCATCGTCTGATCACAAGGACTGTATTCGGTGTCGCGGCAGGTGATTACCGATTGCACGAACACCTTGGCGCCGCCTTCAGAAAGCCGGTCCACCAAGGCTTCGTAACGCTTGACGATCTGCGGGTTGGTGTTGCGCGCAGCGACATCGTTGATCCCGATCATCACAAACACTTTGGACGGTTGGGCCTTCAGAATGTCGTCTGTCCGCGCCAGTAATCCACCCACCCGGTCTCCCGGCACGCCGCGATTGATGATCGAGGCGTCGGGAAACAGCTCGCTCCAGCGACCGCTCGCCGTGATCGAGTCGCCTGCCATGACGATCTCGGCTTTGGTATCAAGCGCCGAATAGCGCTCGGCAGAGATCGCGGGGACGTCACTTAGCTGGTATTCGGTATTGGCCGTGTCAGCTGCGCCAAAAACCGCCGCCTTGACCGCACGCGCCTGCGGATACGGGAACAGGTCATACGCTCCGGCGGAGAACCCCCAGCCGAACGCGGCAAGCACCAGCGCAGCAAGACCTATCGTGCGAAACATGCGCGCGCCCCTGTCAGTTTGTCGCATATTTCGCAAGCGCAGTGCGCACGTTGCGGGTTTGGACTTGGCGACCCTCGCGACCCAGATGACCTGCCCCGTCGAAGAACAGATCGGCGGCCAGGCAGAAGCGGGAAAGGTCGTGCTGCACGACGACACCCGTGCCGAGTGCGCTCAATTGCGCGGTGATCGCGTCCACCTCGCGCCAACGGCATGCCGGGTCTGGCATGGCAGCGGGAATGTAGAGCACCTCAAACCCGCGCTCGATCAGCTTGTCCTCCACATAGTTCTCAAACCGGTCGAGCTCCTCCGGGGTGATATCCGGCAATCGGTAGTCGCTGAAATCGGGCGGAGACCGGTCGATGGTGAGGTGCGAGGTCAGGTCGCCTACTGCGTTGAACCCTGAGCGACGGTAGACTTCATCGACGGCAGTGTTGCCCGTGATGTGGTGGCGCACCTCCTGATAGGTCCGGTGGATGACATGCGGGACGCATCTTGGCTGGCCGATAAGGCGCCCTAGGTCTTTGCGCAGGTAAACCACATCGCACCAAGGCGCCGAGTATCGTTCGTCCTCGGCAAGGAGTTCAAGTTCCGGCAGCAGCACGATCAGGTCATTTTCCGGGTCGAGATGCGGCGCGTAGAGGTCCATCAGGTTGCGAAATCCGATCCCCGCCTGAATGCCACCATTGTAAACGGGCCGGTCGAGCTCCTGCCCCAAAGTCTCTGCAGAGATCGAGAATGCTGCGCCCGATCCGCCGATCAGAATAATCCGGCCTTCCTCTCCTTTACTCCGCTCCAGCATGGCGATGTGATCGTCGACTGCCGCGAGGTAGCGCCCCTCGCTCACTGGAGTGAACGGGATCGCCTGCCACACGGCGATCAGCGCTGCGTTGAGCAGCACGAATACGCCGATCAGCGCGATCAGGGCGCGTTTGGCGCTCATTCCGTCAGAACTGGAAGTAGATGAAGGCACTGGCTTCCTGTCGGGTTGTGGCGTTGACGAGCACGAGAATGAGCGCGGCGGCGAAGAGGACGGTTTCGGTGAAGTTCTTGCCCGCGCGGCCGAGCCACGCAAGCTTGAGACCCTGATCCAGTCTGGTCTGTCCGCGCCATAGCGCATCGACGGCGAAGGCGAGAGTCACGAACAGCAGACCGAAGCGCTCGCTTTGCGGCAGGCCGAACTCGGTGACCGAGCGCGCGTACATCGTCCAGGCGGTGCCGAAATCAGGACTGCGGAACAGGGCGGAGAGCACGACGAACAGCCCGAATGTGTAGAGCCAGCCCGACAGCTTCAGCCACGCTTTCTCACCCAACGTCACCGCCGCACGCCAGCGCCGCTCCAGCACCAGCAGCACCCCGTGCGCGGTGCCCCAGACAATAAAGGTCCAGTTCGCACCATGCCACAACCCGCTGACGAAGAAGGTCGCAATATTGGCGAGCGCGATGCGGCTTTCGGTACGCTTGCCCTTCCTCAGCTCGGCATAGACATAATCGCGGAAAAACAGCGTCAGCGTGATGTTCCATCCGCGCCAGAGCGCGCTGATCGAACTGGCGAGAAACGGGGTGGCAAAGTTGGTCGAAAGCCGGATCCCCATCATTGCCGCCAGCCCGATGGCAATCGAGGAATAGCCTGCGAAGTCAGCGTAGATCTGGATCGAGAAATACAGCATCCCAAGCAGCAGTTCGCCGCCGCCTAACGTGGCGTGCGCGCTCCAGATACGGTCGACATAGGGCGCAAGATTGTCGGCAATCACGATCTTGAGGAACAGGCCTGCGATGACCAGCCGTACGCCTTGGTTGATTGTCTCCCATGTCGGCTGTGCGAGTGACGCGAATTGCGGGATCAGCTTGCGCGCCCGCTCGATTGGTCCGGCGACAAGCTGCGGGAAGAACGCGACATAGGTGGCGTAGCGGAGCAGGTTCGGTTCGGGCTTGGTGCGCTTGTAATAGACGTCGATCGAGTAGCTGAGCGTTTGGAGCGTGTAGAACGATATGCCGACCGGCAGGATGATATTGAGAGTGGACCAGTCGGCGCTCACTCCGGCGGCAGTGAGGCCTGCTTTCAGCTCGCCTGCGAAGAAATTGAAGTATTTGAAGAGGCCGAGGATCGACAGATTGGCGAACACCGAGAGGTGGAGCCAGCGTTTGCGAGCGGGACCGTCACCGCTGCGCTCCATCCCCCGTGCGGCAACATAGTCGATCAGCGTTGATACGATGATCAGGCCGAGAAAGCGCCAATCCCACCAGCCGTAAAAGGTATAACTCGCGCCGAGTAGCACCGCGTTCTGCACCGCGACCGAGCGCAGGATCAGCCGGTTCGCCGCCAGCAGCGCGAGCACCACCGGGAAGAACAGCCAGAATGTGCCGGTCGAAAAAAGCATGCGCCCCTTGGATCCCTTGGCCTCGCTTTGGCGGATGCCGCCCGCAAAGGCTAGATGTCACAGAGCCTTGTGATGGCCGCGTGCGGCAGGACGCAAGGCGGCGCATGCGGCGGAAGGGCGCTGAAGACGCTTCGCCCGGCTGCGAGCGCGATGACGAGACCAGCGGAGTTCATGCCTACGACCCAGCGTGCTTGGGCGAGGGCGCTGCCCATGTCGTGGGAGGCGTCGAGTGTCGTGCCGGGGTGAGCGCTTACCCATTCGTCGAACTTGCCCGCCGGATCAGACGGGTGAGGGCGAACGCGCACGGTTGTTGTCGCAGGGATGCCCGCCGCCTCGCGCTGCTCCATAAAGTAATCGAGCGACTGAAATTCGCCCGGTGCATCCTTGCCCCAATCACTGCGCGCGGGTTCGAGCAGGAACAGCACATCGCCATCATCCGGCACCGGCCCGGCGTAGAGTGCCTGTTCGGCAAGGTAGAGATTGGGGTGCTGCCAGACTGCCACCGATGGAAAAACCTCGGTCGCGATCCGCGCTGCGTCCCCGTCACCGACCCAGATCTCGTCGGGCAATTGGACAACACCCTCGCGCTCGAAGCGCATGGAATAATTGACCCAGTGATCGATCACGGCGACCGAGCGGATTCCGCCGCGCGCCGCTGCGATCCGCGCGCGGTGTTCCAGATCGCTCGCCCAACCCGTGCCGCTCAGCACGCAAGCGAACCCATTTAGAGCATCGGTGCTGTCGGTGATCGCTACGTCATCGCCAAAGCGCGCTCGCCAGATCGTCAGCGCAGGCCCGGCTGCGATCACTTGCTCGGTCGGTTCGCTCGCCGCGTCCACCCATGCGGCGATCATATTGGCCGCGCCCGCATCATGCACCGCTATCGCTAGCGGGCGGGGCAGCGCATCAATCGGCGAAGCGGGCATAGTGCACGATATCGACGGGCGTCCCATCGACAAGTTCCTGACCCTTGCGAACGCCATCGGGAACCATGCCGGAGCGCTTCATCAGCTTTATCATTCCGCCATTGGCGGCGAGGCATCCGGCGGTGAGCTTGCGCACGCCCGCCACCTCGATCAGCCAGCCGGTCAGCAGGTTCCACGCCTCCTGCCCGTATCCACCGCCCCAGAAATCGCGCGCGCCAATCATGATCCCGACATCGCAGGTGCCGTGGTGGAGGTTGCGATAGGCGGTCATCGTCCCGATTGCGGTGCCGGAAGCTGTGTCGCGCACGCTGACGAAGAGGTTTCGCGTACCGGCAAAGCTGGCGAGATAATCCGCGCAACTTTCGTGGGAGTGCGTGCGGAAGCGCTGATTGGAATAGCGCGTGACTTCCGGATCATTGAGCCAGCCGAGATAGGCGTCAGAGATGTCGCCCGAACCGAACGGGCGCAGGGAGATCTTCTCGCCGAAGAGTTCGAGGAACTCCGCCACGTTCAGCCTTTCAACGAGTCCAGATTGGCCCAGACCTTCTGGAAACCTGCGACGATCTGCGCGACATCCTCGCTCGGCAATTGGTGGACGCATATGCTCAGGCCGAGGAATTCGCTGTCATGCAGTTCTTCGGCGACCGGGCAGGTGCCAGTTCCATAGGCGAAATTCTTGTCCTCGCGCAGGCTCCACGGGAAGCCCTTGGTGCCATAGGCGACCTGCTCGGTGAAGATCGGAAGGCGGTGTATGTTCTGATAGCCCGACATGACTGCTGGCACGCCTTCCGCCTTGAGCGCCTCGACAATTTTCGCGCGCGAGACGCCCAGCGCCTCGGTATCGAGCGTCATGCCGTAGACGTAATAGACATGCGTCGCGCCCTCGGCGACTTTGGGTGTCGTCAGACCTTCCAGCCCGCCAAGCCCTTCGTTCAGCTCTGCCGCCACGCGTTGACGGTCTGCCACACGCTCGGCCAGCTTGTCGAGCTGCACGCTGGCAATCGCGGCTTCGATCTCGCCCATGCGGAAATTGTAGCCGATCATGTTGTTGAGCTGCTCACGGCTGGTTGGTTTCAGCACGCTTTCGGCGTGATTGCGGATCAGCGCCAACCGCTCAGCCAGCGCATCGTCATTGGTGACGAGGATGCCGCCTTCGCCGCAGTGAATGTGCTTGTGATAGTTGAGGCTGAAGCCGCCAATGTCATAGCCGGTCCCGGTGTGCCCTCCATCGCTCATCGCGCCCGGAGCCTGCGCGGTGTCGCCCAGCAGCTTGAGGCCATGTTCGTCGGCAATCGAACGCAACGCGGCGACATCGGCAGTCTGACCGAAAATATCGACCGCCATGATCGCCTTTGTGCGCGGCGTGATGTTCGCGCGCACGCTTTCAGGATCGAGGTTGAAGCTCTCGCGGTCGATATCGGCGAAGACCGGAATCGCGTTCCAGTGCAGGATCGCCATGGCGGTGGCGCTCATAGTCCACGGTGAGGTGATGATCTCGTCCCCCGGCTCGACGCCAATCGCGCCGACCTCGGCAATCAATCCGCTGGTCCAGCTGTTCACGCCAAGCGCATGCTTCACCCCGAAATAGTCCGCCGCTTTGGCCTCAAATGCGCGCACTTCGGTGCCGCCCATAAACAGCTCACCCGGAGCGCCGATATAGGCCGACAACACGCCCGAGCGCACGACACGCGCCGCGGCTTCCTCTTCGTCGCGGCCCATCGATTTGAATGCATCGAATTCGCGCTGGATCAGCGGGGAGCCGCCGTGAAGGGCGAGTTGGTCGGTCATTCGGGGTCTTTCTTGATGGTTTCGAGCGCCTTGAGGCGAATCTCTTCGCAAAATTTGTGCGCTTCAATGGCGTTTTGCGCGGTGCTGGCAAGGCGCGCGCCGGTGTCCAATGCTTCGGCGATGTTGGCGTATGCCTGTGTCATGGCTTCGGGATAGCGCCCAGGCATCCTCTCAGGCAGTCCAAGCTGGCGATATCCGGCGAATGTCTCACTGTCTTGAACCCGTCGCGTTTCGATTCGCATCCCGCCATCGCGCATCGCGATTTCGCCGCGCTCGTAGTTGAGCACAAGTTCGAAATGCGTCACATGCTCGGCATCGCCAGCAATAAGGTGGATCGGCAGGCCAAGGTCGCCAGTGGTGAGCATGGTGGAGACGGTCGGGTCGTCATCCCAGAAATCGCACCATCCCGGTCCGACAGAGTGAACCCGCATCTCGCCGACAAACATGCCGAGCAGATCGACCATATGCGAGCCGTTGTGGACGATACCTTTGGTGTAGGTGCCAATCGCGCTGATGAGCGTACCCCAATCGCCAGCGCGGACTTCCTGTGCAAGCTCGACCAGATCGGGTGCCCAGCGGCGGGTGTAGTTCACGGCCAGCGGGATGCGTGCGGTATCAAACTGCGCCGCAAGGTTTCGTGCCCCTTCCAAATCGGCGGCCAGCGGCTTCTCGCAGAAAACCAATTTTGGCCTCAATGTAAGTGCGTATTCAAGATGCTCCGCATGAAACTGCGTTGGTGACGCGATCACAACCACATCGAAATCACCTGGCTTTGCAAAAGGAGGTTCTAGCTCGCCCAGACAAATGGGAACGTCCCAACGATCCATGAAATCATAACGCGCATCGTCGTCCGTGTCGAAGCAGGCCCAAATGTCAAACCGATCATCCCGCGCGATCGCCCCGGCATGGCTCAGCGGCCAATCATCAGGGGAGCGCTCGGCATCGTACCCACCTGCAATGGCTCCGCAGCCGATGATGAGAACCTTGTACGCCATCCACCGCTTACGCGATCAGGTCCCAGCTGACCGGCGTGCCTTTGGTCAGCGCGCGGTTCACGCGCTTGCCTAGCAGCGTGTCGTAGTGCTTGGGCGCGAGGCCAAAACCGGGGCGTACCGAGCGCAGGTTGGCTTCGGTGAAGGCTTCGCCCTCTGCCATATCTTCAGCGATATAGAGCGAGCGGCGGAACTGGCGTGAGCCTTCCTCGGCCTTGGTGCCGCCATAGGTGACCTGGCCGAGCGATTGCCACGCGCGCTCGGTTTCTTCGCGCAGTGCGAGGAACTCCGCCGGTTCGAGGCTAAAGGTGCTGTCCACCCCGCCATCGGCCCTGCGAAGCGTAAAGTGCTTCTCGATCAGCACCGCACCCAAAGCCGTCGCCGCGACCGCAACGCCGGTCCCCATCGTGTGGTCCGACAGGCCCACTTCGACGCCGAATGTGTCGCGCATATTGGGAATGGTGGAGATGTTCGTGTTCTCGGGCGTCGCGGGATAGGTGCTGGTGCATTTGAGGATGCACAGCTGGTCGTTGCCGGCCTCCTGCGCAGCGCGGATCGCTTCGCCAATATCGATCACGCTTGCCATCCCGGTCGAGATGATCATCGGCTTGCCAGTCGCCGCGACCTTGCGGATCAGTGGCAGGTCGATGACTTCAAAGCTCGCGATCTTGTAGGCCGGGACGTCGAGGCTTTCGAGGAAGTCGACCGCGCTCGCGTCGAAGGGCGACGAGAAGCAATCGAGGCCGTGCTTGCGCGCACGCTCAATGATAGGCCCATGCCAGTCCCACGGCGTGTGCGCTTCGTCATAGAGTTCGTGCAGCCGCCGCCCGTTCCACAGCGACTTCTCATCTTCGATCACAAAGCCCGGCCCGTCGCAATCGAGCGTGATCGTGTCGGCGGTGTAGGTCTGCAGCTTGATCGCATCCGCGCCGCTTTCCGCCGCCGCATCGACGATTTCCAGCGCACGGTCCAGCGAGTGGTTGTGGTTCCCGCTCATCTCGGCGATCAGATAGGGGCGGGCGTCGAGGCCTATTGTACGTCCGTTGATCTGCATGATGCGGGGCCTTTACAGCTTGGCGTGCACGCTGGGCAAGCGGTGCTTTACCCAGGTGGTCGGGGCGGTTTGCGTGTAGCCGCAATGTTCGAACAGGCGCTGGGAGGGGCGGTTCCCTTCCAGCACGGTCGCGTCGACAATGGCGGCGTCAGCGGCGGCCTCGCCTGCGAGCAGCAGATGCGGGCCGAGACCAAGGCCGTGCAGAGCGGGATCGAGATAGAGTGAGACTTCTGCACGCGCCTCTTCGGAGAAATCGAAGCGGATCACACCGACGGGTCGCCCGCCGATCTCGCCAACGAAGAGTTGGCGGGCTGGGTCTTCGAGAACGCGTGTGAGCCATGCGAGGTGATCATCCCACACCAACTCATCGCTCTCGAGCGAGACCGCACGCGTCGCAGCGTCACCGCGCCAGTCGAACATCATACGCGCGTCTTCGAGTTTGGCAGGCCGAACGGCGAGACTCTCTGCGAGAATGCCAAGTGCAGCGCGTGTTGCTCCCAAACCATCGACCAGCTCGCGTGATTTGGCGGCGAGGTTTTGGCGCGCAGGGGCATCATCAATCAGCGCTTTAAGTTCGCCTGCCAATGTCTCAGGCGAGGGGTCGGGTGCGAAGGCTGCGATCCCGGCTTCGGCGAGGAGCGGGGCGACCGACATCTGGTTGGGTGCGACTACGACCAGCAATGTCGGCACGCCGATACAGCAGCGCTCCCAACTCGCGCCACCGCCCGCGCCCACCTGCAGATCGTGGCGGGCGAAGAATGCGGCGAGGTCGGGCAGGTCAAGCGAGAGGCTGGTGTTGGCTCGTGCAGTGATGCGTTCGCGCAAGTCGCCGAGATGCGGGTTGGCGGAAGTGGCGACGACTTCGATCTCGCCTTCGAAGCCGATGACATCCAGCGCATCAAGCACGCTCTGCGAGTGATCCCCGGCATCGACGCCGCCCATAAAGACACCGATCGAGCGCACGTCCTCATTGAATTCATAGCGCGCTGCGTCGGCGTAAGCTGGCCCGAGCAAGCCATAACGCGGCCCGCCGAGCAGTCGTGCCGAGCGGGGCAGAACCTCGGCGTATTTGGCGCGATGGTCGGGTGCGAAAGTGTGGTCGATCAGCAAGTCGCATGCGAGTGCACGATCAGCGAGGTCGTCGATCTGCGCGATCTTGCAGCCGAGCTCGCCGCGAACCGCCTCGTGCCAGCGCGCATCGAATGCGTAACTGTCCAGCACGACCCAGTCCGGCGCGAAGTCCTCCAAGGCTTCGCAGGTGCCGTCGATATCGCGATCAAGCGAGACTTCGGCCCATGCGGAATGCGGCACTGCCGGATCGGGTGTGAAGACGCTGCCAGGCGGGGCGAGCAGCACAGTGCGCTCAAAACCAGCGCCTGCGATCATTCCAACGCTGTCGACGCCTAGCGCGCGGGTGACAAACCGAACCTCTGCCCCGAGCTTTCGCAATGCTTCGGCCAATGACAGCGAGCGTTTCACATGCCCGGTGCCGATTTGCGCCGAGGCATCGACCCGGATGGCGATCTTCATTGCGGTTACTCGCCCGAACCGATGGCCCTGTGCAGAGCCTCGGCGCGGTCCCAGTCTTCGGGCGTGTCGATATCGACCACGCGCCATTCGGGCAGCACGATGGCGCGGCCATTGGCGTGGATGTTCGCGCCGGTCAGCCAGGTCTCTACTGCACCCCAATAGAACTGACCGGCGTCGAAATAGGCCGGTTCGAGGTCCTGCGTCCGGGTGTTGACGTGGCTTGGATCGAAGGGCGCAACAGCGCCCGCATCATCGCGCTTCAACGCGCGTTGGATCGGCGAAGGGAAGCCGGTCACCGGGAAGGTGTAGCCTTCGCCCTTATGCGCGATCAGCAGTTCGAGCGCTTCGGCGAGATCTTCGGTGCGGATGAACGGGACGCCGGGATAGATGCAGCAGGCGTGCTCGAACTCGAAGCCGCGCGTGCGGCAGGCGTTGATCGCATGCTGGATCACCGGGACGGTGGGGGTAATATCGTCGGCGAGTTCGGGCGGACGGCGGAACGGAACTTCGGCGCCGAAATCCTCGGCAATCTGCGCGATCTCGTCATCATCGGTCGTCACGACCACGCGGCTGATCGCTTCGCACGCCTTGGCCGCTTCGATGGCGTAGCCGATCATCGGCTTGCCCGCGAAGGGCTTGATATTCTTGCGCGGTATCCGTTTCGATCCGCCGCGCGCCGGGATAATGGCGATACTCTCTGACATTCTACGCCGCCAGCCTCAGCATAGTCTCAACCACGCGGTCCTGCTGCGCGTCGGTCATTGCCGGGAACAGTGGGATCGACAAAGCGTGGTCGTAATAGGCCACCGAGTTCGGGAATTGCTCGCGGGTGAAGCCGAGCCGCTCATAATAAGGCTGCGTGTGGATCGGGATGTAGTGCACGTTCACCCCGATCTTCGCCTCGCGCATCGCGGCGAACATTTCGGCGCGCCCGATCTTCGCGTCCGCTGTCAGCTCGACCGCATAGAGGTGCCATGATGAAACCCGGTCATTGAACCGGGCCGGGCGCTTGAACGGTCCATCGGCGAGCAGCGCATCATAGCGATCCGCGCGCGCCTCGCGCGCGTCGCGCCATTCGTCCATCTTGGTCAGCTGCGACAGGCCGAGCGCCGATTGCACATCGGTCAGCCGGTAGTTCCAGCCCATATCGACCATTTCGTAATACCAGCCGCCTTCTGAGGCGCGCTGCATCAGGCCTTCGTCGCGGGTCACGCCGTGCGAGCGCAGCAGCCGAAGTTTCTCGGCAAGCTCATCGTCCTGCGTCACGATCATCCCGCCTTCGCCGGTGGTGACGATCTTGACCGCGTGAAAGCTGAACACCGTGGCATGCGCGTGGGCCGATCCGGTTGGCAGGCCCTTGTAAGTCGCGCCGGTCGCGTGGCTCGCATCTTCGAGGATCTTGAAACCGTATGTGTCGGCCAGCGCGCGCATTTCGGACAGGTCACAGGGTAGGCCCGAGAAATCGACTGGGATCACCACGTCGGGCAGCTTGCCGACTTTGTCTGCCGCCTCGAGCTTGGCGGTGAGCAGTTCGAGCGACATGTTGCGCGTCACCGGATCGGAGTCGACGAAATCGACCTCGGCCCCGCAGAAGATCGCGCAATTCGCGCTTGAGACGAAGCTGTTGGGGCAGGTCCAGACCAACGAACCGGGGCCGATGCCAAAGGCGAGACACCCGATATGCAGCGCGGCGGTGGCGTTCGAGACGCCGATAGCGTGCTTGACCTGATGACGCTCGGCAAAGACGCGCTCGAACTCCCCGCCAACCGGGCCTTGCGTCAGGAAATCCGACCGTAGCTGGTCCGTCACCGCAGCAATATCGGCGTCGCTGATTTCCTGCCGACTATACGGGATGAACTCGTGGGTCTCGTCAGCCACTATCCGGCTCCTGGAATTAGTCGATCACCTGTCCGGTGACATGCTCTTTGATCAAGGCGCGGATTTGTTCGACGGTGAGGAAATCTGGGTTGTCGCCGCTCGAATAGGCGAAACCCGGTTCGACCGGTTTGCCGCCGTGATCCTTGCAATAATCCTCGATCGTGTAGTCGGCGCTGACCGGCAGGATCGCGTAATATTCGCCCATATCGACGGTGTTGAAGCTGTCCGAGGCGGTGATCATTTCCTCGTGGATCTTCTCACCCGGGCGGATGCCGATGACTTTCTGTTCGGCATCGGGAGCAATCGCAGTGGCGACATCGCCGATCCGGTAGGACGGGATTTTCGGCACCAGAACTTCGCCGCCTTCGGCATTTTCGATCGACCACAGGACCATCTCGACGCCTTCTTGCAGCGAGATGTTGAAACGGGTCATGCGCTGATCGGTGATCGGCAGCACGCCTTCGTCTTTCTTGGCCATGAAGAACGGGATGACCGAGCCGCGCGAGCCCATGACATTGCCGTAGCGCACCACGGAGAAACGGATGTCGCGCGTGCCCTTCACATTGTTGGCGGCGACGAACAGCTTGTCGCTGCACAGCTTGGTCGCGCCATACAGGTTGATCGGTGCCGCAGCTTTGTCGGTCGACAGGGCGACCACCCGGCCGACCCCGCTGTCAAAGCAGGCTTCGATCAGGTTCTGCGCGCCCAGCACATTGGTCTTGATGCATTCGAATGGATTGTACTCGGCGGCTGGCACCTGCTTGAGCGCTGCGGCGTGGACGACGACGTCGATCCCTTCGAGAGCGCGCTTTAGCCGAGCTTCGTCGCGCACATCGCCTAGGAAATACCGTAGCGCCGGGTATTCGGAGCGCGGAAACAGCTGTGCCATTTCGTACTGCTTCAACTCATCACGCGAATAGATCACCAGCCGCTTGATATCGGGGTAACGCTTCAGAACCGTGCGGACGAACGCCTTGCCAAAGGAGCCGGTGCCCCCGGTTACGAGAACAGATTTGTTATTCAGCATGTCGGTTAAATGCTCGCCGGTCGGATTGAAGACGCAAGTAAAGGCCCGTGCGGCCTGATTGGCGGCCCCTTTACAGCCCGGCCCTGTACCAAGGCAACCGGATATTTCTGGCGGCTGGCTCCGAATTGGCGGCGAACAACCGCCTCCGAAATGGACCAATTGCGGCCTGCCGAGAGCATCATGCGGCAGAGCGAAGATCACCCGGAGAATCGTCATCGTGGTGAAGGGATTCAGCGCGACAAGCGTTACCAGAGCGGAGGCATGCCGCCCTTGCTAGCCCCCTAATCCCCGTTTATGGGCGGTTTTTGGGGCCTGATGGGAAACATCAGGAAAGGTGTAGGTACAAAAATAATGATGATCGAGCCGATCACACCCGCGGCACGCATGCGTGGCCGCAATGACCCGATCACGTCCTTCATTCGATATGGAGTGGCGTGGACGGTGGTCGTGTTTGTACCGCTGATCGCCTACGACCTGCTCGGCATCACCGAAGCATTTATCGATCCCACTATGATCAACACCGGCATCGCGGCAACTGTCGCACTGTTTTTGGGTATGTATCTCGCGGGCCGCGTGCTCGATCTGCCGGGCACACGAGGCACTGTGCATGGTGTCCCGATCATGTGGACTAGCTTTATCCTGGTCGTGATCGTGATGTTTGCCTTTCGTACAGATTACAGCCGCGTGATGCTGGGATATTCGGCGGCGGTTTCCACGCTGATCGCGATGCAATTGCGCTGGAGCAATCGTACACATCGCCAGCAGCCCTTCTACCTCGTCCCGTTCGGCAAGGCGATGCTGATGGAGGACGTGGAAGGCTTTCCGGTGCGCAAACTATCGCGGCCTGAAATCCCCGCCGACCGTGCTGCCAATATCGTCGCCGACTTCCGCGCCGACCTGCCCGATGAATGGGAGCGCCTGCTGGCCAAGGCTTCGCTCGCCGGGGTGCCGGTGTACCACTACAAGCAGCTGACCGAGTCGCTCACTGGACAGGTGAAGATCGAACATCTGTCCGAAAACTCGCTCGGTTCCCTGATCCCTAACCAATCCTACACTCCGATCAAGCGCCTGATCGACATTGTCGGCAGCCTCATCGCGATTGTGCTGACCTTGCCGATCATGATCTCTCTAGCGATCGCAATCTGGCTCGAAGATCGCCAATCGCCGTTTTTCGTCCAGAGCCGCACTGGCATGGGCGGCAGGCCGTTTCGGATGTACAAATTCCGCTCGATGACAAGTCGGGCTGCCCCAACCGGCGATGCCGCGCGCGAGGATGCGATCACTCAGGATGAGGACGCGCGCGTCACCAAAATCGGCCGCTTCATCCGAAAGTTTCGGCTCGATGAGCTGCCGCAGCTGTTCAACATCCTCAAAGGCGAGATGAGCCTGATCGGACCGCGGCCGGAAGCGAACGCGCTGGCGGAATGGTACGAGGACAACCTCGCATTCTACTCATATCGTAACATCGTGAAGCCGGGGCTGACCGGCTGGGCGCAGGTCAATCAGGGGCATGTCGCAACGCTCGATGATATCGACATCAAGCTCCAGTACGACTTCTACTACATCAAATACTTCTCGTTCTGGCTCGACGTGCTGATCGTGATGCGTACGATCCACACCATCGCCACAGGCTTCGGCTCAAAGTAGAAGTTACTTCTCCAGCGCGATATCCGGCGCGTCTGCCTGCTTCATTCCGACAACATGGTATCCGGCATCGACATGATGCGTTTCACCTGTGACGCCCGATGATAGGTTGGACAGGAAGTACAGGCCCGATCCGCCCACATCGTCAATCGTGATTGTCCGGCGAAGCGGTGCGTTGAGTTCGTTCCACTTCAGGATGTAGCGGAAATCGCCGATCCCGCTCGCCGCCAGCGTCTTGACCGGCCCGGCGCTGATCGCATTCACCCGGATGCCTTGTGGTCCAAGGTCGTTGGCGAGGTATTTCACGCTCGTTTCCAGCGCGGCCTTGGCGACGCCCATCACGTTGTAATGCGGCATGACCTTTTCGGCGCCGTAATAGGTCAGCGTCAGGATGCTGCCGCCATTCGGCATCATCTCCGCCGCTCTTTTTGTCACAGCGACCAGCGAATAGGTCGAAATGTTCATCGTCATCAAGAAATTGTCGAGGCTGGTGTCGACATATTTCCCGCGGAGTTCATTCTTGTCCGAAAAGCCTATGGCATGGACTACGAAGTCTATCGTGTCCCAGCGCTCTTTCAGGGCGTCGAAAGCTGCATCCAGCGAATCCATGCTCGACACATCGCATTCGAAGGTGAAGTCGCTGCCCAGTTGTTCAGCCAGGGGCTTCACGCGTTTCGCCAGAGCCTCGCCCTGATACGAGAATGCCAGCTCGGCCCCGTGTTCGGCGAGTTGCTTGGCAATGCCCCATGCGAGCGACTTGTCATTGGCGAGACCCATGATGAGCCCGCGTTTGCCGTGCATTAATTTGGGCATCTGATCGCTCATGCCAAATTCTCCCTCTCGGTATCTTCGGACGTATTGGCGTCCGGTTCCGCCAAAGCGGCGTTCAATTCAGCTCCGATAACGAGTCCCAATCCAACCAGCCAGAAAAAGAACAGTGCGATCATGATCCCGGCGAGGCTGCCGTAGGTCAGATTGTACGTGAAGAAGCTGCGCAGGACTGCGGGCATCACGCTCGATACGCCAAGCCACCAAAGCGCCGTAAACACCGCGCCGGGCCATTTGGGATAGCGCCGTTTCCGGTACTCTTCAGGCGTCAGGGTATAGAACAGCATGTAAAGCGAGCCGAACAAACCTAGCGCGGGGACGATCCGCGAGAGCCGCAATGTTCCGATAGCTTCGGCAAGCTGGGGCAGGCGCGCATCGATCACCTGCTGTGCCGTACCGATGGCGACCTGCGCAAATAGACTGGCCATCAGCAGGATCATCGCACCTAGGATCAGGCCTGCCGACAGCAGGCGGTACTTCCAGAAGGCATGCCGTGCAGTCGTGCCATAGGCACGGCGCAGAATGTCGCGAATGGTCTCGATCAGGCTCGAAACGGTCCAAAGCCCGATGCCCGCGCCGAGCCAGAGCAGCCATCCAGAGCGCGCTTCGGCAGAGTTTTCGGCGACCGGTCTGATCACTTCGGATACGGTTGGCGGCGTCGCGACCAGCACTGTCTCGATCAGCGCCGCAGATTGTTCCCTGCCGCCGATCAGCTCGAACAGCGCCGCGCCGAGAATGAAAAACGGAAAAATCGCGAGCATCGAGAGGTAGGCGAGATTGCCCGCGTGGATAAAGCCGTCATTGTACGATCCCACCGCTGTGCGGCGGACGACTTCGAAAAAGCGTGTCCCAGGACCGAGTGCGCGCGCAAATTTCTGCTGCCAACTTAAGACTTCGGGCTCTGGCTTTTTGAGATGCTGAGCTAGAAACGAATGCCGCCTGCGGGCCTCAGGCGAAAGCGAGCGAATTTCGCGCGGGTCTTGCGGGCGATAGTCCGATGGCGCACCCATCCGGCAGCGCCCTTACAGGCCGAATTTCTCGCGAGGCCGCGCCGGATCGACCCAGTCACCGAGCTGTTCTTCCAGCTTTTCGATGTCTTCTGGCAGCTGAATCTCGAGGTTGACGAGCTGATCGCCGCGTTCACCCGGCTTCTTGCCGTGCTTCGTCCAACCCTTACCGCCCAGCCGCATCACCGTGCCGCCGCTGGTGCCTGGCTTGATCGTCAGCATCACTGGGCCATCGACGGTCGGGCATTTGACCTTCGCACCGCGAATTGCCTCGCTCAGCGTGATCGGCAGGTCCATGCGAATATTGTCGCCGTCGCGGTGGAAGAAGGGATGCGCGCCGATCTCGATGATTACGATTCCGTCGCCGCTGCCGCCCGGACCGCTATGGCCCTTGCCACGCAGCCGCATTTGCGTGCCATCGGTAACGCCGACCGGCAGTTTGAGATTGATCGCCTTGCCATCGGCCAGCGTAATGCGCTGATCGCGCCCTGCGGCTGCATCGACGAAGGGCACCGCGAGACGGTACTGAATATCAGCGCCCTTTTTCTGCGGAGGAGGTGGAGGCCGCTGGCCAAAGCCGCGCCGTGCTCCATTGTTCGGAGATGGGCGTGCGCGTCCGCCGCCAAACAATCCCTCGAACAGGTCGCCGAGATCCATATCGTCGGTGTTGAAGCCGCCGAAGTCCTGCTGACTATGGCCGCGTGGAGCGCCAGCGCCGGCATAGCCGCGCCCGCCCATTCCGCCCATTCCGGCAAACGGATTCAGCGGATTGCCTTCCGCGTCGATCTCGCCCCGGTCGAACTGAGCGCGCTTGTCCTTGTCCGACAACAGATCATAGGCTTTGGTCACATCCGAGAACTTCTCGGCAGCCTTGGGATTTTCCTTGTTGCGGTCTGGGTGCAGCTGCTTGGCAAGCTTACGATACGCGCTCTTGATCTCCTTTTCTGAGGCCGTGCGCGTTACGCCAAGGGTGCCATACGGGTCTGCCATGGTGTTTTAGCTAGGTGAGACGGTGCCGAGGTGCAAGCGTGCGTTGTAAGGAACAAACAGCTTGGGTTAACCAATTGGCGATTCAAGACCGGCCTGCGGAGACATTCCGCTGGCATGCGGGCATTGCTGGCCCATATAGCGTGGACGGTTCCAAAGCGTCTCAGGTGAAACGATATGAGTGATGTGACCACCCACCCGCAAAGCCTCGACACATCGCAGCTTGCGGATAGCCAGATCCCGAGTGGTTCTGACCCTTATGTCCTTTTCGACGAGTGGTTTGCGCTCGCACAGAACAGCGAGCCCAACGATGCCAACGCGATGGCGCTCGCGACCGCCTCTGCGGACGCAGCGCCTTCGGTGCGGATGGTTCTGCTTAAGGGTCATGGTCCCGGCGAGAGCGAGAAAGGTGGGTTCACCTTTTTCACCAACGCCGAGAGTCGCAAAGGCAGCCATATCCGCGCCAATATGCAGGCTGCCCTGCTGTTTCACTGGAAGAGCCAGCGCAAACAGATTCGCATTGCCGGCCCGCTCTTCGAAGTGACGCCCGAGCGCGCGGACGCCTATTTCCATTCTCGTCCCTACAAGAGTCAGGTGGGCTCTGCGGCAAGCGATCAGTCACGCCCGCTTCCGGACCGTCAAACCTATATAGACCGGGTGAAGACATTGTGGGCTGAGCATGAGGGCGCAGGTGAAGTGCCGCGTCCGGCGCACTGGACCGGCTTCACACTGGTGCCGAACGAGATTGAGTTCTGGATGGACCGCGACAATCGGCTGCATGATCGCCGCCTTTTCACGCGCAAAGCGGATGGTTCCGGCTGGACCGACACACTGCTCTATCCGTGACCGATAAGGCGTCTTTGACGCGCAGCGCGGCCTATGCGTCGATTGCGACGGCGCTGTTCTTGGCTGGGCTGAAGCTGTGGGCGACGGCGCGCACCGGATCGACGGCCATGCTGGGCAGTCTGGCGGATACAGCGCTTGATCTGGTGGCATCGATTGCAACTCTGATCGGGGTCAGCATCGCAGCGCAACCGCCAGACAAGAAGCATCGTTTCGGACACGGCAAGGCGGAATCGCTCGCTGCCATGTTCCAGGTGATCCTGATCGCGCTATCGGCGGCAGGGATCGGCTTTCGTGCGATCATTGCGCTGATCGAGGGACAGCGAACCAGCGCGGCGGAGGAAGGGATCGCCGTTTCGGTGATCGCAATCGGCGCGACGCTCGCCTTGATCGCATGGCAGCGTCACGTGCTGAGCAAAACCGGATCGGTCGCGATCCGCGCCGACAATGTGCATTATCAGTCCGACCTGTTGCTCAACGCCGCCGTCATCGCGGCGCTGGTGGTCGATCAATATATGGGCATCACAGGCGCAGACCCTCTCTTCGGACTGGCCATTGCGGCTTGGCTGCTCTGGGGCGCATGGGGCACGGCGCGCGAAGCGGTCGACCACTTGATGGACCGCGAATGGCCTGAAGAAAAGCGGCTGAAACTGGTCGAAGTGGCAGCGCGTCACCCAGAACTCGACAGCCTCCACGACTTGCGCACGCGTACCAGCGGCACGCGCGATTTCGTCCAGTTCCACGTCGATCTGCCCGGTGAAATGACGGTCGAGGAATCCCACGAGATCATTGAGCGGGTCGAGGACGACCTTGTCGCTCATTTCCCGGACATGGAGCTGCTCATCCATATCGACCCCGTCGGCCACGTTGATGAGCCGGACAATCCAATGGCCGAGAAAGACGAATTCGACAGGTTGGAGAAAGAGTGATGCCGGTGGGCCAGCCTCCCATTCCGTATTGGCATGTCGATGCGTTCAGCGCCGCGCCGTTTGGCGGCAATCAGGCTGCGGTGATGGTGCTCGAGGAATGGTTGCCTGACGATGCCCTGCTGGCGATCAGCGCTGAGAATATGTTCGCAGCGACGGCATTTGTGGTTCGTGACGAGGCGCGAGAGGCCGACTGGGAGCTTCGCTGGTTCACACCAACCAATGAAATCGCACTCTGTGGACACGCGACACTGGCGACGGGGCATGTGCTGCTGAAGCGGGATGGGGGCGAGGGTGTCGCCTTCCGTACGCGCATGTCCGGCATTCTTGAGGTTCGTCGGAATGGCGATACCTATGAGTTGGCGCTGCCGGTGATCCACACTCAGCAGGCTGAATATTCCGAGGCCGTCGCGCTGCTGGGGAGCGAGCCGCTCAGCGTCCACCGCAACGAATCGCGCTACAATATATTCGAGTTTGAAGACGAAGCCGCAGTGCGCGCACTGGCACCTGATTTTGCCGCGCTAGCCAAGCTCGGAAACGATCAATTCATCTGCACCGCTCCGGGAAACTCAACTGACATTGTCAGCCGGGTGTTCGTTCCGGGTGGCGGAGCCGACGAAGACAGTGTCACCGGCTCAGCGCATGCGGTGCTGGCTCCTTTCTGGGCCGAGCGGTTGGGCCGCAATTCCATGACTGCGCATCAGGCAAGCGAGCGCGGTGGTGATCTGACGATTCGAATGGATGGGGAGCGCGTGTGGCTAGGCGGACCTTGCGTGACGGTGGTTGAGGGTGTGTTCTACCTCTGAGGATACAGCGCAATCACGTCCGCCGCCTGTTGCAGCATCGGTGGGCGCTCTTCCGAAGTCGAATGGCCAAGCCGCACCAAAGTCACGCGCTGCTCGGGCGAGACCAGCACATATTGTCCCATATGACCGATCAGTGAGAACAGGCTTGCCGGCGCGCGCTCAGGGAACAGCGGATGTCCCCATTCTGCGCCCTCTTTTCCCAGCGGGCGGTTGAGCCATGTCTGATAGCCATATTGCTGCGCGGTTGGGCTGGGTTCCACCATCGCTTCGATCCAGCGGCTGGGGACCAGTTGTTCGCCTTCGGGCGATTGCCCGTCGAGCCGCATGAACTCGCCGAATTTCGCATAATCGCGCGCGGTGGCGTGCATCAGGCTGCCACCGATGAGTGTGCCTGCCGCATCGTATTCGGGGACCATCGATGTCATGCCAAGCGGCGCAAAAAGTCGCTCTTCCAGATAGTCGCCGACCGCCTTGCGTCGCGCTTCAGGATCATCGCTCTCCGTCAGCGCCCGCGCCGCAATATCCGCGAGAATGACGGTGGTGTTTGAAGAATACTCGAAACGCTCGCCCGGTTCGGCCTCGAGCGGTTGTTCCTTCGCCCACTGCGCCATGTCGTCTCTGCCATCAAGGAACAGCATCCTGACTTCGCTCGAGTCGTAGGGCGGATCGCCCGCCTCGGTGTGACGCAGGCCTGAGCGCATTTGCAGTAGGTGACGCAAAGTGATCTCTGCGCGCGGATCGCCAGGGCGCTGCCACATTGGCACTGGCGCGGGATCGTCTACGCTCAGCTTGCCGTCTGCGACCAGCATGCCGACCAGCACGGCGGTGATCGTCTTGGCCATCGACCACGAGATGAAGCGCGTTTCGGCATCATAACCTTCGCTATAGCGCTCGGCAGCGATCTCTCCGTCCGACATCACCACTAGCGCACGGGTTTCTCCGAGTCCTTCGAGCGTGAATAGCTCGTCCACTTCGCGGGCCAGTTGGTCTTTCGGTGCGCCTGCCTTGTCAGTGACGGCAGCCAAGGCTTCATCGGTCAGCGGAGCGGGTCCGGCCGGCGGAGCGCTGCCGCAAGAAGCAAGACTTGGCAGGAGCGCCAATCCGGCGATAAGGGATATCGGGCGATGCATCATCGCGCACTCAATTCCCCAAGCTTTTCGGATTGGCAATGGCAAAAGCAAAGCGTTCGACCTCTTCCCGCATCGGCCTGTGGCTTCTGTTGCTGATCGGCGTCGGATTAGCGGGCGCGGCCTATGCCTATCGCGAGCCGATCAACGGCTACGCTTCGGTTGGCACGTCCTACGCGGCGCGAGTGGCATGTTCCTGCCGCTTTGTGGCCGGGCGCAGCATGGAGGATTGTGAGAAAGACAAACTGGGCGGAATGGAGCTCGTCACGCTTTCAGACGATGTCGATTCCAAGAGCGTCACTGCGCGCTTCCCGCTCGTAACCTCGAACACAGCCATCTACCGCGAAGGCTATGGCTGCGTCCTGGAGGAGTGGGAAGGCTAGCTCGCCACAGAAGTGGTGGAGTCGATCCAACCGCCACCAATGACGCGCTCACCGCAATAGATCACCGCCGCCTGACCGGGGGCAACGCCAAATTCCGGGTCGGCGAAATGGAGCGTGGTGCTCGCATTGTCGCCCAGTGGACCGTCGAGTGTGATTGGAACCGGCTTGGCTAAGCTGCGGACCTTCGCAGTCAGTGGCTCATCAGGAAGCGGACCAATCCGATTGGTTTCAATCACCACCGCGCTTTCCACCGCGAGCATGCGTTTCGGGCCGACGCGAACCTCACGGGTCTTGGCATCCAAACCAATCACGTAGAGCGGCTCTGGCTGGCCGCCGATGTCCAAGCCTTTGCGCTGTCCGACGGTGAAATGGATGATCCCTTTGTGCTCGCCGAGCGTTTCACCATTAGCGGCGTGAACAATCGCTCCCGGCACGCCGCCTTCTGGGCGCAGCTTGGTCACGATCTTGGCGTAATTGCCATCGGGAACGAAGCAGATGTCCTGACTATCGGGCTTGGCCGCATTGCGTAGCCCCGCAGCTTCCGCAAGTTCGCGGACCTGCGTTTTCGGCAGCCCGCCGAGCGGGAAGCGGATATAGTCGAGCTGCTCCTGCGTCGTCGCATAGAGAAAGTAGGACTGGTCGCGCGCCGGATCGACCGCGCGGTACAGATGCGGACCACCCTCGTCGGTCTCGACCCGACGGACATAGTGTCCGGTCGCAAGGCAATCTGCGCCAAGCTCGCGCGCCATGCGGAACAGGTCGGTGAACTTCGGCCCCATATTGCAGCGGATGCAGGGGACGGGCGTGCGACCGGCGAGATATTCGTCGGCAAACTGCTCGACCACATCTTCGCGAAACGCGCTTTCATGGTCGAAGACATAGTGCGCAATGCCCAACCGGTCGCAGACATTGCGCGCATCGCGGATATCGTCGCCCGCGCAGCATGCGCCCTTGCGGCCAGTCGCCGCGCCATAATCATACAGCTGGAGCGTAATGCCGATTACTTCCGCGCCGGTGTCATGCGCCAGCGCCGCGACTACCGACGAATCGACCCCGCCGCTCATCGCGACCACGATCCGGCATTCGGACGCAGGACGCGGCAGGTCGAACAGGCTGGCCGTATCAAGCCCGAAGGTCGGGCTGGGCGCGAGAGGTGAAGCGGTGTTCATGCGAGGCGCGCATATAGGGAATGCGCTGGAATTGTGCCAGTCTTGCAGGGCGCACCGAGGGTTGGGTCGTCAATTTTGCTCCCAACCACTTGCCATTGAGGCCAGCGCTTTTCCTAAGGGGTGGTAAATTCCAGTTTTACTACATCTTGACCAGTGCGCCCTATCAGAGTCGTCATGTTTGAGAATCTGACGCCTGTTTCCAAAGTTTCGAGTGGCGATTCCGTCCCCGGCGATTTGCTGGTCGGAAGCCGCGACCGCGTGCCCGGCCAAGGCGGTGACGCGCTGCGCGCCATCGAATGGAGCGAATTGACCGCACGGCTGAACGCTGCGCGCGATCTGCGCCGCGTGCTCAGGCGCGATTCGCGTGTGAATATCGATGCCACCGCATCGAGCTTTGGCGATGCAGCTGCCACCTATTTCCAATCGCTCGGAGAAAGCGAACGGTCCGTTAACCCTGATGCTTTAGGTGGCTCTAAAGCTTCTTGCGCCACTGTCAGTGAACCAGATGGTGAAGCGGCAATAAGCGATGCGAGAGACGTTTGATGATTGAAAATCAGGACATTCGGCCAGCACAAGTGATCGGCCCGCTCGGCGAACCGCTGACGATCGATGATTTGCCGTCGCCCAAGACAAAGCGCTGGGTCGTCCGCCGCAAGGCTGAAGTCGTGGCCGCCGTTAATGGCGGGCTGCTGACCATCGACGAAGTGCTCGAACGCTATAGCCTGACTCTCGAAGAATTCGCATCGTGGCAGCGTGCCGTCGACCGTTCGGGCATGCAGGGTCTGCGCGTAACCCGCATTCAGCACTACCGCGACCTCTACGAACGTCAGCTTAAGTACTGAAAAATCAATAAGTTGATCGACTGCCAGTAAGAAAGCTCTCTGGAACGTTTCTAATTTTCTCCCGTTGGGATAGGTGAAACCACCGATTCAAGGAGGAAATTCGGATATGGGATGGATTATTGCGCTTATCGTTGGCGGCGTAGCCGGCTGGCTCGCTAGTTTGGTTATGAACCGCGACGCGTCGATGGGGATTTTTTGGAATATTGTCGTGGGCTGCATCGGTTCGATCGTCGGCAACATGATTGCCGGCCCACTTCTTGGGATTAGCGGTAGCGTTCAGGAGTTTTCGCTGATCGGTCTTGGTGTTGCTGTACTTGGTGCCGTCGTCCTGTTGGGCATCGTCAACCTTATTCAACGAGGCCGAGTACGCTAATCGTACCAACACAAATCCAATCGAGAGACTGGAATAGGGGGCGACGCAGTGGTTTGCTGTGTCGCCCTTTCAATTTCGGCAAGTAGCCCTTCGTCTAGGCTCAAAGTCATCAGTCGAACCGCGGATTGCGTCGGATCGAACCCAGGCCTAGACCGCTTGCACCTAGTGAGTTATATCTGTAATACACCCTTCGCATTTGAGGGAACGGTATGAATTTCGAGACCACCATTACGGCTGAAGCCGCTGACAACGTCGCTGCCGATGTGGATGGCGGTGTGCTTGGCGCGCGCGGTGAGCGCTCCGGCGTGTCGCGCTGGCTGCTGCTGGGCGGGATCGGAATCCTTGGCCTGCTGCTGGCGATTGCCGCCTATTTCGCCATAAGCACTGGTGAACCGGTCGCGGCTGGTGATGAAGATTCTCAAGCACCTGTGGTGACGGTTATCGCACCGGGCCAAACCACGGTCTCGGGCATGATCGAAGCTCCGGGCACGATTGCTGCTCGCCGTGAAATGCCCGTCGGTGTGGTCGGTGAAGGCGGTCAGGTTCGATCGGTTCGCGTCGATGCGGGCGATTGGGTCAGTGCCGGGCAAGTGCTGGCCGTGATCGACCGTTCGGTACAGACTCAGCAAGTTGCGGCACAAGCGGCCCAGGTTGAGGTTGCCCAAGCCGATGCAGATATCGCGCAAGCCAATCTCGACCGGGCATTGCAGTTGGTGGAGCGCGGGTTTGTTTCGAAAGCCGATGTGGACCGGCTGACGGCAACCCGCGATGCGGCTGTCGCACGTGTCAAAGTTGCCAAAGCGCAATTGCAGGAACGGCGCGCTCGTAATGCGCAGCTCAACATTGTCGCTCCGGCATCGGGTTATGTTCTCTCGCGCAATGTTGAACCGGGCCAGACTGTTAGCGCTGGCACTCCGGCTCTGTTCAGTATCGCTCGCGGCGGCGAGATGGAAATGCTCGCCAATCTGAGTGAAGTTCAGCTCGCCAGCCTTTCGCAAGGCGTTTCGGCTAGCGTCGTCCCGACCGGTTCGGACAAAGAATTCAACGGACAGGTGTGGCAGGTCTCGCCGGTCATCGATCAACAATCCCGGCAGGGCACCGCGCGCATTGCGTTGTCCTATGCGCCGGAGCTTCGTCCTGGCGGTTTTGCAACGGCGCGAATCAACAGCGGCACCCTGACAGCGACAGTGCTTCCCGAAAGTGCGGTCCTCGCCGATGATGAAGGCGCGTTCGTCTATGTGGTGAATGACGAGAACAAGGCGACCCGTCAGGCGGTAACGACCGGAATGGTCACTGCGCAAGGCATCGCGATCACTGAGGGTCTTTCGGGCACTGAAAGGGTCGTACTGCGTGCAGGCGGGTTCCTAAATCCAGGCGAAACGGTCAATCCGCGCCGCCAAGAAAGTTAAATGCCATCCGCCAAATGCCATCCGAACGCGTGTTCGGACCGTATGGTAAAGGGTAAGCGACGCGAGAAACAGGCAAGGTCACTATGAACTTTCGTAATCTATCCGCCTGGTCGATCCGCAATCCTGTGATCCCGTTGGTGATGTTCACCGCGCTGCTGTTCGCTGGATTGGTCAGCTTCTCGCGCATGGACGTGACCAACAACCCGGATGTCGAATTCCCCGGCGTGCAGGTTTCGATCTCGCAGCCCGGCGCCGCGCCGACCGAGATTGAAAACCAGATCACGCAGCGCGTCGAGAGTGCGCTCAATTCTATCAATGGCGTGAAATCGATCAACTCGACGGCGCGCGAAGGCAATTCGGGCACTTTTGTCGAGTTCGAGATCGGGACCGATCCTGACGACGCAGTCGTGGAAGTGCAGAACGCGATTTCGCAGGTCCGTGGCGCATTGCCCGACGGTATTCTGGAGCCGCGCATCACCAAGGCCGAGGTCGCAGGCGGATTCCTTGGCATATACGCGGTCCAGGCTGACGACATGACAATCGAGCAGCTCAGCTGGTTTACCGACGACACCGTGGCCAAACAGCTCAGCAACATTTCCGGCATGGCAGAGGTTGGTCGCTGGGGCGGGGTTGATCGCGAGATCGAAGTGATTCTTGACCCTGCCAAGATGCAGGCATTGGGTGTTACAGCCTCGCAGCTTAACTCGGTCCTGCGACAGTCCAACATCGATGCAGCGGGTGGCCTCGCTGAAGTGGGCGGTACGCGGCAGTCGCTCCGCGTTCTTGGCAACAATGACAGCGCCTATGAGCTCTCGCAGCGCCAGATCCAGCTTGGCGGCGGCCGCACTATCCGCCTGGCCGATGTTGCGACCGTCCGTGATGGCTTTTCGGAGCGGACCTCGATCGGCGAGGTTGGCGATAAGGAAGTCGTCAATTTCTTCATGAGCCGCGCACGCGGCGCCTCAGACGTCACCGTCTTCGACGAAGCAAAGGCGAAGATCGCGCAGATCGAAGAAGAAAATCCAGGCGTCAAATTCATCCCGCTGTTCAACACGGTCAAGTACACTGAGAGCCAGTACAAGAGCTCGATGGCAGCGCTGATCGAAGGCGCGCTGCTTGCGGTTGTGGTGGTGTTCCTGTTCCTGCGCGACTGGCGTGCGACGTTCATTTCGTCGGTCGCGATCCCGCTATCCGCCATCCCGACTTTCTTCTTCATGGACCTGCTCGGGTTTAACTTGAACTTCCTCTCACTGCTCGCGCTGGCGCTAGTCGCTGGCGTGCTGGTCGATGATGCGATCGTGGAGATCGAAAACATCGTGAGACACATGAGGATGGGCAAAACCGCCTATCAGGCAAGCATCGACGCCGCCGACGAAATCGGCCTGCCAGTGGTTGCGACCAGTTTCTGTATCGTCGCGGTGTTCCTGCCCGTTGGCCTGATGCCCGGAATCTCCGGCCAGTTCTTCCAGAACTTCGGCCTGACTGTGGTGATCGCGGTGCTGATGTCATTGGCGGTGGCGCGAATGATAACGCCCTTGATGGCGGCCTATTTCCTGAAGGCCGATGGCCACGCAAAGCACGGTGAAGGCCCCTGGATGGACCTCTATATGCGCGTGCTCGCTTGGACCCTCGACACCGGCAAAATGGCAGTGCGCCGTGCCGGACTGGCAAGCCCGCGTTCGCGCTTTCTATACTCGCTCTCTCTGCTTCTGACCGTCATCCTGGTGCTTGCAACGACGGCTATGGCGCTGTTCGCAGCCTTCGGCGCGATTTCAGGCCTCGATATCCCGTCCCAAGTGGCATTGGCGGTTTCTGAAGATTCCAATTCCTTGCCCTATTTCCTTGCGTCTAAGATCTTCGAAATTCTGCAGGTCGTGGTGGCCAGTGGGATCGCGTTCGTCGCCGGTTGGTTGGTATTCCATGCCCTTACGCTACCCAACCGCCTGATACGATCCGATTGGAACGTTGCCAGAGCTATCGGATTTGTCCTGACAGCGATTTATCTGCTTCTGGCTTTCGCCTTTGCGATCGGGCTGATGTACGCAATCTTCAACGCGTTTGCCGCACCGCCGCCCGATCCAGTCCCAGGAGAAATCGCCGAAACACAAGGATTCGATCCGTTCTCACTGACGTTCGGGCAGTATGTTGTGTCGATTCTCGGTCTGCCGGTCACTGCGGGCATTCTATATCTGGCGTATCTCGGTGTAAGAGCGAGTACCGATTCAGCTCGTTACATGACAGCGCGGTTCTATGACCACCGGGTTTGGATGCTCGGCGTCGGTTGGTTCTCCTTACTGGTGACGATTCTGCTGTTTGGTCAGATCCCCGGACAGTTCCAGCCGTCGATCGACGATTCGAACAGCACCGTCGATATCGAGATGGTGCCCGGTACGACGCTGGCGACAACGCAGCGCGTGACGAAACAGGTCGTCGCGATCCTCGAAGAACAGCAAGAAGTCGAACTGATGCTTGAGCGGACGCGCATCGGCAATGCGAGCATCTACATTACATTGAAGGATGACCGCGAGCGCTCCTCGATCGAATTCGAACGCGAAGTCGGCCCGCTGCTGCAAGACATCCCTGACGCCCGTGTGCGTTTCGAATCGCAGAGCGGCGGATTCGGTTCCGGCCGCGATCTGACCGTGATGCTCGCAGGCTCCGACCCTGAATTGCTGGAGCAAACCGCAACGACTTTGGTCGAGCAGATGAAGTTGATCGACGAGCTGGTTGCACCGCGTATCAGCGCCGACCTCAACCGCCCGGAAATCATCATCACCCCGCGTGAACAGATTGCTGCCGAACTGGGTGTCACGACTGTCGCCCTGTCGCAGACAATACGGATCGCGACCCTGGGCGAGATCGAGCAGAACGCCGCACGGTTCTCATTGTCGGATCGTCAGATACCGATCCGCGTGAAGCTTTCCGAAGAAGCGCGCACTGACATGACCACCATCGAGAATCTTCCAGTCCAGACGATCAATGGCGGTACAGTGCCGCTAGGCCGAGTGGCGAAGATTGAATTCGGCTCCGGTCCGACCGCAATCCAACGCTATAACCAGAACCGCCGCGTTCTGATCGGCGCCGATCTTGCGAGCGGAGTCGTGAAAGGCGAAGCCCAGGCGAAGGTCAATCAACTGCCGATCCTGCAGGAGCTCCCAACCGGAGTGATCCGCGATGTTGTGGGCGAGGATGAGTGGCAGCAGGAAATGCTGGCGAACCTTACCGTGGCGATCATCGCCGGGGTACTCTTGGTGTTTGCCTGCCTCGTACTGCTCTACAAGCGTCTGATGAGCCCGCTGGTCAACATGACCTCGCTCGCTCTGGCGCCGCTTGGCGGTATCCTGCTGCTGTGGCTGGTTGGCATGCCGCAAACCATGCCGGTCTATATCGGCATTCTGCTGCTGCTGGGTATTGTCTCGAAGAACTCGATCCTGCTGATCGACTTCGCCATTGAGGAGATGGCCAAAGGCACCGAAAAGCTCGAATCGATCATGGAAGCGGGGCACAAGCGTGCTCAACCGATTGTGATGACGACTGTCGCGATGACCGCCGGGATGGTTCCAACCGCAATCTCTCTGACGGGCGATGGGGCTTGGCGTCAGCCGATGGGTATCGTCGTGATTGGCGGCCTCATCATGTCAACGTTGCTGACCCTTATCATCGTTCCGGCAGGCTTCAGCCTTGCCGATGGTTTCGAGCGGCGCGTTGGTCCGTGGCTGCGCGACAAGATGCTGACCTACAAGCCCGGCGACGACACCAAGCCCTATGGCCCCGGCGCAGGCGAACCGTCGCCCGACGTGCCGTACCCCGGTAAACCGGCGACCCCTGGATCGCCTATCCCGCCGGGGGCCGAACCAGCGGAATGATTCCCGCCATCTTTGGTTGGGGCGTGACGCTGGGCAAATGTCGAGGCTATTAGGATGGATATGGCTTCGTCCGCCCAATCCGTTCCGCTAAAATTTGGCGGCGAGCCGCTGACGGCTGATCGTGCCCGGCGCATGAGCTGGACTGCGACAGGCCTGCTGGCCGCGATGGCGGTGTTGTTCTTCGCCACGCATGGCCTGCTCGGGAGTCACCCAGCCTGGGGCTATGTGAACGCCTTTGCTGAGGCTGCGATGGTGGGCGGGCTGGCGGACTGGTTTGCGGTCACTGCGCTGTTCCGCCACCCGCTTGGCCTGCCAATCCCACACACGGCAATCATACCCGAGAACAAGGACCGCATTGCCGACACTATGGCGCAGTTTCTGCGCGAGAATTTCCTGACGCCTGCTGTCGTTGCACGGCGTATGTCGGGGATGAATGTCGCGCGCGGCGTGGGCGAATTTCTCTCCAGCAGCGCTGACGATCCTTCAGGGCCTGACGCGCGCTCGCGGATCACCGGCGGCGCGGCAGAGATGTTCGCCGAAGTGCTCGAGTCCCTCGACCCTGACCGGCTGGGAAATCAGGTGCGGTCGGGCCTTGCATCACAATTTGCGAAGATCGATGTTTCTCCGCTTGCCGGACGGATGCTCGAAGGCGCGATTGCTGATCGTCGGCACTTGCCTTTGATCGATGGCATGATTCGCTGGGCGGGTCTGACGCTGGAAGACAACGAAGAGACGGTGCGCGACATCATTCGTGCCAGAGCCAACGCGGTGCTGCGCTGGACCGGCTTGGACGAACGCATCTCCGGCTCGGTGCTGGACGGTCTATACAAACTCCTGGCCGAAGTGCTGGTCGATCCCGAACACCCGCTGCGCCACAAGATGGAAGAGGGGCTCGAAAAGCTCGCGCAGGACCTTCAGCACGATGAGGAAACGCGCGAGAGAGTTGAATCGATCAAGCGCGACCTGCTCGAAAACCCCGCGCTGGCTGAATGGTGGATGGGCGTTTGGGAACGCATTCGCCGGTCGCTGATCCGCCGCGCGCGCGAATCCGATAGCGGGTTGGGCCAGGAAATGCGCAAAGGGCTGGGTGAGCTCGGCGGCGCGCTTAAGAAAGATGAGCGGCTGCAGGTACAGATCAATCGGTTTGCGCGCCGAACCGCAGTGGGCGTCGCCACCCGCTATGGCACCGAGATCGTCACGCTGGTGTCGGACACGGTGAAGCGCTGGGACGCGACCACCATCACGGGGCGGATCGAGAATGCGGTGGGCCGCGATCTCCAGTTCATCCGCATCAACGGAACGCTGGTCGGCGGCTTGGTCGGCATGACCCTGCACTTCATCGTGAGCTTTCTCTGACCACCACCTAGGTAGTGATCCCGGATAGAGAGCCGGTCCTTGCGACCGTTCTCACATGGGTCATGGAAGATTCGACCGACAATCCGTCACCGCAGACGATCACGCTTGCTGCGGGCGCGCAGGCCGTGATCAACGGTGCATTGGTCACCGCAAAGGGACCTTGCGAGCTCGAAATCGGCGCGGGGTCATTCGTTGTGACAGGGCGCGCTCTCGATCGCATGCCGACCCCGCTGCGCAACCCGCGCGAGGAGTTGTATTTTTCAATCCTTGAAGCGAGCACCGATGACGAGCGTTTCGTCGAAGCCCGTTTCCGGCTTTTCAGCCTGCTAGCCCAAGTTGTGCAGCATGATCGGTCTTATCAAGGCCAGCGCGAATGCGCCGCCTGCGCTGCCGCCCTGATGGCGGGCAATTCTGCCGAAGCGGTGCGCTGCGCAGCACGGCTCGCATCCGAACGTTTTGACGAGGGGCCGCGTGGCTCTCGGTTCGAGCGGCGCAGGTCGCGCAGAAAGCTGGGTGAAGTCGGCGGCAGAGACATAAGGATTTAGCCCTAGCCTCGGCGCAGGCTGAACGCAGCGGCTTCCGACTATCTCCGGCCCTACACGGGATGGAGTGGGACGTGCTGATTGAAGCCAGACCTCTAAGTGCGCTGAGCGCTCAGATTGAAAAGACAGCAAGCCGCCTTTCAGCCAAGGTTTCGCTTGGGCGGGCGGATCACAGCCGCCAATTCGAAGGGCTGATGGCGTTGTTATCTGCGCGGATCGCCGGGCTGGTTCGGCAGTATCGGCTTGGCGATATGCGAGAGGATGCTCAACAGGCCGCCGCGATTGGTGTGCACCGGGCGCTCGAAACCTTTGATCCGACAAAAGCCAGTTTTGCGACTCACGTGACGTGGCAAATTCGCGGCGAACTTCAGAGCCTGCGTCACCGTATGCGTTTGGATCACCGCGTCAGCGCGAAAAGCGCCGGGGCAAAGACAGTGTCGCTTGAAGCGCTGAGTGATGGGCTCGGTGACTCTGCAGTTTTTGAATTTGTCGATGAAACAGCGCTGAAACGCAGCGAACGCGCGGCAAGCGATGAGATGGCCACCGCATTCATGGACCGACTGCTTGATCAACTCGAAGCCCCGGAACAGGAGCGGGCGTTGCTGCACGACCATCTGTTCGACCGCGAGCCTACAAATGAAGCGCGTTCGATCCGCACATCGGAGCAGCGCCGCCAGATTGTCCGGCGAACTTTGCGAAATTGCGCGAAAGTGGCTGCTGCTGCCTAGCGCGCGGCTTCAATTCAGGCGGAATGTCACTCTGGTCGAGTATTGCGCGACCAGTGATTGTCCTTCGGCATTCAACGCTGGATTGAATGTTGCATGCCTCAGCAGCAACAAACAGACCGTATCGTTGAAAGATGTCAGGCCTTCCACGGCGGTGACTTCACAGTAGCTTGGACGGCCGGTCTTGTTGATGGTCAGCCTTACAGAAACGCTGGCCTCTTCTCCCGCTCGGATCAGATATTTCGGGTAACCTTCCTGAATGATTTTTGCCCAACGCGCGACTTCGGTTGGTTGCGGAGGGATCGCCGCCAGTGCCGTATTGCGTGTGATTGCATTCGCGACCTTCTCTGCGCAAAGCTGAAGCTCTGCGAGCGGGTCGGTCAGCGATCCGGTTTTCAGAACGATCGGTTTCATGAGTGCTCGGCCAAGTCGAAGTTCGGTAATCGCTGCCAACCTCTCTGGGGTCATTTCACTAATGGTAGTTGGAGCACGCGGTGCGCCGGGCAGATATGTCTCCGATTGTTCAGCCTGTTCGGGCAATTCACTCTCCAACCCCAGCAGTGCCCGCTCTTCCATCGTCGGTGTAAGCCGCAATCCGAATAGGGAAACCACTGGTCGGCCCTTGCTCGATTTGGCGGCGACGTAAGCGCGGAAATATTCGGGTTCGGGCGCGAATTGGACCGCAATGTTCGGGCCATAAGGATTGCGCATCGGCCGCCCGATGGCTGTCAGATTGTAGGCCGGGGCTTCACCGCCCTGGTCCACCCACAAGGTCACCTGATCCTTGTCGGCACCAAATGTCCGGCTGATCCGGCATTTGTCTTCATATTCGCGCAGTTTCCATTCGGCATTGGGTTCAAGCGAGAGCGGCTCTGCCGTTGCAGGAACAGCGCCAATGCCTGCGATCATCACGATCGCGATCAACGATTTACGAAACCACATAGAAGCAACCCCCACCGCGCAATCTAGCGCGGCGGCAGTTCAACGCAACATGCGGCTTCTCGGAATTCGCGCATTGCTGCCGGAGTGGCGGCCTAGTTCATACGATAGGTGATTGTGGTGGTGTGATAAGAACGAAACGGGTTTCCATCGGCATCGAGAGCCGGTTCGAATTCCGCCTGCACCATCGTTTTGCAGGCTGGCGATTCCAGCGCATCCTGAATGGTCGCGTTGTTCACGACGCATTCGGTCACCTTTCCTGTCTCATCCACGATCACGCGCATTTTGAAGATTCCCTGCTCGCCTTTGTTTAGCGCGCGGCGCGGGTATCTCGCTTCGATCCGGCTGCTAACAAAGGCGAGATTCTTAAGCTCAGGCATGCGTTTCGCGGTCAGGTGCTTGTCGACGTCCAGTCCCCAGTCCCGGACCATGTTCTGCGTGCACTTGTTCATGACCTTGAACGTTTCACCCAGCGGCCCGGTTTGCAGACGGACTTTCTGGCTGCCTTGCTGAAGGGCGATGTACTTGACCCTGTCACCCCTTACTGGATCGAGTTGAGGCAGAGCGCCTGAGGCCGATTCTTTTTTCGACGAATCGTCCGTGCCGCCTCTGACGTTCATCGAGGAAAAGATCAGCGCTGGTCCGTACCCTTCCACATCGCCTTTGAATGGCTTGGTCCGCTTGGGTTTTTGTTCATCGAAGAAGCGAACGCTCGTGCGGCGCAGACTTCGGAAGCGCTTCAATCGCTTTCCAGAGACTGTGAGACCAAGGCCATTCGCAGGCCCGGATTGTTCGAAGAAGATCAGATGTCGGTCGTCACCTTCACCGAAGAAACGGGCGAGCCGGCACTTGGTCTCGCCGAAATCCACGTTCCACGGGCTGGAAGGAAGGAGAGTGTCGGTCGGATCATCGGCTGATGCAGGGGCTGCGGTGAGCCCTACCGATGCAGCAGTCAGAGCGAAAAACAGACGAACGCGCATAAAAAGAAGCCTCCGCCGCGCAATTTAGCGCAGCGGAGGCTTCTGACAATATTGAGTTTTTCTGAAGTTAGCCTAGCGCGCCGGTCAGCTCAGGCACAGCGTTGTAGAGATCGGCGACAAGGCCGATATCCGCGACCTGGAAGATCGGGGCGTCTTCATCCTTGTTGATCGCGATGATGACTTTGGAGTCCTTCATCCCCGCAAGGTGTTGAATCGCGCCAGAAATGCCGATCGCGATATAGACTTCCGGAGCGACAATTTTGCCGGTCTGGCCGACTTGGTAATCGTTAGGCACGTAGCCTGCATCGACGGCAGCGCGCGAGGCGCCGATGGCTGCGCCGAGCTTGTCGGCGAGCGGGGTGATGATGCTCTCGAAGGTTTCGCTGTCTTTCAGCGCACGTCCACCGGACACGATGACCTTGGCGCTCGTCAGCTCTGGCCGCTCGCTCTTGGCGATTTCAGCGCTGACGAAGCTGGAAATACCTGCATCGCCCGGACCGGCTGCGTCTTCGATGGCAGCGGAGCCGCCTTCGGTTGCAGCCTTTTCAAAGGCAGTACCGCGTACCGTGATTACCAGCTTGGCATCGCTCGTTTCAACAGTTGCGATGGCGTTGCCGGCATAGATCGGGCGGGTGAAGGTCTTGGGGCCTTCGACCGAGAGAATGTCCGAAATCTGCATCACATCGAGATGCGCGGCGACGCGCGGCGCGATGTTCTTGCCGCTGGTGGTCGCAGGCGCGAGGAAGGCGTCATAGCCATCCATCAGACCAGCAACGAGCGGTGCAACATTCTCTGCAAGCGCATTGGCGTAGGCGGCGTCATCCGCCTTCAGCACCTTGGCAACGCCTGCAATCTTGGCGGCAGCTTCGGCAGCCCCGCCGCAATCATGGCCAGCGACCAGTGCGTGGACTTCACCCAGCTTTCCAGCAGCGGTGACCACTGCGAGCGTCGCATCGTTGACGGAGTTATTGTCGTGTTCGACCAGAACCAGAGTGTTCATAGTGTCTATCCTTTTTCTGACTGGGCCGCGAATTACGCGATCCCCAGTTCCTTGATCTTGGCGACCAGAGCAGCGACGTCTTCGACCTTTTCACCGGCCTGACGAACGGGTGGTTCGGAGACGTTGGTGGTGGTGTGGCGCGGCGCGATATCGACACCGAAATCGGCTGGTGTCTTTGCGTCGAGCGGCTTCTTCTTCGCCTTCATGATGTTTGGCAGCGAAGCGTAGCGCGGCTCATTAAGGCGCAGGTCGGTGGTGACGATGGCGGGCATCGTCAGTTTCACGGTTTCGAGACCGCCATCGACTTCGCGCTTCACGGTCACGGCATCGCCATCGACTTCAACAGTGTTGGCAAAGGTGCCTTGCGGGCGGCCCATCAAAGCCGCGAGCATCTGACCGGTCTGGTTCGAATCGTCGCTGATCGACTGTTTGCCGAGCAGGATGAGACCGGGTGCTTCTTCCTCGGCGATTGCCTTGAGGATCTTGGCGACGGCCAGCGGTTCAACTTCCTCGTCGGTTTCAACCAGGATCGCGCGGTCTGCGCCCATGGCAAGCGCAGTGCGGAGCGTTTCCTGCGCCTTGGCCGGGCCAACTGACACGGCGATGATTTCTTCGGCCTTGCCCGCTTCCTTGATCCGGATCGCTTCTTCGACAGCGATCTCGTCAAATGGGTTCATGCTCATTTTGACGTTTGCGAGGTCGACGCCCGAGCCATCGGCTTTCACCCGTGGCTTCACGTTGTAATCGATCACCCGCTTCACGGGGACGAGGATTTTCATGGGGATTCCTTCCTGTCTCAAACTCTCGCGGCCGCCCTAGCTCGCGTTTACGTAAACGTCAAGCAAACGAGAGGCAGCAAGATTCTTTTCATGTGTCTGTCGAATTGCCGTCTCGCGCTACGTCTACCCTGCGTCAACCCTCCTAATTGCGATGCTTGCCTTAGAGTTGCATCGGAGGGAATGTAAGTGACGGGAGAGCGTGCAATGAATGCAATCGGACACGTATTGGGGGCTGTCTTCGCGGCGTTAGCCCTTGCCGGGACAGCGGCAGCGCAGGAATCGGCACCGGAAACCCGGATCGGCGAGAAGGGCTTCGAATCGCGCCCCGCCACTCTCGATCAGGTGGATTGGCTGGTCGGTCAGTGGGTCGGTGAGGGCATTCAGGGCGCGCCTGCGATGGAAAGCTGGTTGCCACCCTCTGGCGGGACCATGGTCGGGACCTTCGTGCAGGAGACCACCGATGGCGCGATCATGTTCACCGAGCATATGTATCTGATGCAGGAGAACGGCACGCTGGTCCTGCGGCTAAAGCACTTCAACGCCGACCTGACCGGGTGGGAAGAGAAGGACGATATGCTCACGTTCCGCCTCATTGCGGTTGAGCCCTGCGCGGTGTTCTTCAATGCTCTGACGTTGCGCTGCGCTGATCCGGAGAACCCTGGAAGTGGCCTAGTCGCAGCAGTTCGGATGAAGAGCGAAAAGCTCGAACCACAGGAGCTCATCTTCAACTTTCGCGCCGCTGAGCGGTCGACCGGATCATACGATTGCGATGGTACGACTGTCGCTATCAACGATTGCCTCGGTGACGTGAGTGATCGCGCCAAGCTACGTCAGGCGCGTTACCTTGAAGCGGCGCTAGGCTCGAACGACAACGACAGTGCTCTGGCCGATCAGATCCGCGAATCCGATATTGCCTTCAACTTGTACCGTGATCGGGAATGCATCGCGGTCTACGAAGCTTGGAAGGAAGGTTCGATCCGTAACGCGATGACTTTGCGCTGCATGATCCGCCTGACCGACCAACGCACGCACGATATCTGGCGCAATTGGCTGACCTATCAGGATAGCAGCGCACCGATATTGCCAGAGCCAGCGCCGACGCGTTGATACGAAAAAGCCGCGCCAGTTGAAACGGGCGCGGCTCTAAAAATTTGATGCGATGATTACGGCTTAAGCCGCCTGCCTCACCTCGGCGACGATCTTCTTCGCGGCGTCGCCCAGATCGTCAGCTGGGACAATCGGCAGGCCGGAATTGGCGAGGATTTCCTTACCCTTGTCGACATTGGTGCCTTCGAGACGGACGACCAGTGGCACGTCGAGCTCGACTTCCTTGGCCGCTGCAACGATGCCTTCAGCGATGGTGTCGCAGCGCATGATCCCGCCGAAGATGTTCACCAGAATGCCTTCGACAGCGTCATCGGCGAGGATGATCTTGAACGCTGCCGTCACCTTCTCGGTCGTCGCGCCGCCGCCTACGTCCAGGAAGTTGGCCGGGAACGCACCGTTGAGCTTGATGATATCCATCGTCGCCATCGCAAGGCCCGCACCGTTGACCATGCAGCCGATATTGCCGTCGAGCTTGATATAGGCGAGGTCGTATTCGCTAGCTTCGACTTCAGCAGGGTCTTCCTCGGTCTCGTCGCGCATTTTTTCGATTGCCGGGTGGCGATAGAGCGCGTTGCCGTCGAAGCTCATCTTGGTGTCGAGCACCAGCAGATCGGCATTGCCCTCTGCGTCAGGCTTGGTTTCGACCAGCGGGTTGATTTCGAGCATCTCACAATCGCTCGCCATAAAGGCCGTGTAGAGCTGGGCGGCGAGCTTCTGGCACTTCTTGTTCAGCGCACCCGACAGTTTGAGTGCGAAAGCAACTGCACGGCCATGATGCGGCATGAATCCCTGTGCCGGGTCGATCGTGATCGTGGTGATCTTCTCAGGCGTTTCGTGGGCGACGTCCTCGATATCCATCCCGCCTTCGGTCGATGCGACCATCGCGACACGGCCAGTCGCGCGGTCCACCAGCATGGCGAGGTAGTATTCGCTTTCGATATCGACGCCGTCTGTGACGTAGAGGCGATTGACCTGTTTGCCCGCGTCGCCGGTCTGGATCGTAACCAGCGTGTTGCCGAGCATTTCCTTGGCGTGGCTTTCCACTTCGTCGAGCGAGAAGGCGAGGCGGACACCGCCCTTGGCATCCTCGGGCAGTTCCTTGAACTTGCCTTTGCCGCGTCCACCGGCGTGAATCTGCGCCTTAACCACATAGAGCGGTCCTGGAAGCTGCTTGGCCCCGGCAACCGCTTCCTCGACGGTCAGCGCCGCGTGGCCCGCGGGAATGGCAAGCCCGTGTTCCTTGAGCAGTTCCTTGGCCTGATATTCATGGACGTTCATTGCAGCGTGATCCCTTTAGAATTTCCGATGTCCCGCCTCTTCGTCGTGCGAGGGCAGGTATACCGGGGAGAAGTTTCTTAGCGCTGCCTAAGCATGGTTCGCAGCGCTTGAAAAGTGGCAAGCGTGCCTCCACCACAGAGCCTCGCATGATTGATAGGAATCGCCTTCAGGAGATAACCCGGGAAGCGGGTAGAATCGCGTATTCGCGCTGGCCCGGTGCCGGGCATGAGGTTGCGTCCTGGGACAAGACGCCCGGCAACCCTGTGAGTGAGGCGGATCTTGAAGTCGATTCGTTCCTTCGGCGCGAGCTCGGTGCACTGCTGCCATCAGCAGGGTGGCTTTCCGAAGAGACGGCTGATGATCCCGCTCGGCTCAAGAACGATCTGATCTGGCTGGTTGATCCAGTCGATGGCACGCGCGATTTCGTGCGCGGACGTGATGGCTGGGCGGTTTCAGTCGCGCTTATAAGCGCGGGGCGCCCGTTGATCGGCATCCTAGCGGCTCCGGCGCGGGGCGAAGAATGGTGCGCGGTGGCGGGACAAGGAGCAACTCTCAACGATGCTGCGATCAACGCCAGCACGCGCGACAGTTTCAGCGGATCGCGCATCCCGATCGACCAATTGCCGAGCGTCGATTCGGATCTCGTGGTCGTGAACAAGCCGAACTCGATTGCCCTGAGGATCGCGATGGTCGCTGCAGACCAAGCCGATCTCGTCGCGACGTTGCGTTGGGGCTTCGAATGGGACGTCGCCGCCGCCACATTGATCGCACGTGAGGCAGGTGCGCAGGTCTCCGATGCGTTCGGCAAGCCGTTAGGCTACAACAAGCGCGATCCCCGAGATTTCGGCGTATTGGCCTGCTCGCCCGCGATCCACGGCGAAGCAGTGGCGCGGCTGGCTGACCGGGCGAATCAACTGAAGTAGCATCAAAACGGGTCGCCGAATGGCGACCCGCAAGCCCGGAGTCGAAGTCTAAGACGCAGACGTGCGAAGCACACCTGCAAGGGCGCCCGCAGCGATGCGATCTTTGATCGCAATGAGCGAGGATACTACACGCCCGGATGGGCGTGCGGAAAACATACTACTGCGCGCGCGCGGCGGCCACGTCTTCCTGGCTGATCGGGATGATCTTGATTTCGACCCGGCGGTTAAGCGGTTCGTCCACGCCATCTGCGGTCTTCACGCGAAGGAAGTCGTAGCTTTCGCCATATCCCTGTGTCGCGAAGCGGCTGCGTGCCACGCCCCGTGCGGCCAAGTAATCGGCGACCGATTGCGCGCGTCGCTCTGACAGGCCCTGATTGAGCGCATCCGAACCGGTCGTGTCGGTAAAGCCGTACACATCGACCAAGCTGTTTGGATATTTGATCAGGCTGTCCGCCACCGAATCCAGCGTCGTGTAAAAGCCCGGATTGATGTCGGCTGATCCGCGCGCAAAGGTTACGCCATCGGGCAGGCGGACAAGGATGGCTTCGCCGTCGCCGACTTCCTCGACATCGACGCCGGTCCCTTCGACCTGCTCGTCGAGTTCCTTGATCTGATCATCGAACTGTTTGCCAATCACGGCGCCAGCGGAGCCGCCAATCCCTGCGCCGATGATACGCGCGGCATCGCCGCCGATCGCACCGCCAAGCAGATAACCGAGGGTGCCGCCCAATGCCGCGCCAATGCCGGTGCGCGAGACTTTCTGTTCGCCGGTATTCGGATCTGTGACGCAGGCGCTGGTTCCCATTAGAGCCAGAGCGGCGGTGCCCGAAAGCAGGATGCGTGATGTTTTCATTATTGGTCCTCCTCAGTTGAGAATATCATACCTTATCAAGGCATGACATCGCGTCTCGTTCCATATCGTTGCGCTTGAACCTGCGCAGTTTGCGTCAGGATTAATGACTTGTAACGGAGTGTTGCCTGGATCGCGCTGAACCGGGATGGGCCGAAACGAAGCGGCTGGCAAGGCGCTGCAATTGTGCTAGCGCATGCGGCGTGACACCGTTTCCCTGGGCCGACCTGTTTATCATCGCTGGGCTGATCGTGCTCAATGGCGTCTTCGCCATGTCCGAGCTTGCGATCGTTTCTGCCAAAACCGCTCGCTTGAAAGCGCGAGCCGAGGATGGCTCTGCTAGCGCCAAAACCGCGCTCGCTCTCGCAGCAGAGCCGGGCAAGTTTCTCTCAACGGTGCAGATCGGGATCACGCTGATTGCGATCATCACGGGTGCATTCTCTGGCGCGAGTCTGGAGGGTCCGGTCGGCGAGCGTCTCGCCGCACTGGGCGTGCCAGCCGATATGTCGGGAGATGTCGCGTTTGTCACCGTGATCGCGCTGACCACGTATTTCAGCGTCGTGGTGGGAGAGTTGGTCCCCAAACAGCTAGCGCTGCGCGCAGCAATCCCGATTTCGTTGGTGATGGCGCGGCCGATGGCGCTGCTCGCCAGTATCGGTGCGCCTCTCGTGTGGCTGCTCGATACGTCGTCTGCCGGGATTATCCGCCTGTTCGGCATCCGATCGAAAAAGACCAGCGCTGTGACCGCAGAAGAGCTGCAGATGATCTTCGCCGAAGCAACCAATTCGGGCGTGATCGAAAGCGATCAGCACCAGATCCTGACCGGCGTTGTTCGGTTGGCCGAGCGTCCCGTTCGCGAAATGATGACTCCGCGCACCGAACTCGACTGGATCGATGTCGATGCGGACGATGCAGCCATCAGAGCGGCGATTGAGGAAAGCCCGCATTCGATGCTGCCGGTGGCGGAAGGCTCGCCAGATTCGATCCTGGGCGTGGTCAAAGTGCGCGAAGTGCTGGGTGCGATGGTTTCAGGGAAGCCGGTTTCTCTCAAAGACATGTTGCGCAAAGCGGAGGTCGTCCCGGATCAGCTGGACGCGATGGATGCTCTACGCGTGCTGCAAACCTCCGACATCGCCATGGTGCTGGTGCATGATGAATACGGTCATTTCGAAGGGATTGTGACCCCGGTCGATCTGCTCACCGCGATGGCAGGGAATTTTGCAAGCGATCAGGACGAAGGTGATGCGCCGCAGGTGATCGAATGCAGCGATGGCTCGCTGCTCATTTCCGGCGCATTGTCAGCTGACGCGCTCGCTGACCGGTTGGGGTTGGACTACGGCGATGACCGCGAATTCGGCACGGCAGCTGGCTACGCGCTATCGGTGCTGAAGCGCCTACCGGTGGAAGGCGATCATTTCAGCGATCAAGGTTGGTGGTTCGAGGTCGTCGACATGGACAACCGCCGGATCGACAAGATCTTAGTGAAGCAGGAAGTGGTTGAAGAAGAGTCTTTGTGATGCGCAGCCCATCCGGGCTGCGATTTCCTCGCTCATGCGACCTAAAGGTCGGGTGGCGCTCCGCGCCGTCTTCGACTCCGCTGCGGGCGCCCATGCAGGTGTGCTTCGCACGTCTGCGTCTTCGACTCCGGGCTTGCGGCCGCTACGCGACTGTTTTGTGCATGGTCACGGCAGTCAGAGGGCGACTGCCCGACGCGGCTTATGCCGCGAAGCCAAGCAGCGCGGATGCGCTGCGCCCGGCGCTTGAGAGCTCAAAACAAATAAGCTTATTCCGGGTTACCCCGGAATAAGCGTCTGCGCCGAAGCTCCGTCGCCTTCCGGTGCGGCGATGATGTCGCGGGTTACTCTGCCTTTGGCTACGGTGTTAGTCGCCGGGTCACCGATGGTCGAGCGGATGCTCGGCGCGGCGCTGCCGGCGCGGTCCAGCGTGCTCGTTTCAATCTGGCTGCGCGGAGCTGGCCCGCCAAACAACGCTTCGAGTGCTTGCTCAGCAGCATTGTTGTCCGCCGGGCGCGGCGCGCCAGGGGCGGGGGGGGTCAGGCTGAAATCAGGTGGAACCACCAACGGCGCCTGACGCTGCACGGCCATTTCATCTGGGCGGTCCCGATTGAACAGGCCGCTGCCACCGCAGGCGGCGAGCATTGCAGCGCCCGAAGTCAGCAGGATCACGGATTTCAGATTACGCATTTCTAACTCTCCACGGGCCGCTCAGCGGGCGGCTCTTCAGTGTCTGTGTCATCATTGTCGCGCAGGAACAGGCTGCGGGCAAGAATTATGACGACGCCGATGGTGATAGCTGCATCGGCGACGTTGAAAACGAGGAACGGGCGGAATGTCCCCCCAAAGGCTGTGATGTGAAAATCGGCATAGTCGATGACGTAGCCCAGGTCCCAGCGATCACGGATATTGCCGATCGCACCGCCCAATATCATGGCGAGGCCAAGGATATCGCCAAGCAGTTTCTCACGCATCATCCATACGAACACGACCAGCGCAATTGCGGCGGTAAGCAGGACCAGCGCCCAGCGCATTTCCATGGTGCTCGCCTGGAACATGCCAAGCGACATTCCGCGATTTTCGACATAGGTGAGATCGAAGAAGGGCAGCAATTCGATATTCTTCACCACCCGCAGGTCGAGCGGCTTGATCACATACCATTTCACTACCTGATCGATCAGGCCGATGAACAGCGCCAATGCCAGTCCGATCATGCGGTTGCGGGTGAAAAGACCGCTCATGCCGCTGTCTCATCCAGCTTCGACACGACACCATCGCAGCGCCCGCAAAGCGCGCCGTCTTCGGCCACGTCGGGCAGCAGACGCCAACAACGACCGCATTTTGCATCAGTGGATTTGGAGACTGTCACTTCGTCCGCTTGCCCGCGCGTCACTGTCCCGGTGATGAACAATTCGGCGAGCTGCTCGTCGGATACGCCTTCAGGCACCGCGCCGGCAGGCACCGTGACGACGGCTTCGTTGCTGGAGCGGATGACCTTGTCACGGCGCAAAGGTTCGATCGCTTCGGTCACGCGTTCGCGCAGGGCGCGCAGTTTCGACCATTTCTCTTTGTCAGCAGGCACCGCTAGCACCGGAGGCCATTCAAGCAGGTGGACGCTGCCGACGTTTCCATCTTCGTCTGGCTCGTCATCCTGGGGATAGCGCGACTTCCACACCTCTTCGGCGGTGAAGACCAGCACCGGCGCGGCGTAGCGCACCAGAGCGTGGAACAGCTGGTCGAGCACCGTGCGATACGCGTTGCGAGTGCTGCTATCTCCGCCATCGCAATAGAGCACGTCTTTGCGGATATCGAAGAAGAATGCGCTGAGATCTTCGTTGCAGAAATCGACCAGCAGGCGGGTGTAGGTGTTGAAGTCGTATTCCTCAGCCGCTTTGCGCAGCTTGCCGTCCAGATCGCTCAGCAGCGAGAGGACATACACTTCCAGCTCGGGGATTTCCCCGGCGTCGGACATATCGCCGATGAAGCCGTCGAGCGCGCCAAGCAGGTAACGGAACGTGTTGCGCAGCCGGCGGTATTGGTCGCCGACGCCTTTGAGGATTTCGTCGCCAATCCGGTGGTCTTCGGTGAAGTCAACCGAGAGCGCCCAAAGCCGGATGATGTCCGCCCCGGTCTGCTCCATCATCTTCACCGGATCGATGGTGTTGCCGAGCGATTTCGACATTTTCTTGCCGGCCTTGTCCATGGTGAAGCCATGGGTCAGGACTTGGTCATAAGGCGCACGGCCGCGCGTGGCGCAGCTTTGCAGCAGCGAGGACTGGAACCAGCCGCGATGCTGGTCGGAGCCTTCGAGGTAGAGATTGGCGGGCCATGTCAGGTCGGGCCAGCGCCCGCTTTCGAGCACGAAAGCATGGGTGCAGCCCGAATCGAACCAGACATCGAGGATGTCCATGACCATCTCATATTCGTCAGGATCGTAGTCCGCACCGAGGAATTCGGCTTTTCGTGCCTCTTCCCAAGCGTCTACTCCATCAGTGCGGACGGCCTCCACAATACGGGCATTCACCGCTGCGTCTTTCAAATAGCTATTGTCTTTGTTCACAAACAGCGTGATCGGCACGCCCCACGCGCGCTGACGCGACAGGACCCAGTCGGGCCGCCCTTCGACCATGGCACCGATACGGTTCTGGCCCTTGGGCGGTACGAACTCGACCCGCTCGATTTCGGCCATCGCGCGGGTTCTCAAGGTATCCCGCTCACCCTGAGCCTGTCGAAGGGTGTCGTTGCCCGTGGCCGCCGCTTCGATATCCTCGATACTCGCCGAATGGAGCGAAGAGGGTGTCGCTACCGGCTCGAGCTCCTTGTCCATCGGCACAAACCATTGCGGCGTGCAGCGATAGATCACCTTGGCTTTGGAGCGCCACGAATGCGGGTAGGAGTGCGCGTAATCGGCAGAGGCGCTGAGCAGCGCGCCAGCTTCGCGCAGGTCAGAGCAGATTGGCCCTTCGGGTGCGTTGAAGGGCTTGTTGATGACCGAGCGGCGGCGCTCCTTACCGTCTGCGTCTTGGTCGTCGGCTCCGAGCCATGCCCAATCGTCGCGATAACGGCCATCGTCCATCACGGCGAAGACGGGATTGATGCCGTTGGCCTTGCACAGATCGAAATCGTCCTCGCCGTGGTCGGGCGACATATGGACAAGGCCGGTGCCGCTCTCGGTGGTGACGAAGTCGCCTTCGAGGAAAGGGCGGGGTGTCGCGTAGAACCCGCCGAGATGGTGCATCGGGTGGCGGGCCTTGGTTTCGGCTAGGTCCGATCCCTTGCCTGACCAAACGTTTTCCAAGTCTGTAAATGGAGCCAAGCCCATTGCGACCCTCTGAGCAAAGTCGGGAACTAGGTCTTCCGCAATCAGGTATTGTCCCAGAGTTCGTTGAGAGCTGGCATCTTCGGCTGAATCTCGCCCAATGATATCCACCAGAACATACTCAACATCCGGCCCATAGGCCAACGCTTGGTTGACCGGGATCGTCCACGGGGTCGTCGTCCAGATCACCGCATGCGCGCCGACCAGTTCTTCGATCGGGCTTTCAGTGATCTCAAACGCCACATCGATCTGTGGCGAATCCGTCAGGTCTTCGTATTCAACTTCAGCCTCGGCCAAAGCGGTCTTCTCAACCGGAGACCACATCACCGGCTTGGAACCCCGATAGAGGTTGCCAGCTTCCGCGAACTTCATCAGCTCGGCAACAATCGTTGCCTCGGCCTGGAAATCCATGGTGAGGTACGGATTGTCCCAATCACCCATGATGCCGAGCCGTTTCAGCTGCTCGCGCTGGGTGTCGACCCATTTCTGCGCATAGGCGCGGCATTCGGCGCGGAATTCCTTTGCGGGAACCTCGTCCTTGTTCTTCTTTTTCTTGCGGTATTGCTCTTCGACCTTCCACTCGATCGGAAGACCGTGGCAATCCCAGCCGGGCACATAGGGCGCGTCCTTGCCCATCAGATTCTGCGTGCGGCAGACCATGTCTTTCAGGATATGGTTGAGCGCGTGGCCGATATGCATGTCGCCATTGGCGTAGGGCGGGCCGTCATGGAGGATGAACTTCTCGCGCCCCGCGCGGGCCTCACGCAATTTCTCGTACAGCCCGATCTCGCGCCAGCGCGCCTCAATGCCCGGTTCCTTCTGCGGAAGGCCGGCTTTCATCGGGAACGCGGTCTTCGGCAGGAAGACCGTATCCTTGTAGTCGCGTTGTGTGCTCTCGTCAGACATAAGGCGCGTCCGTTAGGACATCTCGTGCGTGCGCGAAACCCTCATTGCGCGGCCTATTGCGCGTTTCGGCGCTGTTCGACCGCCGCCGCACCTGCGTCGATCTCTTCCTGAGTGCGATCGTCGAACCGCTGGATCAGCGCCGGAACGATGGTGAAGGCGTCCTCTACCCAGACATAGCCGTTGAACGTATCGGGGATTTCGGTGAGCTGTTCGGGCTGGGTCAGGCCCCGTGGCAAGTTGTCAGCAACTGGGCCGATGACGATCACTTCACCGCCATATTCCTCCATCCGCGCGATAAGCCGGTTCGGCCAACCCCAGAACGCCCATTGGTAGTTGAGCGGGACGAGCAGCGTCTTGCCCCGGCAACTCTCGGGCAGGTAACCCGACCAGCCGATCTTCACATAATCTTCCGAGCAGACGCGGGCTTCCTGCGGGCTCCATGCCCAGGCATCGGGATAGAGTTCGCGGATGCGGTTGATCGGGTCGGGATGGCCGTAGAAACCATCGCCTGATTTGGCCGGGTCACGACCGATTGCGGCAAACTTTTGTGCAAGCAGATCGGCTTCGGCGGGGTCTTTGGACTTGAAGTTGATCATCAAGCGCCCGCGCAGCGGAAGGGCACGTGCGACCTCTTCGAAAGTCGGCATGGCGCCCACGAACTCACCCTCGCGAAACGGATAGGTCTCGCCGCCATCGGCGGTGTAGCCATAGCCGATATCGAGCGCTTTCAGCTCTTCGAGCGTAGCATCACGAGTGTCGCCCGTGCCGTCTGTCCGGCAATCGAGAGTCCAGTCATGGAACACGACCAGCTCGTCATCCTTGGTGGGAGCAATGTCGACTTCGACCATCCAGGCCCCAAGTTTTTGTGCTCGCAAGACACTGGGGACGGTGTTTTCGAGATAGCGATGATAGGGTTCGTAGATCCGGTCCGCTGTACATGTGTCGCGCTCGACGCCAGTCTTGTCGTACATCTGGTACAGCCCGCGATGGGCGATTAGTTTGGGTGCGCCTTTCGGATCGGGCGCGAGCCAGCTGGCATTGGTGATCGACAGGATCAGCATCAGGACGGCCAAAACGGTCCCGCCCCACAGCAGAGCTTTCTTCATCCGAGCAGCCGCCGCACCTCGGCGCAATCCGCGTCCATCTGCGCGATCAGATCCTCGAGCGTGTCGAACTTGGCTTCGCCGCGCAGGAAGTGGTGGAAGGCAACTTCGATTTCCTGCCCGTAGAGGTCGCCCGAGAAATCGAAGAAATGCGGTTCGAGCAGTTCCTTTGGCGGCTGGAACTGCGGGCGGACGCCGATATTGGCCGCACCTTTCAGTTCTTGCCCGGTGGCCAGGATTTTGCCCGTAACCGCATAGACCCCGTATTTGGGGCGAAGGTAGTTGTCGATCACGATGTTGGCGGTGGGATAGCCAAGCTTGCGCCCGTTCTTGTCGCCATGCTCGACGATGCCGCGGATCGCGAAGGGGCGGGTGAGCAGCTCAGCGGCGAGCTGCGGATCGCCATCGCGCAGGGCTTCGCGGATGCGGCTTGAGGAAATCACGCCGTCTTGCTCGACCGCTTCGACCACGCGCGATTGCAGACCAAGTTCGCTGCCAAGCGAGCGCAGTAATTCGACATTGCCCTGCGCGCCTTTGCCGAAAGTGAAATCGCCGCCGGTCACCACTCCATGCGCGCCGAACCGTTCGATCAGGATTTCGCGAATGAAGGCTTCCGCGCTGGTCCCGGCGAGTTCGCCGTCGAAGTGGAACACCAGCATCGCGGTCGCCCCGGCGGCGAGATAGAGTTCCTGTCGCTGTTCGAGAGTAGTCAGCCGAAACGGCGGAACATCGGGCTTGAAAAAGCGCACCGGGTGAGGGTCGAAGGTCGCGATGATCGAAGGACGGCCCTCGGCATGGGCCCAGTCAATGGCCTCGCCCGCTACTGCCTGATGCCCGCTATGGAATCCGTCGAAATTGCCGAGCGCGATCACCGCGCCGCGCAGCGCCTCAGTGATTGGTTCGCGGTGATCCAGCCAGCGCATCAGGACGTCTCCTCTGCTGCGACGAGCGGCTCAATCCCCTGCTCGATAACGCGCATGGCGTTCTCGCCCATCACCTTGCGGATATCCTCTTCGCTGAAGCCTGCGTCCATCAAAGCTTGGGTGATATGCGCGAGGCCCGCCGTGTCGAAGCGAACCAGCACGGTGCCGTCATAATCACTGCCAAGTGCAATGTGATCGATCCCGACCAGATCGCGCACATATTTCATCGCCCGTACGATCGCCGCAGGCGACGTGTCGCACACCGCGCCTTCCCAATATCCGATCCCGATCACGCCGCCTGTCGCCGCGATACCGCGAATCTGTTTGTCGGTGAGGTTGCGATTGCCGGGGCATGTGCCCTGAACGCCGCCATGGCTGGTGACGACCGGGCGGCGCGCCATCGAAATCACTTCGGCAATGCAGGCATTGCTGCAATGGGCGAGGTCGATGATCACGCCCATGTCTTCCATCTTGTCGACAGCCTCGCGGCCCAAGTCGGTCAGACCTCCCTTTTCGACCCCGTGGGCCGATCCGGCGATCTCGTTATCGAAGAAGTGGGTGAGGCCCGCCATCCGCATTCCGGCAGCGTAGAGCTTGTCGATGTTCGCGATGTCGCCTTCGAGATTGTGCAGACCCTCGACACTGAAAAGCCCGCCAACGGGTGCCGTGCCGCCATTGCGCGCGCTCCTGAGCGATCGCAGATCACTGGCGCTTTGGACCGTTCGCAACTCGCCTTCCGACGCGCCTGATGCATTTATCAGCTTTTCTGCGTGATACAGCGAGCGCTCAAGTAGCGAATTCCAGGTCCGCATCGGCTGCAATTGCCCGATCACCAGAGCCGTTACCTGATCACTGTCGCCGCTATTGCCGTCATAGTTCATGTCTTCCGGCGTCTTCGTCACGCTGGAGAAGATTTGCAGTGCGACATTGCCCTGCTGCAATCGACCAAGATCGACATGGCCCCAATCCACGTCTTCGAGCAGATTGCGCTTCCACAGCAGCGTATCGGCATGCAGGTCCACAATCGTGAGCGATTTGTGCAGCGCAATCGCTTCATCGGACACGGGCGGCAAGAACTCTGCGCTGACGCGGTTCATTGCACGATCTGCTTCGGTTGCGGCATCGCCGTTGGCTGAAGCGCTTGCCTGCGAATCGCCGGATTCCGCTGGTGGACTTTCAACGCGGTTTACGCTCCGCTCGAATATCGTCGGAGCGAACACGAAGAAGCCAATCGCTCCAATTACGATCAGTCCGAGCAGGCCTAGGATGATTTTGCGGATCATGCGGCTGCACACTCAGAATCGCGCCGATAGGTCACGAACGAATATGCCGGCCTGTCGCCTTCAGCCGGGTGATCTTCGTGTGCCGCGACTTCCCAGTCTGACCCGAGCGGTTTCATGAAAGTGTCGCCGGGATAGTCGGCGTGGATTTCAGTCACCTCTATCCGGTCTGCCAGAGGGCGGAACACGTCATAGATCGCTGCACCGCCAACCACAGTGATCTCGCCCGTATCGTTGTCCTGAGCGGCCAGCTTCAGGGCTTCATCGGCTGAGTGCGCTATCTCCGCTCCGGCGGAATTCCATCGTTCGCGCCGTGTCAAAACGATGTGGCGACGCCCGGGCAGCACGCCAGGCAGACTCTCAAACGTCTTGCGCCCCATGATCATCGGCCGCCCTTTTCCATCTGGGCCCATGGTCAGCGCCTTGAAACGCTTGAGATCGGCGGGCAAACGCCAGGGCAGGGTGCCTTCGTGCCCAATCGCGCCATTGGCGGCACGGGCGTAAATCAGGACGATTTCGTGACTCACGGTGCCTTGTGGCTCACCCGCGTGACGTGACCCATCTTGCGGCCTTCACGCACTTCGCTTTTGCCATAGAGGTGGAGGTGCGGCTCGCCTTCTTCGGCGAGTATTTGATGCGCGGTCAGGGCCTGCTCGCCGACGATGTTGCGCATGTCGATGCTGGCAAAGCGGGTTTCGGTGCCACCCAAAGGCAGACCGGCAATCGCGCGGATGTGGTTTTCGAACTGGCTCGTGGCTGCGCCTTCGATGGTCCAGTGCCCGGAATTGTGCACGCGCGGAGCCATTTCGTTGAAGACCGGGCCGGATTTCGTGGCGAAGAATTCCAGCGTCAACACCCCGACATAGCCGAGCGCATTGGCGACCTGAGTGGCAATCTTGCGCGCCTGATCAATCTGCGCCTCCACCAGCGGTCCGGCTGGCAGGACCGAATGAGCCAACATCCCGCCATCATGAGTGTTCGCGGTCGAATCCCAGATACGGATTTCGCCGTCGGCCGAGCGGACTAGGATCACAGAGAATTCCGTCTCAAACTCGACCATGCCTTCGTAGATGCATGGGCGACCAGGGAAACGGACGCCTGCGGCTTCACGGCGACTGGCAATGCGCCACTGGCCTTTGCCATCATAGCCATCGCGTACCGTTTTCAGGATGCCGGGCGTGCCAACCTGATCCACCGCCCGCATCAGGTCTTCGTCGCTTTCGACCCGCATGTAAGGTGCGCAGGTGCCGCCGAGCTCTTCGACGAAGCGCTTCTCGTTCAAGCGGTCTTGCGCGATCTCAAGCGCTTTGGGCTGCGGCGCAAGCATGCGTTGCGGGATCGCAGCGACCGCCGTGAGCGGCACATTCTCAAACTCCCAAGTCACCACATCGCAGCGGCTGGCAAAGGCCGCGAGCGCGTCCTTGTCGCCCCAACCGTTCTCAAAAAAATCGACACAAGCCGCGCTCGCGACATTGTCGCCAGCCGGTGCGTAGCCAATGCAGCGATAACCCAACTGGATCGCAGATTGCGCGAGCATCCGGCCAAGCTGGCCGCCGCCCAGAATGCCGATGGTTGAGCCGGGCCTGAGAATGCTAGATTCTGGCATCAGTCGACTGGAACTTCTGTCACGGCGGCGCTCTTCGAAGCGCGCCAATCCTGCAAGCGTTCGGACAGATCTTCATCGGCCAAGGCAAGGATCGCCGCCGCCATCAGCGCCGCATTCTTCGCTCCGGCTTCGCCGATCGCCAGCGTTCCAACGGGGACACCGGCGGGCATCTGCACGATAGAGAGCAGGCTATCCATTCCTGACAAAGCCTTGGACTGCACGGGCACTCCAAGCACCGGCAGATGCGTCATCGCCGCAATCATTCCTGGCAGATGCGCTGCGCCACCAGCGCCTGCGATGATCACATCGAAGCCTTCGCCCTCTGCGCCTTTAGCAAAGGCACTCATCCGGTCCGGTGTACGATGGGCGGAGACGATGCGTGCCTCATGCTCGACTTCCAGCTCGACCAGAATGTCGGCGGCGCATTTCATGGTCGGCCAGTCTGACTGGCTACCCATGACGATGGCTACTTTTGCCCCCCCGTCTTTTGGCATCCGGCGATCCTCAGCTGTCTTTCAGGTAGTACCGTTCGCCCGGCACCATGTTGTCGTCGAAGTCATAGATGATCGGCTGCCCGGTGGGAATCTCCAGTCCGGTGATGTCCTCATCCGAGATGTTCGACAGGTGTTTGACCAGCGCGCGCAGGCTGTTCCCATGCGCGGAAATGATCACGTTTAAGCCACTGGCTAGTGGCGGCAGAATGTTCCTATCCCAATATGGAAGAACCCGCTCAATCGTGAGCTTCAGGCTCTCGGTGTAAGGAACATCTATGCCTTCATAGCGCGGGTCGGCACCGGGGTCATACTCAGCCCCCGGTTCCATTGGTGGCGGCGGGGTATCAAAGCTGCGACGCCAGATTTGCACCTGTTCATCGCCATGTTTCTCGCGCGTCTCCTGTTTGTTGAGCCCGGTCAACCCGCCGTAGTGCCGCTCATTGAGATGCCAGTTTTTGACAATCGGCATCCAAAGTCGCCCCATTTCTTCGAGCGCGAGATTGAGAGTTTTGATCGCTCTAGTTTGGACTGAAGTGAAACAAAGGTCAGGGACGACACCTTTTTCTTTGAGCAATCGCCCTGCCGCTTTTGCTTCGCCAACGCCCTTCTCGGTGAGATCGACATCCCACCAACCGGTGAAGCGGTTTTCGAGGTTCCACTGGCTTTGGCCGTGGCGGACGAGGATGAGCTTGGGCATTCTATCTCCGTGTCTCCGAGCGGGCGGCTATGGCACGCCAAAAAACGAAACGCTGCGTTAGCCCTCGCTATCGCCCTTGGGAACCCCGCTTTCGCCCGATTCGCTCGCCTGCGCGCGGCTCTGTGCTTTGCGCCGCCGAAGGTTCTCACGCAGTTTTGCTGCCAGACGCTCCTCTCGCGACAGATTCTTGCCCTTCTCTTCATTCATACGAAACGCCTTGGCGGTAGGGGCTGCGCTCTTCAAGCCCCGCTTGACATTGGGCGCGCACGCGACAATAGCGCGCGCCTGTTTCGGTTGGCCGCGGTAGCTCAGTGGTAGAGCGCGTCATTGGTAATGACGAGGCCGAGAGTTCAATTCTCTCTCGCGGCACCATTCTCTCTAAAAGCTCAGATCTCGAAGAGATTACCGTCAAAGCAAGTCGTCAGGCGCTTTGGCGAATAGCTGCCCAAATTCTGTGACGTGCCGTTTTTGAGCCCGCTCCTTCATCAGGGAGCTGGCAGTTTCCTGCACGAATTGTGCATCGCTGGAATTGGCGAACAGCTCTGCCGCTGCCGCAAAGCTGCTGACGATCTCGCCATCTGTATCCGCCGCGAGCACACTCGCGCGCAGCTCGGGTTGCTGTTCAGCCCACACTTTCGCAATGTTTTCCATCACATCCATCCATGTCAGCGGCTGTAATGCGACAACCAGGTGCAACGAGTCCTCGTTTGAAGACTTTGCATGATGCAGGAATCCGCGTGGTATGAACATCGCTTCGCCCGGAGCGATCGAATACTCGGCCGGTTCGATAAAATCTCCATCTGACGATTGAATCATCGATGTTCCCGGCATCAAATTTGCGATTTTTGGCTGGGTATCGATCAGCCAGTCCTTTGACCCGTGCAATTGCATCGCGATCACGTCGGTCGGATCGACGTGTTTCGGGGTCGAATGGGCGTTGGCAGGCGAATACATCGCATAGACCCGCGCAGCGAAATAGCCGGTCGCCGTCATATCGCGCACGAGTTCGCGAATAGGCTGAACCATGCGATCGATACTATGGACGTAAATGCTGGTTTTCTGTGCCTTCAACCGCATCAGCGCGTCAAGCGTCAGGACGCCACTTGGCTGGATCGCGCTGGACCATGCCTCTTTGGAGCGGCCTTTGCGATCATTCAGGAAGAACTCAATCTCATTCTCGCTGCGCCACAGCCGGTCGCGCAAGAGCTCCATGAACTGCGTCATATCGAAGCCGAGACCCAGGAAAGTCTCATCCTCGATTTTCGTGACCCGCTGATCGAGATGGCACTCGATCACCTGCCTGGCCGAATCCGGCGTGAGAATTCGCGAAAACAGCTCATGGGAAAGTAAAGCCATGCGTTTGTTTTGATCCAAACCTCCTCAAGTGCAAGGCGAATTGCGCCCTCACCCAAGGCAAAATCGCTTCACACCCCCACTTTTGACGATACGCGCCGGGCGATCGCTCGGCTATCGCATCACCAACGGCAATCAGTTGGGAGACAACGCGATGGATCTGGGACTTACAGGCAAGAAAGTCATTATGAACGGCGGTGCGCACGGGCTTGGCCTTGCATCGCTGCGGCACTTTGCTGCGGAAGGCGCGGATGTCGCGTTCTTCAGCCGCAAGGAAGACAAGATTGAAGCCGCCAAGAAAGAGATCGACGCGGCTGGACCGGGCAAGGTTCATGGCGAAGTGTTCGATATGGCAAGCGGAGCCGATGCCTATAAGAAATGGATCGGCGATGCAGCGGATGCCTTGGGCGGCTGCGATATCTTCGTTCACATGGCAAGCTCTTCTGGCACAGGCGGCACTGGCGATTGGCAGCAGGGTCTCGACATGGACATCCTTGGTGCGGTTCACGCTATCGAAGTGCTCACCCCGCATCTCGAAGCATCCGACAGTGGATCGATTGTCCTGATGTCTTCGACCGCCGCACTGGAAACATTCGTGGCGCCGCAAGCCTTCAACGCTTTGAAAGCCGCGCTGATCACCCACGGCTCTCAGCTCGCGCAGGCGATGGCACCGCTGGGGATCAAGGTGAATTGCGTCTCGCCCGGCGCGATCTATTATCCCGGCGGGAACTGGGAAATGATCAAGGATGCGGTGCCGCCGCTCTACGAAGGCACGCTGGCGAAGATGCCAATGGGCCGCTTTGGAGAGCCGGAGGAAGTGGCCAAGACCGTGGTCTTCGTCGCCAGCCCAGCCTGCCCGTATATGACCGGCGCCAATGTCGTGGTCGATGGCGGCTTCACGCAGCGCGTCCAGTTCTAAGCACGTTCACCAACAGGAAGGCCCCACTTTATGGCTGAGATCGCCAAAGAGATCGAGCGCGACAAGCTGCTCGATATCTACACCCGCACGATGAAGGTGAACCGCACCGACGAGAAATTCCGTGAACTGCTGATGCAGGGCAAGGTTGCGGTGATGTATTATTGCGTTCGCGGGCAGGAGCTTGTTTCGGCCGCTGCGATGGCAGCGCTGGAGGACGACGATTACGTTGTGTGCACCTATCGCGGGCAGGGCGAGCAGACGGCCAAGGGCATTCCGATTGAAAAGTGGTGGGGCGAATGCCTCGGCAAGGCGACCGGCACGTGCAAGGGCAAGGGCGGCACCATGCACATCACCGATCCCGACACCGGGATCATGGTGACAACCGGTGTGGTGGGTAGCGGTCTGCCGATTGCCAACGGGCTTGCGATGGCGAGCCAGAACAACGGTGATGGCCGCGTGACGCTGGTGAGCTTCGGCGATGGCGCCGCCAACATAGGCGGATTTCACGAAGCGATGAACATGGCCCAGCTCTACAAGCTGCCCGTGATCTTCCTGTGCCAGAACAACCGCTATGGTGAGCACACCGCCTATGCTGACCACACTGACAGCACCGACATTTCGAGCCGCGCCGGTGGTTACGGAATGAAAGGCATCAAGGTCGACGGAAACAACGTCAACGAGGTTTACCCGGCGATGGAAGAGGCCGTGGAGCACGCCCGCTCTGGCAAGGGGCCGGTGCTGGTCGAAGCCATGTGTTACCGGATGATGGGCCACTTCTTTGGCTCCGATTTCTCTTACATGCCCCCTGAGCATCTGGAAGAAATGCAAAAGGAAGACCCGCTGCCCAAGCTGCGTAAGGTCATGCTGGAACGGCAGTTCACCGAAGAAGAGCTCGATGGGATCGTCGCCAAGATCGATGCCGAGATCGACGCGGCGGTTCAGCACGCGCTCGACGCGCCGCTGCCGGACACCGATGAAATCCATAAAGATGTGCTTGAGGAGACCGCGTAATGGCTGAGATCACCATGACCGAGGCCCTCAACAAGGCCATTGACGAAGCCATGGCCGAAGATGACGGCGTGTTCTGCCTGGGCGAAGACGTTGCAGCCAAACAAGGCGGCGGGGTGTTCAAGATCACTTCCGGCCTCACCGAAAAATATGGCGAAAACCGCATTCGCGCAACGCCGATCTCGGAAACCGCAATTATTGGTGCGGCAGTCGGCGCAGCGCTTGCGGGCCAGCGCCCAATTGCAGAGATCATGCTGATGAACTTTGTCGGCGTCTGCATGGACCAGATCGTCAACCACGCGGCGAAATTGCGCTTCATGTCGGGTGGTCAGACGCCGTGCCCGATCGTGATCCGCACCACGACTGGCGTGGGCGTGGGCTTTGGTGGGCAGCACTCGGATATGCTGGAGGCGTGGTTCGCGCACGTCGCTGGGATGCATGTGGTGACGCCAAGCAACGCTGCCGATGCGCGCGGCCTGATGCGCTCTGCCATCGATGCGAATGACCCTGTGGTCTTCATCGAAAACATCCTTTGTTATGGTCTGAAATCCGAAGATCCCGGACCCGGATACCGTGTGCCTTTGGGCAAGGCGGCGGTGGCCAAGGCGGGCTCCGACATTTCGCTGATCACCTATGGCCGCACGGTGCTCGATGCGCTTGAGGTCGCGGGTGAGCTGGAGAAGGAAGGTGTCAGCGTCGAGGTGATCGACCTGCGCACCATCGCTCCTTACGATGAGGAAACAGTGCTGGCGTCGGTCAACAAGACTGGTCGCGCTATCACTCTGCACGAAGCGGTTCGCCCCTTCGGAACCGGCGCTGAGATTGCTGCCAACATTCAGGAAAAGTGCTGGGACAGGCTGAAAGGTCCGGTCCGCAGGATTGGCGGAACATTCTCCGCCGTGCCGTTCGCGACGCATCTTGAGCAGGCCTGGATCCCGCAAAAGAGCGACATCGTTGCGCAGATCAAGGCATCGGTAGGGAAGGTCTGAGAATTGGCTGAAGAAATCCGCATCCCCAAGCTCGGGATGAGCGCGACCGAAGTGACCTTGGCTGAATGGATGTTCGGCGATGGTGAGACCGTGTCAAAGGGCGACATCATTTACACCGCCGAAACCGACAAGACGACGGTCGAGATTGAAGCGCAGGCGGGCGGGGTGATCCGCCCGACCGGTGAGGAGGGCCAGCAATACAAGGTCGGCGACCTCGTCGGCACAATTGAATAGCGTCGCCATGTCTACCCCGCGTGAAATGCTGTCAGCCGTTTATGCAGCGGCGGGTGCGCGCGATTGGGAGACGGTGGAATCCCTGATCCATCCGGACTTCGTGCTGTACGAAGCCGAGTGCCTACCGTTTGGCGGCGAATGGCGCGGCAAGGATGCGCTGCAACGCTGCGCGGCGGCGATGTACGGCACGTGGGCTGAGGCGAAGGTCGACATTCACGACATCACCGGCGGGGATAGTCATGGGGTGACGGTCCTGACGTTGACCATGACGTCAAAGCGCACCGGCGAGACCTTCAGTCAGACGGTCAATGAATGCGGCGCATTCGAAGACGGTTTGCTGAAGGAATTGCGCATCCATTACTTCGATGCGGCTGAGGTCGCAGCAAAGGTTTGACGCCATGACAATCGAGAGAGTCTGCGTCCTTGGCGCGCCCGCCGATCAGGGGCAGCCTCTGGTGCAAGCATTGTTGGCGGAAGGGTTTGACGTCACCGCTGGCGTCCGGCGCGACAATGCATTGGCAGACACACCGTTTCCCAATCTGCCGACCGTTCATGCGGATATCACTGATGCGGATGCGATGGCGAACGCCTTTGCCGGCCAGGACGCAGCAGCGTTTCATCTGCCCTTCGAGTTTGACCGCGCCCGTGCAGCCAGTTTCGGCGCCGCGATTGCCGAAGGGGCGAAACGCGCGGTTCTGAAAAAGATCGTCTTCAATACAGCCTGCTTTGTCGCCGATCACGATCTCGACCTGTCCGCTCATGATGGCCGCCGCGATATCGAAGCCGCGCTGGAAGCAACCGGCATCCCGTGTGTGTTCATCGAGCCGACCGTGTTCATGGACAACCAGTACCGGATCTGGACCCGGCCGTTGATCATGCGCGAAGGGATCTTTGCCTATCCGGCGAAGCCCGACCTCAAGATCAATTGGGTGTGCCTGGAGGATGTTGGACAGGCGATGACACGGGCGCTGATGACGGATGCGGCAGACGGAATGCATGTGCCGCTGGGCGGGCCAGAGGCGCTGACCGGAGACGAGGTTGCCGCCAATCTATCCGAGGCGATTGGCAAGCCGGTGCGGTTCAAAAGTCTCGCGCCGGAGGAGTTCGCTGCCGGGATGAGCGAGTTGGTGACCGGATCGCGCGAAGTGCAGCCGCTCAGCATCTATGACGGCATGGCGAAGTTTTACGCGTTCTATAACTCGCAGCCCGTTTCGCCGCTTTTGGTCGATCCGCAAGATGCCCGTGACCTGCTTGGCATGCAGCACACCTCGCATCTCGAATGGGCCAGCGCAAAAGACTGGATAGCCGGGCTAGGGTAAGTCCGTCTCGGCGATAATCAGGCGATAGCCCAGATCGAGTTCGTCCCTGTCGCGCAAGTGACCGTATCGGCGTTCCCACTCCCTACTCTCCAGATCATCGCGCAGTTTGGAGAGTTTCTCCTCAACGCTGTCGATGGCCCAAAATGAAGAGCTGCCCTTGCGTATTTCCGGATCAAGGTAGGCTTCGGGATTGCGCCAATGGGCATAGAGGAACCGATCGGTGCAATCATGCGGGATCGGGACGGGCGTGACTGAAATCGGGCCCAGCCATTCTTCGTATTGCGGCATTTGCGGCATTTGCCTGTCATCGAGCTCCGCGAGCTCTGACAGATAGTCGAGCAGCCAGATGTCCCGGAAGGCAGGGTCGAATGTTAACAGCACAATCCTGCCGCGCGTGACGCGCCGCATCTCGCGTAAACCGGCCTGCTGGTCGGGCCAATGATGGACCGTCAGCACCGCCATGCTTGCATCGAAGCTCTTGTCAGGGAACGGCAAATCTTCTGCGCTGGCCTGAACGACATCGGCCTTGCGCGGGTGTTGCTCGATCATTTCGGTGGATGGCTCCACTGGCGTTACAGCCCGATCGGTCGGTTCGTATGATCCGGCTCCGGCCCCGACATTGAGCACCGATTGCGCGTCTCCCAATGCGCTGTAGATCGCTGTGCCGATGCGCGGATCAGGGTGTCGCAGCGCCGAATAGCCGCGCCCAATCGTATCGTATTTCGTGCCCATACCGCGGGTGCCTACAAAGTCTGCCCGTCATCCAGCACGAAGTCCGCGCCGGTCACAAACTCCGCCGCGTCAGAGCAAAGGAACAGCACGGGGCCGTCCAGCCCTTCGTCCGCCATCAACCGACGCTTGGGGAAGCGGGCGATCTGCTTCTTGCCGAGATCAGTGTCGAACCATTCGTCGTTGATCGCGGTGCGGATGTAGCCGGGGGAAATCGTGTTCACACAGATTCCCGCGCGCGCCCATTCGCGGGCCATGCTGCGCGCGGCCTGCACTACGCCTGCCTTGCTGGCCGAGTAGGCAACCAGGCCGGGTGAGGGTTCGAAAGCGGTGATCGAGGCGACCATCACGATCCGTCCCTTCACATTGCCCGCTGCGATCATTCGCTTGGCACCTTCACGTGCGGTCAGGATCGCGCCTTTGAGGTTGATAGCGAGTGTGCGCTCAATCTCGTCCTCGGCCATATCGTTGATCATGCCTGCGCCATCGACGCCGGCGTTGGCGATCACCGTGTCGATGGTCCCGAAGGCTTGCTCGGCAGCGTCGAAGCCCGCGACCACGTCTGCGTTGCGCGCGACATCCATCTCTACCGCTGCGGCTTGTGGTCCGATTTCAGCAGCCAAAGCCTCGAGCCGATCCTTGCGCCGCGCACCGAGTGCAACATTTGCTCCATTCGCGGCGAGGATGCGTCCAAAGCGGGAACCGAGACCCGATGACGCGCCAGTGATAAGCGCAGTGCGCCCGGAAAGATCGACAGAGATGCTCATGGGCTGAGCTACTTAGTCGCTGGCAATTCGCCGTCGATATATTTCTTCAGCGTGGTCTGGAAATGTCGCACCCGGCTATCCTGATACGCGCCGAGTTCCATGATCCCGTTGCCTGATGCTTTCATCCCTGTCTGGACATGCGGTAGGTTGGCCATGTCCTGATCAAACACGCCTGCGAGCGCCTCACCCATAACATCCTTGGCCCAGGCAAACGGCTGATCCTCGGGAATTGTCACCTTCTCAACCGCGCGCGGACGCTTTTCGCCTTTTGGGGTCGGGAATAGCAGGCGGATTTCCATCACGCACCAATCAGGCGTGTCGCCGGGCAGCCAACGATAGCAAAGGGTTGGCAGATACCCGATCCACGGGGCGAAGTTGGGGAAGATGTTGTACGTGAAATTGTCGAGAATTTCGGAATCCGATTTGTCCGAGTAATCGTGGCCATAGGCCTCGGTGAAGCCCGACCGGCTTGCCTCGGCCAGCAGCTTGCGCGCCTGCAGCGGATCGCTTTCATCGACCTCGACGGTTTCTTCGCTAGCGGCGTAGCGGCGGTTGGTCTCGGCGTCCGAGCCGCCTGAAAACTCGGCCATCTTGTCGAGAATATACTGCTGCGTTTTACCTTTGAGGTGCGGGCTAAGCACCCCGGACGGTGTGATGGCTCGATTGAAGTTATCGCCGATCAAATCATACCTTGTGTTGGCGTCGCCAAGGAACGGCAGAAGTTGCGGATGGGTGGTGACCGAATGCCACGCCTCCATAAATGCCTCGGCGGTGGCCTTCCAGTTGGCCGGGATTTTCCGCGCGACCCACATGCCGGTGTAGCGGTTTTCCATGTCGTAATTGTCGTAGTGATCCGCCGCCGGGCCAAGCCAGGTCTTGAAGTCGGGCAAATCGGCATTCTCGGTGATCATCACGAAGCCCTGCCACAGCTCGACGCGGACTTCGGGCAGGCTCATGTCCTTGTCTTCAAGATGCTTGAAGTCCCAGTCGCACGGAATTTCTTTCAGCGTCCCATCGGTCTTCCAGGTAAAGCCGTGGAAGGGGCAGCGGAACTGCGTGGTGTTGCCGTCTTCAGTGCGCAGTTTGCGTCCGCGGTGCAGGCAGACATTGTAGAAGGCGCGCACGCTGCCGTCACGCTGGCGGGTGATCAGGAAGCTCTTTTCATTGATCTCGAACACGACCGTGTCGCCGGGATCGGGCAGCTCATCCTCGCGCGCCGCAAACAGCCAGACATTCGGCCACAGCTTCTCGCGCTCGAGCGCCGCGAACTCCTCGCTGACATAGGGTTCGATCGGCAGCGGATCGTTCGGCATGTCGATGTTCGTTTCTTCGAACAGGTAATCCGGCGGCGTTCGCGTGTCGCCTTCGAGCATGTCGGTGTAGGTCATGCCCGGGCAGCGATCTTGGCGTTTGATGTCTTTGATCTCGTTCATGGCGGGTCTGATCCTGATTCCTCGCACTTTGTGCAGTGTTCGCGCCGAAGAATATCACACAGGTTTGCCTTGAGGTCACACTATCGGATTGGAGAGGATGAATGGCGCAGGCCAATGGGATCGCAGGGCTCGGCGAAGTGATGCAGCTGGCCTTTGTGCCGAAGGATTTCGACGCGGCGGTCAAGCATTGGACCGAAGTGATGGGAGTTGGCCCGTTCTTCCTGATGGAAGGCATCCATCTGGAAGGGATGAAATATCGCGGCGCGCCAACCGATGCAGTGTTCGACCTCGCGCTGGCCTATTGGGGCGATCTTCAGATCGAACTGATCCGCCCGCGCGACACTCACCCGTCGATCTATTCGGGTGAATACGCTGACCTAAATGACGGCCTGCACCACGTCTGCATCCTCGTCGACAATATCGAGGAGGCCTACCGCGTCTGCGGAGAGCAAGGCGCAGAGGTCGTGATCGAAGGCGCGCTCGGCGATAGCAAGGTGATCTATGTCGACCCGGGTTCAGGGCCGGGCGGGTTGGTCGAGATCCTCCAGCAAGGCGAGGGAGGTCCCGGCCTGTTCGCGATGATCAAACAGGCCGGTGAGGGCTGGGATGGGAGCGAGCCGCTTAGAAGCCTAGGCTGAGGCTTGGTCGCGGAGCACGGCGGCAAAGCCGCCGCAAGGGCGACCGCCCGCCCGCAGCGATGCGGCCTTTAGGCCGCGTGAGCGAGGAATTCGCGCGCCGGATGGCGCGCGGAAATCAAGAATTCGCCCCCAGATACCCCAGCTGACCGGCTTTGAAGATCGTCTGCGCGCGGTTCACGCTGTCCAGCTTCTCGCCGGCACGGTGGATGTGGTAACGGATCGTGGCGTGGCTACGTTCAAGGATCATGCTGATTTCCTTGTCCGTTTTGCCGATCGCGGCCCAGCGCAGGCATTCCACCTCGCGCTTCGACAACACACAATCCGATGGAATGCGCCGCTTCGTCCGATGTGCCTGCACATAGCCTGCGACAAACCGGCGAGTGACCTGCGCGAACAGTGAGCCGAACTCAACGAATTCTTCCGACAGGTCCTCTTTCTCACGGTCCATGCTGATGAAGCTGTTGGCGGAGATCTGGCCGAACGGCAGGTGGACCGGAATCACGATCGCAGCCTTGCAGAGCGAGCGCTTTTCGAAATCGGCTAGGTCGAGCTCGTCGAGATAGGAATTGCGCCAGCGGGTGTTGAACCCGTGCTGGTTCACCCAGAACGGCTCGCTTTCATACCGGCACGCGCGCGGTAGAGGCGAATGCAAGGCGAGGCGATGATCTTCCCACCAGCGTGATCCGTCATCCAGCCAGCGGAAGATATCCGCATTCAGGATCGTACCGTCGGCATCGACCATCGGTTCCTTGGATGAAATGTCATCGCACACCGCGATCTGCATCCCGCGTTCTTGCGCCATTCGGGCAAGCGCAACGGCTGCATCGTGAATGTCCTCAGGACAGGTGATGGTGACCTGCTCAAGCAATTGCTCGAGTTTTTCGCGGCCCTGCGGCGTGCGCAGTTCGACTACGTTCGTGGCCATAATCTGGCTCCTCTCCTCCTCAACTTCCCGTCCGCGCCAGCCTACCCTATTTCTTCTGATTCGCCTCATACTTTACGCAGGGGCATTGAGGGTTTGTGCTGGCTACGCCAAGCGCACTCTAAAGGAGATTCAGGCGATGGTATGGCAAGGTGAGAATTTCGGTGTCGCTTTGAAAGCGTTGGCGAACTCGATTGAGCCGGATCGTCCGGCGCTGATCCATGGCGAGAGGGTAGTAAGTTGGAGCGAACTCGACGCCGAAACCGATGCTATCGCTGCAGGATTGCGGGCTCGCGGGCTCAAGCCGGGCGATGTTGCCGGGCAGATGCTTCGCAACAGTCCCGACTACATTCTCGCCTATTTCGGCTGCATCAAGGCAGGCGTCACGCCGGTCAATGTGAACTACCATTACAAGGCACGCGAACTGGCCGACATATTCGAGCGTTTCGAATTGAAGGCTCTGTTCACCGAGAGCGACTTTGCCGAGTCGGGCGCGGCCGCGATGCCGGACGGCGCGCTAACTGTCGATGTCGGGGACGAGGATTGGGCAGCATTGCGGTCAACTGCGTTGCCTGCAGATTTCGCAGTTCATGACGATCCGCAAGCTCTTTTCCTGACCGCGACCGGCGGGACCACCGGTATGCCCAAAGCGGTGATGTGGCCGATGGTAGAGGCGTGGCAGGCGTTCAGCATCTCGGTGTGGCAGACCGGCATGGGCGAGCCACCCTTCATCGCGGAGTCGCTCAAGAAACAGGTCGAACGCGCGGCCACAATCAGCCCCGACCATCCGGGCAGCGCCTCACCGCTCCTGCTGCTCAGCCCGCTGATGCATGGGGCAGGGCAATTCACCGGGGTGATCCACCTGCTGAAAGGCGGCACTTTGGCGCTGCTCCCGGCGGAGAAGTTCGACGCCGATCTTGCGCTCGACGAAGTCAAGCGTCTGCAAGCGCGCGGCATCTTCATTGTGGGCGACGCCTTCGCGCTGCCACTGGCTGACCGGCTGGATGCGCGCGGCGATGGCGAAGATCTGCTCGCCAGCCTGCGCACGATCACGTCGTCGGGCGCGGTGTTCTCCGAAGGGTTCAAGCAGCGTCTGATCGCGCATCACAAAACGCTGGTCATCATCGATGCGCTCGGATCGAGCGAAAGCTCTGGTACCGGGATCGTCATTACCACCGCCGCTGGTTCGACCGGCGGCGGCAGATTCCAGCCCCTGCCGGGCCGCGAGACAAAGCTGTTCGACGAAAACCTCAAAGAGATCGCACCGGGTGAGGACGGCGTCGGCATCGTTGCGCGCACGGGGCCCCTTCCGCTCGGCTATCTCGGCGAAACCGAGAAGAATGCGCAAACCTTTCCCGTGATCGGCGGCAAGCGCTGGCTGATGACAGGCGACCGCGCCCGCTGGGGTGCGGATGGCTCGATGGAGTTCATCGGCCGCGACAACATGTGCATCAACACCGGCGGCGAGAAAGTCTTCCCCGAGGAAGTCGAGGCGGTGTTGCTGGAGCACCCAGCTGTTAACGATGCGCGCGTCGTCAGCCTGCCCGACGAGCGTTTCGGAAGAAAGGTCGTCGCAGTGGTCGAGCCCAAGGGCTGCGCGCCGGACGCATTGGAAGAAGCGCTCGACGGCCATGCCCGCGAGGAACTGGCTGGGTACAAGATCCCGCGTCTGTATGTGTTCACCAACGGCTCGCTACGGCTCAACAATGGCAAGCCGGACTACAAAACCGCCCAACGGCTCGCGGATGAGGCCGCGAGGTAGCGGCGTCCCGTCGCGACATTTTTCAAACCACAGAAATCGGAGCGTGCATGCCCGCTATTGGGTGGGGGCGGACAATCTCTTCTTCTAAGAGATGGACGTCTTCCTCTGGACATCCAGTTCACGGACTACCGATGTCGTGAGCTTCCATATCGCCGCTTCTCAAGAGCACCATGTAGCGTGGCCACCACCTAGAGTACCCCAAAAACTACATAGAGCACTCCCAGGCAATTGCTCTCGAGAGTTCACGCCAAATTGGCAGCATCGTGATGCTTGATTGACAATCAGCATTCCCCAAAAAAGACGCCAACGTTCGAGCGCAGCTGCGTATCAGAGATCAGTTGATCATCCGCGTCGAAAACTTGCGCAGATATCAGTCCTCGACCCTCTTCGAGATCATACGTTGTTTTGATGCCGTCGCCGTCGAAGCAAGTGTATTTTGTTAGTGCATCTCTCTTTGAAATGATCCGGCACTTGCTTTGGCCATCACTCCAACTGGTTCGATCCTTGCCAGTGGGGATAGCCATTCCCAAAAACCAATGTGCGCCATCTATATATTTGGTAGACGATGAAACCGGGTTGGCACTCGTATCGGACGGCGCTGAAGTTTCCAGCAAAAAAACGTCCTCTTGGTCAACGTAGATCGTCAAGAAGGTATTTTCGACCGTATCCTCATAGACTGCTGCATTATTTCGGTTCGCTTGGTCGCATTTGTCGGCATCAGAGTTACAGCTTGTGGTCAAGATCAATATACCAACCCAAAGATAACTTGCCTGCATAGGCTTGAAACTAGCTGCACAAACATACGACCGCAAATGGGTCGTGATCCGAAGGACTGGTTTTGGTTCGAGATCGGTAGAAGCCGTCCCCGAGCAAGCCGCGCAACAGCCCTTATCCCTTCACCCGGTCCGCCTTGTCCTTGGCGTTGGTGCCTTTGATCATCTGGCGCATCATGTCCCACTCATTGTCGCCCATTGCGTGCAGCTGCGGGTAGAACGTGCCGCCATTCGCCTGATAGCCTGCGCCGTCGATCGCGATGGTCTGGCCGTTCACATATTCTGCGCCTTGGCCCATCAGGAACACCGCGAGGTTCGCGAGTTCGTGCATCTCTCCCGCGCGGCCCATCGGGTTGAGATCATTCTTGGAATTGCCGCCTTGCCCCCCGGGGGAAAGGCGGGCGCTCATGCCCTTGGTCGGGAAGAGGCCCGGCGCGATTGCGTTGAAGCGCAGGCCATAGCGGCCCCATTCGGTCGCGAGGCTCTGGGTCATGGCGTGGATCGCTGTCTTTGACATAGCCGATGGCACCACGAACGCGCTGCCTGACCACACCCAGGTGGTCAGGATCGAAAGGAAGCTCGCAGTCTTCTTCTCCTCGATCAGGCGCTTGCCGATATCGAGCGTCACGTAAAATGTTCCGCGCATCACGATGTCGGCGATGGCGTTGAAACCGTTGACCGACAGGTCTTCGGTGCGGCTGATGAAGTTGCCCGCCGCGTTGTTGACCACGCCGGTCAGCGCGCCGCCATCGGCCCAAATGCTATCCACCATCGCATGGATCGCATCGGCATCGCGGATGTCGCAGGCATGCGCGACAACCTTGCCGCCATGCGCTTCCATCAATTCCGCAGCGGTTTCATCCAGCTTGTTCTGCCGCCGCCCGCAAATGTAGACGGTCGCGCCCAGCTTGAGGAAACCTTCCGCCATTTCGCGGCCCAGCCCGGTGCCGCCGCCGGTGACCAGAATGCGCTCATCAGCCATCAGGCCTTCGCGGAACATCAGCTTCGATACGTCCATCAGTCGTTTCCTCTCAAATCGTCATTGCGAGCCGCTGAAAGCGGCGCGGCAATCCATGGCCTGCCGTTTCTGCTGCTCGCATTGGTCCATGGATTGCTTCGCTTCGCTCGCAATGACGAGCAAATCAAAGCCCCAGAACTGTCTTTGCGATGATGTTTTTCTGCACTTCATCCGACCCGCCAAAGATCGTGGCGGCACGGTTGTTGAGGTAGCGGCCCATCGCGGTCTGAGCGAGTTCGCTGCCAACCGGCTCCGGTGCCTCGTTGCCATAAAGCGGGCGCTCCAGCGGCAATTGCAGTGCATCGGGGCCGAGTAATTCGAGCCGCAACGTGTCCACCTCCTGTCCGATATTCGCGCCAAGCAGTTTGACGAGAGATGTTTGCGGACCGGGCGCGCGACCCTTGGCCAGTTCAGCAAGGATGCGCAGTTCGGTGAACTCCAACGCTTCTGCTTCGAGCCGCACGCGAGCAAGCCGATCGCGGAAACGGGCATCGTGCGCGATGGCTCCGTTCACGCCCGAAGGCTGTGTTTTCGCCAGCTCTGCAAGTTTGTCGATGCTCTGAAGCAGTCGCGGTGCAAAGCATGATCCGCCGCGCTCGTTTTCAAGCAGGAACTTGGCGATCGACCAGCCCGCTCCATCTTCGCCGATGCGGTTTTCGACACTCGTGCGCGCGTCCGAGAAGAACACTTGGTTCACCTCGTGGTCGCCCGACATCGAGTGGATCGGCGTCACTTCGATTCCGTCCTGATCCATCGGCAGCAGCAGGAAAGTGATCCCCGCCTGCTTCTTGCCCGAACTGTCGGTACGGACGAGCGCGAAGATCCAATTGGCGTGGTGCGCGTGGGTGGTCCAGATCTTCGATCCGTTGACGACATATTCGTCGCCATCCAATCGAGCCGAGGTCTTGAGCGAAGCCAAATCGGACCCGCTGCCCGGCTCTGAATATCCCTGACACCAGTAATCGTCGCCCGACAGGATTCGAGGCAGGAAACGCGCTTTCTGTTCCGGCGTGCCGAATTCGCAAATCACCGGGCCGACCAGTCGCAATCCGAGGATCGAAATCGAGGGAGCGCCTGCGAGCGCGCATTCCTTTTCGAAGATGAACTTCTGCGTGGGCGTCCATCCGGTGCCGCCATCTTCCTTGGGCCAATGCGGTGCAACCCAGCCCTTTTCGGCCAGAATACGGTGCCATTCCATCCCGATATCAGGCTCGACGAACACACCTGGAGTGCGCCGTGCGCCATCGCGCAAACGATCGGCCAGTTTGTCGGCCAGAAACCCGCGCACTTCTTCTCGAAAGGCGATGTCTTCGGGTGAGAAATTCATATCCATGGGCTGCGTCCCTAGCTCAATCTTCCGCTCGCATCGCCCAGCCGATCGAACGGCGGAGCATGTCGTAATAGACGTCGTAATTCCACGCGCACATCTCCTTGTGCGGGTAGAAATCCTGCATTCCCGGCAGGTCGTAGTGGCCCCGGCAATGGCCCAGCGTGTTGTAGACGATCCGCCCCTTGCCGATGTCGCGGGTGTAGAGGATCGGCACGTCAGTCTTTTCCCAGTTCGCTTTGACAAAGCCGGTCGCTTCGCCCTCAAACGTGGTCTGCATTAGCGTGTCAATTTCAGCGGTGGTCTTCGAGAGATACAGTTCGTCGACGACCTCGAAATCCTCGATCCCGCGTGTGAGTTCGTGATCTGTGTTGACCACGTCGACCTTGAACTGGCCAATCGGTGGGTGTGCGACGAATTGAGTGCCCAGCATTTCCATCACGTCGGGCCGATCATCAGGTGCATCGACAAGACCTTCTTCGGTGAAGACAAGGATCGAGTTGGTGCCGTGCAGCGCGAGCCATTTGCCGCCGCCTTCGACCCAGGCTCGCACTTGTGCAGCTTGCTCCTCGGTCGGCATCAGGTCGCAGGTGTAGGTGATCAGGAAACGGCATGCATCGAGCCGCTCCAGCCCCGAATAATCCGCCGCGACGGTGGTGCGAATATGCGGATGCTCGGCAAGCAGTTTCAGGATTTCGAGCCGCGGGTAGTCGATATCGTGATACTTGCCCGCAGCGATAAAGTGCGCGTCGATCCGGGTTGCTGGTTGTTCGCTCATATTAGCTCCTGATCGATCCGCCGCCATCGACTGTGAAGTCACAGCCGGTGGTGAAACTCGCATCATCGCTGGCGAGGAAGACGACCGCCTTGGCCACTTCCTCCGGTTCGCCGATGCGGTTCATCGGGTGGGTCGCGGCGAATTGCTCCTCGACCACTTCGGGTTCGGCCATGCCTGAGTATTTGTAGCGGTCATACATCGGCGTGCGGATCGCGCCGGGATGCACCATGTTTGCGCGCACCGGCACGCCGCGTTCGGCGCAATCGAGCGCGATGGAGCGAGTCAGGCCAAGCAAGCCCGCTTTCGAGGCGCTGTAGGCAGCCACAAACGCGGCTGCGCGGATGGCAATCATAGAGCCGATATTGACGATGGCCGCCGGCTCGCCAGATGCCTCCATCACTGGAAGCGCGGCGCGGCAGCCCAGGAATGGCCCTTCAAGATTGATATCGATGGTGCGCCGCCAACTATCGAGATCGACGTCGACGACGTTGCCGGGTTCCGAGATGCCAGCGATGTTGCACAGCACGTTGAGCTTGCCGAAATGGTCCTGCGCGGCCTTTACGGCGGCATGCCATTGGTCGAGCTCGCGAACGTCAAGTTCGAAGGCCTCGGCATTTTCGCCCAGCTCGTCAGCCAGAGCGCGGGCCTTGTCGATCTGTACATCGCACAGCAGCACCTTGCCGCCTTCGGCGACGATCATCCGGCCGACCGTGGCTCCGATCCCCTCTGCACCGCCTGTAACGAGTGCGACTTTGGAGTCCATTTTCCCTGGCATCTTGCTCAATTAACGCTCCAGTATCGCCACGGCTGAAAGGCCCGGTGCGCCATAGACATGGCTGTATCCGGTCTTCGGTGTGTTTGGTACTTGTCGCTCCCCGCCGCGCCCACGCAATTGTTCGACGTTTTCGTAGACTTGCCGCAATCCTGATGCGCCGATCGGTTCGCCGCACGCCAGGCAGCCACCATCGGTGTTGACCGGCAGTTTGCCATCCGTGTTGGTCCAGCCTTCTGCCAGCCACTTTTCCTGATCGCCATCCGCGCAGAAGCCGTTTTCGGCCATGTGCATGATTTCCGCGCCGCTTTCGGTGTCCTGCAATTGCGCGACGTCGATATCTTCGGGGCCGATGCCTGCACCTTCGAACGCGGCTTTTGAAGCGAGCACGGTGGGCTTGCCGCCTTCCTTGATGCTCACGCCGGCCTGAAACACCTCGAAACTGTCAGGTGGCCGGGTTTTCACAGCAATCTTGGCGATCTTGACGCTTTTACCCGGACCAAGCACGCCCAGTTCGCGGGCCTTTTTCTCGCTTGCCAGTATCAGCGCAACGCCGCCCTCTGCCGGGGCGCAGAACATGAACTTGGTCAGCGGATCGTTGATCATCGGGGCGTTCATGATCGTTTCGAGATCGATCTCGCTCCGCCGCCAGGCATGCGGAGTTTTCGCGCCATTGCGGAAGGCTTTTTCCGCGACCCGGCCTAAAGTCTCACGGCTGATCCCGTGCAGTTGCATGTAGCGCTGAATCTTGAGCGCAAAGAACTGTGTCGTCAGCATCATCCCGGTCTGGCCGTACCAGTCTGGCAGGCCATAATCGGAAGGCTTGGCATTGAACGCCCCGCGCGGATGCTTGTCGAAGCCGACTGCCAGCGCGAGATCATACATCCCGCTCGCAATCGCTTGCTGTGCGGCGGAGAGGGCGCTGCCGCCGGTCGCGCAGCCATTGGCCACATTGGTGAAGGGGAGCGAGGTCAGGCCAAGCTCGTTGACCATGATATCCGCGCTGCCCGCCGCTGCCGATCCGCCATAGGCGCATTCGATATCGGGCCATTCCAGCCCAGCATCGGCCATTGCCTCGCGCACGGCGAACACGCCTTGTTCTCGCCCGGAGCGGCCTTCGGTCCGACCAAACGGATGGATGCCCGCGCCGATGATATAGACGTTCTCACTCATGCGGCCTGTTCCTCGGCTTGGGTAATGGGTCGGAAGGCGTAGGTGTCATGCGTCGCGTTGAACGGGACGATGCAAAACTCGACCGGCATGTTCAGCGACAGATCTTCAAGCAGAGAATCGACAATCCGCGCTTCGACGATCACTTCGCCGGGTAGTTCGACATAGCCAAGCAGGAATGGCTGGAAATCCGGCGGACCTTCGTCGGGGCCAGAGCCGGGGCCTTCATAGGGCTCTTTTGGAAGAAAGCCCTGCGTGGTCCACGACCACAATGTGCCGGTGCGCGAAAGCTTATGGGGTTCAACGTCCTTTGCCGCGTCGCCCTGAGGCATAGGGAATACGATCTCACCCGAAGGTAGCCTCCCGCCCATCAAGTGCGGCTGTGTGTCATCGCTCCACAAGTCCGGATCGATCTTCTGGCCCATTCTAGTCTCCTCAGGCCGCCAGCGCGTATTCGGCGAGTACGGAATCTGTGTCGCCAAACAGCCGTGCGAGCACCATGACGCGCTTCATCGCGTGGCCGATCGCCAGTTCATCGGTGATCCCCATGCCGCCATGCATCTGCACCGCCTCGCGCGCGACTGCGTCGATATTCTCGCCGATAAACGCCTTCGCGCCCGCTGCAGCGCGCTGCCGCTCGGCGGTTTCACTGCGGTCGATCAGTGCGGCGCGATAGAGCATCGAGCGCGACTGTTCGATCTTCGCATAGGCTTCCACCAGCCGGTGTTGCAGAGCTTGAAAGGATCCAATCGCAACGCCGAATTGCTCGCGCTCTTTCACGTAAGCCAGCGTGTCGTCGAGCAGTCGCTGTCCCAGACCGACCATCTCTGCCGCAGCATAAAGGCGGGCATCGCTGACGATGGCTGTCAGGATGTCTGGAGCGATGTTGAGCTTCGCCGTTGAGGATACACCGACCCGCGTCAGCTTAAGCTCACCGGCAATGCTGCCATCCGTCAGGCGATAGGCACGGACCTCAAGTCCTTCGGTGTCGCGCGGCACGAGGAAGCAGGTGGTCTCGCCATCCAGATCGGCGGTGACGATGAACAGGTCGGCCAATAGCGCGCCCATCACGAAGGTCTTCTCGCCTGTCATTGCGAAGCCGTCGCCTGAAGTCTCAGCCTTCAAACTTTTCGCTGCGAGGCTGTAGCGCTGCGCCCGTTCGGCCCAGGCAAAGCTGGCGATCTGTTCGCCGCCGAGCACTTTTTCGAGCGGGCCTTCGGCACTGCCAGCGCCCAACAATAGAGCGGGCAATACACCGTGTTCGAGCCACGGATCAGGTGAGTTGGCCTTGCCAAGCGCCTCCGCAACCAGAGCGAGATCGACCGGAGAGCCGCCCATGCCGCCCGCCTCTTCCGGTGCCGCCAGAGCGATCAGACCCATTTCGGCAAGTTCCTGCCAACGCGCCCGGTCATATCCTGTCTCGGACAGTCGCAATTTGCGCCGAGCCTCTACATCGATAGGGGCGGAAAACCGCTCCACGCTGGAGCGAAACAGCTCCTGTTCTTCGCTTAGGTCGAAATTCACGCGCTCTTCCTCGAGAACGTGATGGGCAGGCGCGTTACCCCGCGCAGCAGGATGTTGGGGAGGATCGTGATACCATCCTCATCGGCGACCGCGAAATCGTCGAGCCGCTCCAACAGCTCATCAAACGCGACCAGCATCTCCTTGCGACTGAGCATGTTGCCCACGCACATGTGCGGCCCCTTGCCAAACGCCTGATGCGCGCGCGCATTCTTGCGCTCGATATCGAATGCGTTCGGATTTTCGAACTTCTTGGGATCGCGATTGGCAGCGGCATAGCGCAGCTGGACAACGGCGCCCGCCGGAATTGCCTGACCGCCCAGTTCTGTGTCCTGCTTGACGATGCGCCACATGCCCGCAGTTGGCGTTTCGTAGCGCAGTGATTCCTCGACAAGATTGCCGATCAGCTTGGGATCGCGCCCACCTGCCGCTGCCTTGGCTTTTTCCATCTGATCAGGGTTGCGGATCAATTGAAGCAATCCGCCTGCCAGTGTCGATGTCGTCGTCTCATTTCCCGCGACCATGAATTGCTGCATGATCGACATGATCTGCGGATCGGTCAGCGGTTCTTCGCCTTCAACCCGAGCCTCGACCAGATCAGCCAGCAGATCGTCGCCGCCATTGGCGCGGCGATCGTCGATCTTGCCTTTCATGTAGTGCTGATATTCGACCAGTGCGCGGGCGCATTCCTTTTTTCGGTCGTGGTCGACCATCTGGCTGAACCGGTCGACGGCCGCGTCTGACCATTCCTTGACCTTCTTTGGGTCCTTATCGAGCCCAATCTGCCCCGCGATCATGAACACCGGCAGCGGGATTGCGAATTCCTCGACAAACTCGCATTCGCTCTTATCCGCAAACGCTTCGATCAACGAAATCGACTTTTCGCGCATCGTGTCTTCGATCGCGTTCACGCGCGGCGCGGAGAAAGCGAGGTTCACAAGCTTACGATTGCGGGTGTGGACGGGAGCATCGGCAGTGAGGAGAGTGGCTTCGTCGGGCCAGCCTTCGGCGAGGATCGCGTTGATCTCCTCGTCTTCTTCACGCCCCATCAGGACACTGAAATCGTTTGAGAAAACTGCGGGCTTGGTGTTCGCCTCGTTGCACAGATCATAACTGTAGACGACGTAAGTGTTCATCTCCGGCAAGTGTTCGATTGCGATCCCTGCGTCATGAATCGCGCTGTAATAGTCGAACGGGTCGATCAGCGTTTCGGGCGCGAAGACGCTCGCGTCTTTGATGGATTCTGGCTTGTTCATGACGGCGGCTCTCATCCCAACGAATTAGGTTGCAAGCCTAGCCACATGCACCGGGGCGATGCGATGCGCGAATGTGTTAGGATTGACGGGCTTTTGCGGCCTCAGCCTTCGGCGAGATCGCCAAACTCGCGTACGAATTCAGCGCTGTCGAAGTAATCGCGCCATTTCGCGATCTTGCCGTCATCGTTCAGTTCGAACACGCCCATCACTTTGATGGTGCGCTTGCGGCCTTTCATCTCGAACCAGTCGGTGCGTTCGGTCAGGACGACACTACCATTGGCTGCGATGTGATGCGTGTCGAAGCCGCAGGCCTCGACGCCCGGGAACGCCGCCATCTTGGCGCGGACCTGATCGATGCCGTTGACCGTCGAAAGTGGCATGTCCGACCACTCGATGTCCTCTGCCATGAAGGAATAGATTTTCTCGAGATCGTATTCGTCCCATGCGGCGATGAAGGCGGTGATGGTTTCAATCGGGGTCATGGATTTTCTCCTGCGATGAAATCGAGGGCATTGGTTAGCATCTGGCGAACATGCGGATTGGCATAGGTCTGCGGTGCATCGCCAAACTGGAGGTAGACCAGCGGCGCATTCGCCACCTGCTTGTGCCAGGCGACGAGATTGCTGCCCGGCGGATGGTCCCAGCCATCGTTGGAGTAAAGTGTGCCCGAAATGCCTTGCGCGGCGGAATAGAAATTGTCGCGTGTGAATGTGTAGTCGGAGCGGACCAGCGGGGTAACGTCATCCTCGAAAATCTCGGCGAGATAAAGCTCGTCAACGACCCGGAATTCGCTCGGCAACCCGGCGGTCACCGGATGATCGGCGACAACCTGCGCGGCGTAGTCGACGTCGTGGCGATAGCCGGAATCGAGCGTAGCTTTTCCGCGCACTTCGCCAGGAGTGTAGAGGAACCGCCCGCCTAGCATTTCGTGCCATTCGGGCCAGTCAGCCCATCCGGCCAGGGCATGGTGCATCGCTACCGCGCCGCGTTCGGCCTCGAACCGCTCGACGATAGCGCGGCGGAACGCTTCGGATGGCGGGCGCGAGGTCACCCATTTGTCGGCGAAGGTGTATCCGCCCATGTCATAAAACAGCACCGCGTCGGCTTCCAAAGCGCGGCCACCCGCGACCGCTTCCTCGGCTTCGGGGTGCATCAGGTGCGTGATGTCCCACTCGCCGAGCGCGCCAAGCAGTTCCGCAAAGGGTTCACGCTCATAAGCGTGGCCACCGGACAGGACTAGGAGGTCGCGGGCCATGTTTCAGGTGGCGATTTTCAGGATCATCTTGCCTTGGTTCGATCCAGCAAACAGCCGCATGAAACTGTCGAAGGCGTGCTCCAATCCTTCGTCGATATGCTCTTCGCTCGCGAGCTGACCGGCGGCCGCCCATTCGCCCATTTTTGCCGCGCCTTCCGGGAAGCGTTCGACATAGTCCATGACCAGCAGACCCCGGATCGAAGATCGCGTAACGATGAGGTTCCACAGATTGCGCGCGCCGCGTGGGGGCGTGTTGTATTCGCTGATCAGCCCGCACAGCCCGACGCGGGCATAGAGGTTGAGGTTCATTAGTCCGGCATCGAGGATTGGTCCGCCGACATTTTCGAAGATCACGTCGACCCCATCGGGGCATGCTTCACCGATAGCTGCGGTAAGGGCGGCTTCGTCTTTCCCCTTGTAATCAATCGCTGCGTCGAAGCCGTATTTCTCGGTGAGCTTGGCGCACTTTTCGGGGCCGCCCGCAATCCCGACTGCGCGGCAGCCGTGGATTTTTGCAAGCTGTCCAACCAGCGAACCCACTGCGCCAGCTGCGCCGGTGACGAGAACCGTCTCGCCCTCTTTCGGCTCGCACACTTC